>JAFKHV010000039.1 GCA_017306715.1 Legionella sp. | reverse complement strand
ACATCCTTCAACTAAGGCATTAAATAATAGTTTTTCAGTAAACATGTTCTATCTAGATCAGTAAAAAATGACTATTTGATCATTAAGACCTTCAAACTGCAACTCTTTTATACATTTTCGTGGGGATAAATCAGCTCTGGATGACGTGAGAGGCACTGATTGCAGAAGTCCGGATGACGTAGTGGTCTAGGCTCTATATTACCTCAATCAAATGATTAAGAAGCATTATTCCAACGTTTCTCATTGGCCATTAAATCTGGAAAATTGTGTATTTGACTTAATATTTGCCATTCACTACCAAGAATATTCTCGATATTGTAAGTAAAAACAACATCAGAATTTTTTTTGGCTATTTTCTTTACTCTTCTTTTTTTATGAAAGACTGTGGGGCCAGGTGATGAGACTTTCAAAGCCTCACCTAAGCTTATGAATTTATAACCTTTTTCTTCATACATTTGTAGAATATCGTGCAAACATAAACTGTTTAATAAATTTGCATGAAGCAGTAAAATTTGTTTTGTGTTTGTGCTTCGTCGTTCAGCAGCTTGAGTTTGCCCCCAAATATAATTCAAATAACGCTTTTTTAATTGAGGCAATAACTGGACACGTTGCTTGTAGGGAAGATGGGAAAAACGTGCGTTAAACTTGTAGTCCTTACTATCAATTGTAACTGGGGCAACTATATACTGATGCGCTGCAAGGTAATTAAGAACCTTTTGTCTTTTTGCGCCTTTACCTTCTGCCAAATAGGGGTAGCGAAAATATTTAGGCTCTGTTAGGACTGGGGCTAAACGAACATCTGCGCGCTCAATATCGTTAATATACTTTTCAGCACTAATTGCACCGAGACTTTGGTGTGTATAGGTATGATTACCTAAAGCAAAACCCTGATTGCGAAAAGTCTGTAGTAAATCCCATTCGTTTTTTGCTACGGCCTCACCAATGACAAAACCGGTTGCAGGCACCTGGTGGTCTACAAGAGCATTTACAATCGCCATGAATCGCTCTTGAGTGCGCTTTAAGTGGGCGGGGGTACTGGTGCCAGAACCGACAAAGGGCAGATCATCAATCGTTATCGCAATTTCCCGAGTTTCTCCAGCAAAGCTATTAGAAATGAGCATACAGCCTAGTAAAGTCACAAGGACCATCCTTAGCAGTAACATGATCTTCCTTCGGTTTATTCTTATTGTATGAAAATTAAATATAGTCGAAGATCAGGAAAATTGAAGTAAAAAGCGAATCAAATCAAATCCAATAATGAGTAACCCACAGATAAAGACAAATCATACCAATGACAGGGATAATGACAAATCCGAGAAACACATGTATTTGAATACGATTCTCTGCAGAGGAATGATAAAATTTAAGAAATTTTTTCCATAAACGCATAATATCACTCCAAGATATTGGTTTGGATAGTCATAAATTGCCAGGCGGATCATTATTATGTAGCGCAACCAGTTTCCAAGCCCATTCTTCTCAAATGATTTGCAGCCGATACGCCTTCCTATTTTACCTGTTTTCATAGAGTAGACATAGCATTTATAGCGAATAATTTTTTAAAAAAAAGCAGCAATTCGAGTTATTTTTTTATTGTTTTCAATTATAATTTATATGATCCATTTCCTGAACCTCAGATGTATTGCCTGCTCTAAATTTAACGATGCAGGTTACTACATCTTATCTAGGAGGCCGTTGTTATGTTTAGCTTAACAGCTCTTGAGCTAGCTCGTATCCAATTCGGATTTACCATTTCGTTTCATATTATTTTTCCGGCAATCACTATCGGTTTAGCAAGCTATCTTGCTCTGCTAGAAGGCTTGTGGCTATGGAAAAAACAGGCAGTTTATAAAGAGCTTTATCATTTTTGGATTAAAATTTTTGCAGTTAATTTTGCCATGGGTGTGGTTTCAGGATTAGTCATGGCTTATCAATTCGGTACCAATTGGTCTAGCTTTTCCTCGTTCGCGGGCTCAATTACTGGTCCGTTATTAATGTATGAGGTTTTGACTGCTTTTTTCCTCGAAGCGGGCTTTCTAGGTGTTATGTTATTTGGCTGGAATCGAGTTGGCCCTGGCCTGCATTGGTTTTCGACATTAATGGTGGCTTTAGGTACGTTAATTTCAGCAACCTGGATTTTATCCTCGAATAGCTGGATGCAAACTCCTGCGGGTATTACCGTTGTTAATAATCAGGTAATTCCTGTATCTTGGTTAGAAGTAATTTTTAATCCGTCTTTTCCTTATCGTTTGGCACATATGGTTGTTGGGGCTTTTTTAGCGACAGCATTATTCATTGCTGCCTCTGGAGCATGGCATTTATTAAAGAAAAATAATACGGAAGCGGTGAGAATTATGTTCTCTATGGCATTATGGATGATCGCCATAGCCACGCCATTACAAATCTTTTTAGGCGATCAGCACGGTCTTAATACATTAGAGTATCAGCCAGCGAAGATTGCCGCGATTGAAGGTCATTGGGAAAATAAAACGGGAGAAGCAACCCCCTTGGTTTTATTTGCTCTACCCAGTATGGCGGCTGAGAAAAATTATTTTCAAGTTGAAGTACCCCATCTTGGCTCATTGATTTTAACGCATACCTGGAACAGACAAATCCCAGCGCTGAAAGATTTTCCCCCTCAGGATAGACCTAATGTTCCAATCGTATTCTGGACTTTTAGAATTATGGTCGGTCTAGGATTGTTAATGTTGGCTCTGGGCATGATTAGTCTACTACTACGATATAAGAATAAACTGTTCACTACCCGCTGGTTTTTACGCTTCGCCTACCTTATGGGACCAGCAGGGGTTATTGCGATTTTAGCGGGATGGTATACAACGGAAATAGGGCGTCAGCCTTGGGTGGTTTATGGCATAATGCGAACAGAGAATGCGGTCTCAAATCATTCGGTTATGACGCTTACTTTTTCCTTAGTTGTTTTCGTCATCATTTATTTGCTGGTTTTTGGCACCGGCCTTAGTTATATGTTGCGACTGGTTGGTGCCGGGCCGAAACCTGTAAAACATAATGAGGTAGATGATGATCAGTCTCATCGACCCGCAAGACCACTTTCAGCTGCACCCGATAATGTGGATCCTGTGCTTGATTCAGGTATTAACAAGGAGTAACCGCCATGGGAATTGATTTACCACTAATATGGTTTTTTATAATTGGATTCGGCTTAATCATGTATGTCATCATGGATGGCTTTGACTTGGGTATTGGCATTTTATTTCCCTTTGTTAAAGATCGACATGAACGGGATTTAATGGTCAATAGTGTTGCTCCGGTTTGGGATGGTAATGAAACCTGGTTAGTGTTGGGTGGGGTCGGATTTTTAGCTGCTTTTCCTAAGGCATATTCCATCATCCTATCCGCACTTTATCTACCACTGATCTTGATGCTCTCTGGTCTCATTTGGCGCGGTGTTGCATTTGAGTTCCGTTTTAAAGCCACAGAAAAACATAAGCCTTTTTGGGATAAAGCATTCACTGGAGGTTCTTATGTTGCAACCTTTTTTCAAGGAGTAAGTTTAGGTGCGTTTATTAATGGCTTTAAACTAAGTACAGGACCAACAGGTATTTTTTTCAGCGGCAATAGCCTTGATTGGTTAACTCCTTTTAGCATATTTACGGGCTTAAGTCTGATTATTGCGTATGCCTTATTAGGCAGTACCTGGCTAGTTATAAAAACAGAGGGTAATTTGCAACGACAAATGTTGAGCCTAACTAAACCCATTTTATTGCTGCTAGTACTCGCTATCGTAATCGTAAGTGTCTGGACACCGTTCACCCATCACTACATCGCTGAACGATGGTTTAATTGGCCAAATACTTTATATCTTTTACCATTTCCTTTAATCGCGTTTGTCGCTGCATTTTTCTTATGGAAAAAGTTAACACCCAACGCTCACAGCGGCCCCTTTATATTAAGCTTGGTAATCCTGTTTTCTGGATACCTTGGGTTAGCGATTAGCTTATGGCCTAATATCATACCGCCTGCGGTATCCATCCGAGAGGTCGCAGCTCCCAATGCAAGTATGGGTTTTGCGCTGGTCGGGGCATTGTTCATTATACCGTTTATACTTATGTACACGGCTTGGGCATATTATGTATTTCGTGGCAAAATTAATTCGAACGAGGGATATCATTAATGCGACAGAAGAATTGGTTTCGGCGTGTAGGCTGGCTCGTAATCATCTGGTTAGCAAGTGTTGGCGCACTTGCTTTATTTGCTTTTGGATTACGATTATTAATGTTATGGGCGGGATTTAGGACTCATTAATCGAGATTAAAGATAGCGCGTTATTTTTTAGTTGCTAGCCAGGCAGTTAAATATTGCTCGGTTTCCTTACACGTCGTGAGGAATTCTTCAAATACTTCTTTGATGATTTTTTCATCCTGACTTAGGCTTATTTTTTCAAATCGCGTGGTGATTTCCAATAAACGCGGTACGCCACAGTAAATGCAAGAATTCTTAAATAAATGAATCAAACGATGTAATTCTTCCCAATGCTGCTGTTCGTAACTTTCCTGAATTTTAAAAAAATTAGTATGTAATTCGGCCTCAACTAAAAAATGAATGCTTTCCTGGAGCATTATTAGCGAACCTAAATGTTTCATTGCCAATTGCTCGTCAAATAAAGGTTTCAGATTGTTTTTGGTAGACCGATTTTTATTTACCTCAGGCGCAGGCTCCGGCAGGGTAGAGCAAATATGGCGATTTAAATCATTTAAACTTAAGGGTTTTTCGAGTAAGTCCAACATTCCTGAGGAGGTGCTTTCCTCTAGAGCATCACGTTTAGCATGGGCGGTTAGACCTAAAATGGGTGTGTGTGGCAATTGTTGTTCAATCTCATAAGCTTGAATGCGTCGCGCTAGCTCAAATCCTGAGAAGTCAGGTAAACCAATGTCAGTAATAATCCAATCAAATCTTTTTTGTTTAATGCAATCCAATGCTTCGGTACTATTAATTGCCGGGGTCACGGTGAGATTTAAACGCTCCAGCATTAAGGTAGAAATTTTCATAGCCATGGGATTATCCTCAACCAGCAGCACGTTACGCTGTTTTGGTAAGGTGTTGATATGAGATACTTCGGGACAGTCTTCAATCAAGGCAGTTGCATTCGGAGGATCAATTGCTTTGACCGGGAGGGTAATCGTAATTGAAGTCCCCTGGTTTTCGACACTCTGAACATTAATGGTTCCTTTAAAACTTTTTAAATATTGCCTCACAATGTGGAGACCGACACCGTAACCTTCATAAGTTCCTTGGTATGCTGGTGTTGCGCGATAAAAAGCATCAAAAATTCGTGCTTGATTCTCAGCGGATATACCTATTCCTGTATCCTCAATTTTAAATTCAAGGATAGTTTTCCCTCTCTTTTGGGCAATGGGGCGTGCACTTACGGTCACTATTCCATTATCAGTGAATTTTATGGCGTTGCTTAAGAGGTTGAGCAGAATGCGGTAGAGTTTTTGTTGGTCTGCTTCAATCCATTGCGGGAGATCCGCAGCTAAATTTAGGCGTAAATGACTTTTTTTATAGAGCAAAGCGGGCTTTTCTAGTGCGACAAGTTTTTCCAGCATCGTTAAGAGGTTAAAGGAGGAATTGCGTAATTTTTTTTCCTGAGCAGCATTACTTGCCGCAATTTCCAGAATGCTGTTTAGAAGTGATAAAAGTTGCTTACCACTTTCGTGCACTAGACGCACATTTTCTTTGGCAATAGGGTCGGTAATCTCTTCCTCTAAAAGGGCGGTCATACCAATAATTCCGGATAAGGGCGTGCGTATATCATGACTCATATTGGCGATAAAGGTTGATTTCGCACGGTTTGCGGCCTCAGCTTTTTCTTTTGCTTTGGCAAGTTCCTTTTGAGTTTTTTTCAACTCGGTGATGTCCAGAGAAATCCCCAACAATCCAATAATTGTGCCAGAACGATTTTTTAAAGGTACTTTTTGAGACAGGTAGGTTTTAACGCCATCGATCATCTCTGCATATTCGATTATCGACTGGGCAACGCCTGTTTCCATGATTTGATTATTAATTCGGTCCAACTCTGCCGCCTGGTCTCTCCAAGGTAACTCGGAATTTCTTTTATTGACTATTTCTTGACGCGAGGATAGGCCTGCATCTTTGGCTTGCTCATTATTGCAGCCTAGATATATATTATCTCTGTTAACCCAATAAACATGCCCTGGGAGAAGCGATAAAATGTTTTCATAATAGTTAATTTTTTCTTCTAATAGCTGTTCCAGCTCAATAATTTTTTTACGCAAAATTAGTTCTGGATCCAATTCATTTTTCATTATTCGTTTAAATAGGTAATGATGTTTTTTATTTTATATTAAAAAAATGATTCTCCCTATGAAAAGAAGACATTGCCAAAGATATACGCTAAAATAGAAACATGATGTATAATATGAATCCATTTGAACTTTAAGTATGAGGATAAAATGCCAAAAGTGAGAGGGAAAAAAAATGGGAGTAATGTAGTTATTGCCTCTTTTAATAGTGAAATTAGACAGAAGCTTAAAAACTTAAAAGCATTTAAAGCTCTTTTGTTAGTCAGCATTGAGGGCAATGAATGTTGCAGTGATGATTATCTTCAAGCTCAAATTGCGACAGGGATTTCACAACACCAAACATTTACCGTTCTTATCGCGGACGAAATCTATTGGCATAATCTACGCCCTGAAGCGCATTGTTATCTTGAGACACTATTAGTAGAAATTAAAGGGCAACCTGAACAAGCAACTGAGTTACTAAGCAGCTTTATTCCTAAATATTTCGATTCTTTAGTTGCACTCCTACACCTGGGGATGGAATACAAAAATAATTTTCTCGAAATGAATTATGAAGAGCAGCTTGAAGCATTGTGCGATATAAATAATCTTATAGAACAAAAACTTCGTTTAGAGGCAAAGGCTTTAGGTGAGCGTTTTTTTGAGAAGAATCTCCCTTATATATTGTCTGCATTAAAGCTAGATATGAGCCAACTGTCACCAGATTTCTCGGCTTTGAGTATGGATGATAAAATTCAATACTTAAATAGCCTTGCCAGCAATAGAGAAATTCCGAGTTTAAATAAAAATGAAAGCGAATTAGCTTGCAATTTTTCTATAGTGCGTTGGGAGCAGTGGCAATCTCAGTCTTCTTTTATAGAAAATAAACTGGCAATAGAAAACATAATGCAGACAACCCCTTCGATTAAGCAGAGTATTCAAGTAGCAGCGGCGAAGTTTGCGGAGCGCCACAGTAATAAAGATAAACTACCAAAAAATATTTGGCAGATGCGATCACAGTTTTACCTTCGTGATGAGGCCCCGGTGATCATGTGGTTAACAGCACTAAATGGTTATGACTTCATTGCCTACCCCGGAGAAATACTTACACCTTTTGAAAAGGTACAAGAGGTTTTTATAGGTAGCCAAAATATATACGGAATTCCCGAGTCCTTGTTTATAAAACGTGATGATGCTGCGCCTTACTGGTTAGATATCTTTTTTAAGTGGGTATCTCCTGCTGTAGATTCAAACTCAGCTAATGTATCGAAATCATCCTTAGCCACACATGGACTTTTCGCTCAGAGCATGGAAACTAACCAGTATAATGTTCCTGAATTATCTCCTGAGGATGTAACTAAAAAAATTAATAAGCTACTTGAGAATTACCCTTCCCAGGTTAAACTCGAGATTATTGAGCTTTTGAATAAATCTGTTAAAGAATCTTCACTTAAATCCTCAACTGCAGGGTCCGGTTTTCCTTAGCCCAAATAGAGAAAATTAAAATTAAGATGGGTGAAATGCCTGAGATAGTGTACTATTTCCTAATTCAATTGGATTGGGTTACGAATAAGAAATGAAGAGAAAGGTTAATTTATTTATCAGTAAAGTTATTTCTAAATTACCAGTTCTGTTTTTTGATACATTTGCCATCCCCCTGGCTTGGTCGGCGGCCTACTGGCTGCGGTATAATATGCAGCCCTTCCCCAAAATGCTGGCCACGACCCATTCATTTCTTGCTCTTTCTGTTTTAACCGCTATCCAGGCTGCGTGCTACCTGTATTTTCGAACGTATAAAGGATTATGGCGCTTTTCATCCCTTAATGATGTAATTCGCATTATTAAAGCAGCACTTTTGGCCGTTATGCTTGTAATTCCAGTATTTTATTGGACCTCAATTTTACACCATATACCACGTTCCGTTTTACCGCTGTATTGCATCATTCTAACCACCATTCTTTGTGGCGGTCGGTTAAGTGTCCGACTTTATTGGGATAGACGTTCTCGAGGTAATCACAGTAAGGAAGTGCGGCGCGTGCTGATTGTGGGAGCTGGTCTTGCGGGAGAAAGTTTGGTGCGCGATCTGAAACGTGGAACCTATTACCAACCCGTGGGGTTTATCGATGATAATCCTAGTAAACGTGGCCTTGATCTCCATGGGGTGCCCGTTTTAGGTGCCATCCATCAAATCAATGAATGTGTTAAAACCTACGCTATTGATTTGATATTTATTGCGATACCTTCTGCAGGTTCAGCCTTAATGAGGCGGATTGTTAATTATTGTGAGCGCAGCAATATTCCTTTCCGCACGCTGCCAGGCCTATCTGCTTTAGCATCGGGAACCATTGAAGTAAATGCATTAAGACCGGTCAATATAGAGGATTTACTGGGTCGTGATGAAGTACGATTACAATGGGATCGTGTGATCGCTGGAGTTCAGGATAAATGTGTTTTAGTGACTGGAGGCGGGGGGTCCATTGGTTCTGAATTATGTCGGCAAATTATGGCACTTAAACCTCGAAAATTGGTTATTATTGAGAATTCAGAATTTAACCTATATCGTATTGAGCAAGAGTTACAAGAACGCTATCCCGCTATTTCTTTAGCATTGCACCTGGTAAGTGTCACCGATGAAATGGCGGTTACTGAGGTTATCCAAAATGCGGCTCCAGATATCGTATTTCACGCAGCAGCTTATAAACATGTACCCTTGCTTGAAAGCCAGATCCGGGTTGCTGTTTTAAACAATGTGCTGGGAACACAAATAGTTGCTCGTGCCAGTGTTACGGCCAAAGTTGAAAAATTTATTTTAATTTCATCGGATAAGGCAGTTAATCCTACCAATATTATGGGTACAACTAAACGGGTGGCGGAGATATATTGTCAAAACCTCAATAAACGAGTTACAACTCAATTTATCACCGTGCGTTTTGGCAATGTTTTGGGTTCGGCGGGTAGCGTAGTCCCATTGTTCCAGAAACAATTGAAAGCAGGAGGCCCCTTAACGGTTACCCATCCAGAAATGCAGCGCTATTTTATGACTATTCCCGAGGCCTGTCAGCTCATTTTGCAAGCCATGGTCAATGGAACTGGAGGAGAGATATTTGTGCTCGATATGGGGGAACCGGTTAAAATTAATTACTTGGCAGAGCAGATGATACGTCTTGCTGGAAAAGAACCAGGCAAGGACATACTCATCGAGTATACTGGGCTTCGTCCTGGGGAAAAACTTTTTGAAGAGTTATTTCATGAGTCTGAGCAATTGGTTTCTACAGAGCATGAAAAATTATTTAAAGCTCAATATCGTGAACTTGATTGGGAGGAATTAACCCAAACCATGCGTTTGCTCAACACAGCATGTAATACCTCGCAAGAGCATGAATTAAAAATTTTATTAAAGAGCTTAGTACCGGAGCAGGTGACCTCCCCGCTACCGCTCATAGAGGAAATTGAAGATGCCGATTGATTATGATGATTTCGCACGTGTTGATTTACGCTCAGGAACCGTTGTTCGCGTTGAGGTATTTCCGAAAGCAAGAAAACCTGCGTATAAAGTTTGGGTCGACTTTGGTAAGGAAATCGGTATTTTGCAAACTTCAGCGCAAATTACCGTGCATTATCAACCGGAAGATTTAGTTGGGCGTACTGTTGTCGGTTGCATCAATTTAGGGGAAAAAAATATTGCCGGGTTTATCTCGCAATTTTTGTTGGTCGGTTTTGCTGACGAACATGGTGCCATTTGCTTAATCGGTGTTGATAGAAAAATACCCAACGGTCAAAAATTACATTAACTTAATATCTCTTGATTAATCGAGCTTACGTAGAATACAGAGTGTTCAATTTTTTCTGGCATATCATGTATTATATTGTCTTCACGCCTATACCCCTATCCATACGGTAAAACAAACAGATATACTTAAGTCGCCTGTCTTTAGGCGAAGATGATTAGACTGGCGGAAAAATATCTTGAAATTTCACACGAGTCTTCAAGTGCAGGGCTCTTTTTCTATTCCTGGACAAATCAAACAATTTGTAAATGATTATCGGAATAATGAAACTGACCACGCCTATGTAAAATGCAAGCTTATAGGTGGGGTCTTTATTTAGTACTAAAAAGAGTAAGGCAATAAGCATTAATGCGATGGCTAAAAGTCCTGTATAAGGGGAATAGGGGGTTACATACCTTAAGTGATCTGTTGAGTATCCTGCTTGGTACAGGCGGTTTCGAAAACGAATTTGTGAGGTACATAATGAGATCCAGGCGAGTGTTCCTGTAAAACCGGATACGAGCAATAATGCGATGTACAGTTGTGTTTGACCGAAAAAGTAACCAACACCTAATAGTACCCAAACCATAACGAGGGTGGCAATCACTGCATTTTGCGGCACCGAATTATGATTGAATTTCGCAAAAGTGTGTGGTGCCATACCATCTCGTGCTAATGCATTTAATGCGCGCACCGTGCCGTAAAAGCCGGAGTTTGCACAAGATAAAGTCGCACTTAAAGTGACGAAACTGGTAACAGTGCCTGCCCATTTAAGATTATATAAATTTAATGCGTCTGCAAACACTGAATTAGTAAGACCCGCTTTTTGCCAAGGGAAAATAAGCACAAGACAGAATACGGGAATAATATAAATAAATAGAATTCGCAAAGTAACATTGCGAATCGCATGAGGAATCATTCGCGCCGGATTCTCAGATTCACCTGCAGCAAGGCCAATAATCTCCGAGCCTTGATAATTTACTAGTAAAAGTACCATGGCGGTTAGCAAAGACATAACGCCGTGCGGTAACATACCACCGTCGCCCAGAATGTATTTGCCACCAATTATTCCTTTAGATTCACTTCCAGGAATTAAGCCAAAGAAGATAAGCAAGGAAAGAATAACGAATCCGAATAGCGCCAGGATTTTAATTAAAGCAAGCCAAAATTCAATTTCGCCAAAGGTATCCACCTTAGCTAAGTTGATGTAAGTGATGAGTAACCCAAAACATATGGCACAAAGATAGCCATTAACACCGGTAAACATTTCCATAATGATGCCACCGGCGACGCATTCTGCAGGAATATAAGCAACCCAACTAATCCAATAAGACCACCCAACGCCACAAGCGATGGAAGGAGAAATAAAATCAGCAGTATACGTAACAAATGATCCTGAAATAGGAATAGCGACTGCTAATTCACCCATACACAGCATGGTGAGGAAAATAATTAATCCACCCAGTATATAGGCAAGAAACACTGCAGGGCCCACGAGGTTAATCACTTCTCCAGTGCCCAGAAAATAACCAGAACCAATGATCCCACCGAGGGCAATCAGCTGAACATGTCGGTCTTTAAGTCTCCTGCTATAACCACTATCTTTAACGGGTTGCGTTGGATTTGCATTACTGTTCACTGGTTATTTCATTCTCGTATGTTTAGAAGAGGACCGACAGGAAAGCCTCTTTGTACTTTAGTATCGTATCGCCGCAGCGAAACCCGTAAAAACTGATCTTTTTTTATGCATTTTTGATTATTTTTGACAAAAAACCAAGAGGATTATAGGTAAAAAATAAAAAATATACAATAATTATGCAAGGGGGATAGTTAAGAAAATTTTTAGGGATTTCCTTAACCTATTTTGCATATAGGTATTTGATTATTTAATGATTGGATTAAAGCATGATACTCGAAAAAAAATTGATAAAAATCAAAACGGATGGACGGGGAACTTACGATATAACCGCTTCAATCAATGAGCTCATCCGCACAGGAGGTATTGCTGAAGGAATTTGTCATCTCTTTTTGCAACATACGAGCGCTTCATTAATTTTATGTGAAAATTACGATCCCCAAGTGCGTGTTGATTTGGAGCAATTTTTTGCAAGCTTAGTCCCTGATGGGGATCTGCGGTTTGGCCATACTTCCGAGGGTAAAGATGATATGCCTGCGCATATTCGCACGATTCTAACTCAAAATAGCCTTGAGATTCCACTTCAGCAACAACAACTTGCTTTGGGTAGATGGCAAGGTGTTTACCTTTATGAGCATCGTTTAAAGCCTCATGAGCGCCAGCTCATAATTACCTCAATAGGTATGCCATAATCCCACCTTGTCGCAGGATTGAAAGCAGTCTATAACTATAAAATGGTCTGCAATGGGATAATGTATGGATACCTCAACAAGCGCAACGCAGTTGCTTCATTGCTTGATTCATGAAACATACATGTCCTTTTCAATCGAGACAATCGAAAAAATAATTCCTCTCGCCTGGCTTACTAAAGTCCCCAAGAGTCCAAATTACTACGCTGGATTATTGCTTTTAGGTGATCGCCCAGTGCCGATAATTGATTTGGCATTTGCTTTAAAGTTAAACCGTGAACAAGCTTATACTTCAAATATGACTATTCTATTGCTCAGCTACCAGCATGAGTATCGGGGAATTATTGTTGATAAATTATTGGATCTTACCGAAGATATAATCCATGTAAAACCAGAACCTGCGAATCCATTCTGTGGCACATTCAAGCATCGTTATGGGGTAACGCATGTATTAAGCATTGCCTGGATTTTTTCTTTACCCTTGGTGGCTGAAGATGAATGACATGATATCACCACTTATTAACGAGATAAAAAATCTTGAACATGAGTTCATTGGCCTGGTGCAGCAGCGTTTCGGCATTGTGATTCATATGAATCAAACGCAAACCCTAATTGATCATATTGCGCAAAGCTGCGCTCTGGGGAAAATGACTCCCAGGTCATATCTGCAGCAACTACAGATGGCATCGAACAAATCCCCTGAGGTTTCACAGCTTGTTGCGGCGATAACGGTAGGTGAAAGCTATTTCTTTCGTGATGCTAGCCAAATGACTCTGCTGCAAGAGCATTTATTACCTCGATTAATCAAAAAGAACGAACAGTCGCAGCGTCTTAAAATATGGAGTGCAGGATGCGCTGCGGGTGAAGAAATTTATACTGTTTTAATGCAACTCCAGGAGCTATTACCTAATTGCGCCGATTGGGATTTACAGCTTCTTGCCACGGATATTAATACGGAAGCTTTAGCAAAAGCGCAAAGCGGTTTATACGGGGAATGGTCGATGCGTACCATACCCAGAAAATATCTCCAACGCTATTTTATAAAAGATGGGCAGAAATATTTGTTTCAATCCCCCTTACGCGAACGTGTTCATTTTGCGTATCTCAATTTAATTGATCATGCCTATCCATCCATACTGACAGCAACAATCGATATTGATTTAATTTTATGCCGTAATGTATTGATTTATTTCGCCAATGATACGGGTGTGAACATTGTTCGTAACCTAAGTCATTGTATGGCCCCTGAGGCTGTTTTGTTGCTAGGCGCCTCTGATCCTATTGTCACCCCAGATACAGGATTACAGTTCCATCATAATGGCGCAATTTATTTTACCCGTGCTGAAATAAGCCCTTAAATTTTGAGGATTAAATGATTGATAAAAAGCGGCATGCACATGATTTATTACCGGAAAATCCTTCAGAGCAGGAGCGATTAAAACATAGAGCAGAGGTGTTCGGGCAGAATATTCCTCTGAAAGCGGATGAAGAGCAGCAGGTGACCTATGTTCGATTCTTGCTTGGTTCTGAATTATATGGGATTCCTTTTGAATTTATTGCGGAAATTATATCGCAACCTTCAATTTGGGTGCCCCCTGGAGTTCCTGATTTTATTGGGGGAGTAATCAACTGGCGCGGAAAGATTATTACCGTTGTTGATTTATTAGCCTATTTTCACGATCAGGCAGCCGTAAGAAATAGAAAGCATGTTCTCGTACTCAAAGGACGTTCCTGCCTGCTTGGACTACTCATTGATGAGGTTATAGGAGGTTATCAATATAAAATTAGCGGTTTAGCTGCGCCCCTGAGAGCTCGCGGTATTGCAGCCGCTGAACAAATAATCGGTATTGATGAGGAACTTACTGCTATTATTAATGTAGAGATGTTAATGCAGGTGTTAATCCAAGATACGAAAAAAAATATTCAATGGACTGGAGAGCGCCATGAAACTCGGGAGTAGGCTTAAGCTATTCACTACACTGCGTGCACGTTTATTTCTCGGTTTTCTAACCTTAAGTTTACCTTTGGTTTTATTAATTATCCTGCTGTTACCAAAAATTAACAAAGTTATTTTGTTGAGCCAAAAAATCAACGAAGCGAATATCTCGCCAATTCTGGATACCCAAATATTTCAAGCACGCGATATTGTTTCTCATTGGATTCTAACCGGAGATGCGCGCGATCAAAAAAATTTTATGCAAATCTGGGATGAAATTAATCAGACAAAAGATACATGGAATGATGCATTAACCAAGCTTGGAGATCCAGTGATTTTGGAGCATTGGCATCGCCTAGAAGAACTCTATGAACCCGTTTATCATGCCCAATTTCAGGTTATGAGCATGTCTCGTACTCATGATTCTTTGGCTGCGATGAATCAATACATCGAGCGTGTGCGCCCAATAAGTAATGAAATGATTGATATCATCGATGGTAAATATAATGCACAAGGGAGACGAATGGGTGGTTTATATGAAGAGATTAAAGAGAAAATTAACCGACACACCCTAAAAATTGATAACAGTTTGCAAATTTTAAAGCATTCAGCGTATGCATTATTATTTCTCGCAGTCATTTTAACGATAATTGTCCCCTTGATTACCCAACGAATTTTGGCAACTCCTATTGACAAGGTAATCAATATTGCGCGGCGAATTGCGGCAGGAGATCGTGATGTGGTTATCAATATTGAGGATGAAGACAGACTGAGCCAAATGTTATCCTCTTTAAAACTCATGCAAGATGCAATCCGTAATAATGAGCAAAAATTGCTTAATAATGAGAATGAAACGCGCGCATTGCTTGAGAAGTTAGTTAGCTCATCCAAAAAACTGAGTCAATACAGCAGTAAAGTTGCAGCAGGTGATTTGCATGAGCGTTTATCTATGAATAATGACGATGTTTTATACGATTTAGGTAAAGACTTAAACAAGATGACCGATGGACTCGCCAGCATTACGCAAAGAATTACTGAGGTCAGTAATGAAATTGTCACGATGATCAGTATGGTTAAAAATTCCGCTCATGAGCAAAATGAAAGCATCAATTCGCAAGCTTCGGCTATTCATGAAATCAGTACCTCTTTAGAAGAAATCGATAAGAGCTCCAAACAAACCATGAGTAAGGCTCAGACTTTACGCGAGGTTGCTAAAAATACCTATGAGCAAGGTAAATTAGGCGCAGAGTCGGTCAACCAAAGTATTGAAGGAATAAAGATTTCTGAAGAAAAAATGAATTTAATTGCTCATACGATTCTTGATTTAAGCAATCATACTCAGCAAATAGGCGAGATCACAGGGGTAGTAAATACTCTAGCGCAACAGTCTAAAATGCTTGCTTTGAATGCAGCTATTGAAGCATCGAAGGCAGGAGAGGCGGGTAAAGGATTTGCTGTTGTTGCCGCAGAGGTCCGCCACCTTGCGGAACAATCAGAGCAATCGACCATTCAAGTACAAAAAATACTCGAAGATATTCGGCGTGCTACTGAAAAGGCAGTATTGGTCACCCAAGAAGGAACGAAAACATTAGGGGAGGGAATTGAGCGCTTACGCAAAGCAGGTGAGGTCATCCAAACGCTTAGTAAAATGATTAATGATGCGGCCATTTCAACGCAACATATTGAAATTGCTATACGCCAGGAAACGGTTGGTATAGAGCAAATAGTGGAAAGTATGTATGAAATAAACCGCACAACCGCAACGTTCTCAGCAGGGATAAATGAGATGATGGACTTCATTAATAAGCTGGATGAAATTGCGGTGCATCTCAAAGAGGATGTCAATCTCTATAAGGTTTAGACCTAATGACTGCTAATAATGAGCTGAGAAAAAAACTATTAACCACGTTTAAAGAGGAATTAGACGACTTGTCTGCAGTCATTCTTCAACAAATACAAATCGGTAAAAATTCAGAGGATACAGAATTGCCCGCCATACAGCGGCGAATCATTCAGGTTAGCCGTAATATTAAGGTCGCAGCGCAATCCGCAGATATATCCGGTATCCCGCAATTGGCAGAGGGTTTGGAAAATCTTTTTAATAAAGATTTACAGATAATTAAATCAAGCTGGGAGCTTGCTGAGTCTGTCGCATTAGGTATGCAGCATGGGATGTCTGTTCTGCAAGAAGAGGGGGAATGGCCATCATCATTGACGCATCTCGAGCATGAATTACAAAATATTGTCCACGGGCGCGGACCTCTTCCAAAAAGTGGTTCTGCTCTAGCCCTTAGCGAGGCGGAGATTCCAGATCATAATGAAATAAAAAATAATGTGCTTGCACAAATCCTGGAAACTTTTTCATTAGAACTTGAAGAGAATAATCGCATTTTAACAACGAGTCTTCTTGAATTGGAAAACAAAACCTTTCATGAAGAAGAATTGCAATTAAAATTGCAGTCTATGTTTCGTGCTGCTCATAATATTAAGGGAGCAGCGCGGGGGGTAGGGGCAGATGAGATTGCCGGTTTTGCACATCAACTCGAACACAATTTTCAAGAATTACAGTTAAAAAAATTATCACCGACTCCGGACTGGGTGAATAAAAATCTACAACTTCTAGATGCCATGATGCAGGTTCAAGTGGGGGCGTATGCTGAAAAACTGCCACCCTCAGTGTCTTTTTCTACCGAAGAAACCCTTCATAGTAAGGCACTTCCTCAAGCCTATCAAAAGGATTCTTATTCAAGTACAAAAGAGTATGACTCGGTACGTATTTCTTTAAGTAAGTTGGAACTTATTTCTGCTGATTTGGAACAATTACAATCCGTTAAAATTTCGTTACATAATCATCAGGAGCAGCTGCAATACATTGAATATCAATATAATAATTTGATGCGCGTATTACGAAAAAATGCCTATGTTTGGGAAAAAAAAATAAGTCACCCGGATTTTAATGAGTTTTCAAAGGCATTATTTGCTCTGAATAAAGAAGTACATACGACACAACAAGCACTCGCAATTGATTTTAACGAACTGTCTTTATTAACCACACATCTGCAGGAAGAAATTGGGATGGCGCGTTTACTCCCAGTGCAGACGCAATTAGCTTATTTCCCGCGCATGGTTCGTGATTTAGCTCAGGCTTTGCAAAAACCGGTGGTTTTTGACATGAAACATAATGATGTAAAAATTGATAAACTTATTCTTGATGGTTTAAAAGATCCGTTATTACATTTACTCCGTAATGCACTTGATCATGGCTTAGAGGCCCCTGAACAACGATTACGTCTTGGTAAAAGCGAACAAGGGCATATTTCTTTAGAGATTTTGCAAGAAGACCAGCAGGTTATTTTTAAAATCAGTGATGACGGTGCCGGGATTGATGCGCAAAAAAACATTCAAATAGCGTTACAGCGTAATTTATTAACACGAACAGAAATTGAAGGATTAACAGCCAAATCGGCGCTGGAGTTAATCTTTCTGCCTGGATTTTCTTCTCGTGAAGTCGCATCTGAGATCTCAGGCAGAGGGGTAGGTTTGGATGTGGTTCGTTCAAATTTAGTACAGCTCAAAGGGACGATTGCTGTTGAAAGCACACAAGGGAAAGGAACAGTTTTCCACCTGCGTGTGCCCATTACTTTAGCTACAGAGCATGGGGTCATTGTACGTGCTGCACATCAGCTTTTTGTTATCAGCACTGAAGCTGTCGAACGTATATTACTTATTAATGACCATAATAGGGTGCAGGTTGAAGGTAAGGATGCTTTATTAGTGGAGGGCCATCCGCTGTTATTATGTTCGCTCGCTCAACTATTAGGAATTTCTGATTCTGTGAACCCGATTGAGCAGTTTACGATGGCGGTAGTGATTCAGAATAAGCGACATAGGATTGCGTTGGTGGTCGATGATGTTCTTGGTGAGCGTGAGCTCTTATTGAAGCCTTTAGCAGAGCCCTTAACTACTCTTCCTGGAGTTGATGGCGCAACAATTTTAGGTGATGAGCAAATCAGTTTTATCCTCAATGCTCATGAATTAATTCGCCGTGCACAAACACCGTTAACGCATAATTATTTTAGGGAATGACCGATGATTCGTATATTGATTGTTGATGATTCACCTACGGAAATTGCAATAATTAAACAAATTTTAAGTGCTGCTGATGATTTTGAAATCGTAGGTATTGCTCATAATGGTAAAGAGGCCATCGAATTGACCGCGCGTTTACGTCCTGATTTAATTACTATGGATATTCAGATGCCGATAATGGATGGCTTACAGGCCACACGTATCATTATGGATCAATACCCGACTCCCATTGTTATTATCAGTGCCACAATCAGTGATGAGTCCGTTTCGGCTACTTTCCCAATTTTAGAAGCAGGCGCCTTAACCGCAATCACCAAGCCAGGTAATATATTTGCATCAAATTTTACTGAGCGTAAACAATACATTATTGACACATTACGTAGTTTGGCAGAAATCCAATTGATTAAGATACCAGGGCGTCCAGTATCTAAAGCCACAATGGCTGCTGATATTGTTAAGGCAGGTACCCATTGTGAAATTGTAGCTCTTGGCGCATCCGTAGGTGGTCCATCGGCGGTGAAGTACTTATTATCTAATTTGCCAAGTGATTTTCCTGTGCCTATCGTTATAGTCCAGCATATGAGTAAAGGATTTACCCAAGGTTATGCACGCTGGCTTGCCCAGTGTAGCAAGCTTCAGGTAGTTGTTGCCACCGATCATGTTTCGCTATGCAAAGGCACGGTATATATTGCACCAGAGGAGTATCAATTGGGGCTTAAACGCGTTAATCAGAATTTATGCACGCGATTAATCCCTTGCGAGGGTAGTGAAGATTTTTGTCCATCAATTGATTACTTGTTAAACACTGTTTCCCTCGAGGCTGGTTCGAACTCAATTGGTATTTTATTAACAGGAATGAGTGATGATGGTGCGGAGGGTTTACTTAAAATTCGAGAAGCAGGCGGGCATACACTTATCCAGGATTCAGATAGTGCTGTGGTCTTCGGAATGGGGGAGGTGGCCCAGTCATTAAATGCTGTAGATAAAGTAGTTCCTCTTAAGGACTTACCTTTCTATTTAATCACTTATTGTATTAACCCAAAATTTAGAGATGAAAATGGAAAAAATTAATCCAATTTTAATCTTGGTGGTAGACGATAGCCCGACCATGCGGCTCTTGACCATGGATGCATTGCAGCAAGCAGGTTTTGAGGTAATCACTGCAAAAAATGGGTTAGAAGCACTAGCACTCTTACGAAAGCAGAGTCCTGATGTGATTTTATTGGATGTGGAAATGCCGGAAATGGATGGTTTTACTGCCTGCAGCGAAATTCGTAAAATTGAAGAATACCGCTTTACTCCTATCATGATGATTACAGGGCTTGATGATTATGAATCAATAAATAAAGCCTTTGCTGCAGGGGCAACTGATTTTACAACAAAACCGATAAATACCAACCTGTTAGGATATCGAGTTCAATACATGGTTCGTACGAGTAATTATTTTAACGAATTGCAGCTAGCCGAAAAAAAAGTCCGTGTACTTAATGATGAATTAGTGAATAAATTATTAGAGATTCAGCAAAACGCAGTGGCTGTGTCGCGATTTGTCCCCGAAGATTTTTTAAAACTTTTAAATCGAAAACAAATTGCTGATATTCGGTTAGGGGATTGTATTGAAAAAACGATGACTGTACTTTTTTTGGATATCAAATCGTTTACTACGCTTGCAGAAGCATCTTCGTCAGTTGAAATTTTTAATACCGTAAATACGCTCATGAATTATCTAAATCCGCCCATCATCAAACATCGAGGATTTATCGATAAATATATTGGTGACGCATTAATGGCTCTTTTTGATGATGCGGATGACGCTGTTGCTGCAGCATTAGGAATGTTAGAGGCACTTGACCTTTGCAATCAAGAGCGTGCTCAGAATAATCAAGTTGAATTAGAGGTGGGAATTGGAATTAACACGGGCTCGGTAATTGTCGGTACGGTCGGTTTCGCAACACGCATGGATTGCAGTGTTATCAGCGATGCGGTTAACATCGCTTCTCGAGTTGAATCTTTAACAAGACAGTTTGGTATTAATATACTCATAAGTGGCCAGACCTATCAGCGTTTAAAACAAGGTCAAGACTATCATTTACGTTCACTTGGAGTGACGCATGTCAAAGGTAAGAATCTTCCGATCAATGTATATGAGCTTTTTTCACATGATGAGGTAGCCGTTCGTGAATTAAAGTTGAATTCCTTAGCGGATTTTGCTCAAGCTCTGGAATTTTTAAATTCCAAGCAGTATTTAGAAGCAAAAAGCCTATTTGATAAAATCATTGAGGAAAATCCCTTGGACACCGCGGCAAAATATTTCCGTATGCAAATAAAAGAGAGTACTTCTGCATAAAAAGCCTGAACAGCTAAGTTCAGGCAAGCAGGATGACTAACGATAACAACGTAATTGCCCCCACATATTTCTCCAGCAGCCACGATGGTAAGGCGCAGGACGTGCATTAGGACCAGGATGATTAAAAACACAACGCCCATAAGCATTACGATGGAAACCATGACCACATCCCTGAGCTGCAGCGGCTATGGTTGTATAGCTCGCCACAAAACTTAATACTGCCGTCATAAGTCCGATGCGTAGCAAGCGTGCGCAAGTTGTTGAAGATTGGCTCATTATTTATCCTCCTTGTTGGACTATTCCTTTATATGACTTTTGGCCACATAGTAAGTATAGTGCTTAATGAGGTTTATAAAATTACTTTTTGAGTTTTTTTTAGAAGGTGATAATTTATCCGTATAAATAAATTCATACGGATAATCGAAGTAAATTATGCTAATTATCCAAAATCAGCTAATTCCTCTTTTAGACGTTTTTCTTCAAACAAATCTTCGATTCTTCGTCGACGCTCAAGCTTGGTAGAGGGGTTAGCTTCTACGGTAGCCCCTGTATTCAAAGTAAAATCTTCCAATGCTTCTTCTTCGTCGTCAAAATCACGATCATTCATTGACTCTCCTTAGTCAGATCTGTTGACGTGGTATAAAATACCAGAATCGAATGATTAATAACAGTTTTTTATAATTTTGCGGCGCATTAACCGCAAAATTTAGTGTAATCAAGTAGGGGCGGGCGTGTCCTTTTGCTCAGCTGCTTCAGGCTCAATTTTGATGGTTTTTTGTTGTTTTCCTCGAGCCTCTTTCCGTAACTCTTCCATCTCTTTCTTAATTTCATCAGAAGGTTTCGTTGGCGTTTCGATAGCTGCATTTAATTTTTTCAGTTCATCACGAACTCGGACACCATTTTCTACATATTCCTTATATAAATTTGGTTTCTCTGCAAACAGTTTCTCTCTAATTGAATCATATTTTTGAGGGTTCTTTTCACTTTTTTCCTGTGCTTCATGAGCAAGATTCAAACCGTTAACATTAATTTTTATTTTTTCAGGAGGAAAACCTGCTTTAAGTCCCGCCTCAAAAGCTTCTCGTGCACGTTGCTCTGCCACTTTAGGATCAGAGAAATTTTCCACATTAAACGTAATGCTTTCAGAGCCTGTCGCACGAATAGTTTGTGCGAGTAATAATAAGTCCTGTTTGTGTTTTCCACCCCCATAATAAAAGGGACTAAAGAGTTTCATACCCATGCTCAATTTATAAACCGGTGGATCCGTGTCTTGTTGACGTACAATTTTATTTCCACCTAGTTGTTGAATAAATTCAAGTTTATCCAAACGTACAGACGATACGCTTAATTTATTTTCGGAAATGTCAACAACCATATTATCATTACTTTTCTCTTTAAGCGTTTCTGCAGCAAGTTTTTCAATCATTTCGCGCATTTTTCTTTCATTTGCGTGTAGATTTGCGATAAAGGTAAATGCTTTCAGCTCTTGTTCTGCTGCCTTGTGGATCTTGGTTAGCGATTCCTGAGTGGATTTATCAAACGCTGCAAGTGTGTCGGTATGAGTCTTTTTAAGATTATTTACGATGCTTTCTTTGACCAAATCGATTTGATGATCATCTTGTATGTTTAAAGCTGCTTTTAAATCAGTTTTGAACTGAACTTCTGTGAACAGCTGATTTAGCTTTTTGATCTCGTCACCGTGTTGCGTGGTGATTGCTGCACGACCTTCATCAATCGCAGATTTCATAACTGCGCTTAAATCCTGAATTTTGTAAGTACTGGGGACTTTATCCAAAAGTTTTTTGAAGCTACCTATGCGTGCCTCGTAATCGAGTTGGGCGCTTTCAAAGTTAGGCGAGGCACTTAAAGCACTATTTAAGGCACCTTGAACTGCAGTTTTAGCATTTTGCACATTCGCATTCTGACTTTCTTCAGCCAATTTTTTACTTATAATTTCCCCAGACGCAGTAGTAGCTTCTTTTAAGCCTTGGAAATCATGGGCACGTGTATTGCGCAAGGTGCTAAAGGCAGTCGCATCAAAAGATGTTTTTTTATCGATGCCTATATTGGGTAAGTATTCGTCTAGAGTGGCTTTATAAGCCATGGGCGAAAAGGGTTCGTATAGAAGTCTATCACCAATAGCTTTATGTAATGCGGTACGTTCAAGAGGTTTTACATGATTGTATGAGCCGACAAGAGGTCCGCGCTCTTGCTCGGCCAAATCTTGAATTTTTCCTTTTATTTTACCGGGAATACCCTTGATTTTATTTGTAAGACCTGAGACGACTTGATTCAACATTCCTGGCATAATAACCTCGAACTAATTTTTCAATTAGTATAACACTTTTTTATTAACTGAAAATTAAGTAAAAAATACATAAAATGACTTTTCATCGAGGCATTATCTGAGCATTAACAAACGTTATAGTCTATCTATATAAAACTTTTGAGTTTCCTGTTATTTATGCGCTGCTCCTCGCAGCGCACAAGCTTGATATTGATTACTTACTACATGTTGATAATGACCAATTCAGACAGTGGATATAATTTACCACGCAGGGATCGCCGCATCACCAAAAATCTTTTGCGCCTGTTCTTTAACCTCTTTGGAATTTAACGCTTTAACGAACAATTCTAGCTGTTCTTTTTTGGGGCTATCTTTCCGAATCACAACAATGTTCGCATAGGGGGAATCTTTATTCTCAGTATAGAGTGCATCACGGGCAGGGCTTAAATTCGCGGGCAAGGCAAAGGTCGTATTGATTACAGCAGCATCCACATCAGGCAATATACGCGGTAATTGGGCTGCATCCATTTCTTTAAACTTAAAATGATGTGGGTTTTGATCAATTGCTTGTAGACCCGTACTATTGGCGTCTTTTAGAGTAATGAGCTGGGCCTGTGCCAATAATGCCAAAGCGCGAACTTCATTGCTGGGATCATTGGGCAGGGCGATAAGCGAATTATCAGGTAAGTCTTTGAGACTATGGTGTTTTTGCGAATAAATACCCATCGGATAGACAAACGTGCGACCAATGGACTCAAAATCATAATAATGCGCTTTCGTTGCAGTTTCTAAATAGGGGAGGTGCTGATAAACGTTGGCGTCGAGACTACCATCCTGTAATGCCTCATTAGGTAAGTTGTAGTCATTAAAGGTTATAATTTTTATTTTAAGATTATAGTCTCGAGCAGCTACTTTTTGAGCTGTTTCGACTAAATCGGTTTCGGGGCCAGCAATGGTACCAATGACCAAAGTATTGGGGGTGTGCTGGTTACACGCAATAAAACCGAATAGCACAAAAAAGTAAACTAAAATCCGCATATAGAACTCCTCTAAACCGATGATTAATGATGTAAGAAATAGTGTGCAAGGCGATCTCCCAACATTTGCAAACCTTGAACGATTAAAATTAATACGATGACTGTAGCAAGCATCACACCCGCGTCAAAACGTTGATATCCGTAATTGATAGCTAAAGTACCTAAGCCGCCTGCACCTACGGTGCCTGCCATTGCTGAATAGTTAACCAATGTGATTGCAGTAACCGTTATTGAATGAATAAGTGCTGATTTTGCTTCAGGGTAGAGGATGTGTAAGATAATCTGCCGCGAGTTTGCACCCATTGCATAACCTGTCTCAATAAGTCCGCTGGGCAAACCCAAGAGTACATTATCAACCAGGCGCGCAAAAAAAGGAATTGCCCCTAAAGTAAGCGGTACTATGGCCGCATTCATCCCAATGGAGGTGCCAACAAGCAGTCGCGTAAAGGGTATAATGGCAACCATTAAAATAATGAAGGGTATAGAGCGTGCCATATTTATGAACATGGAGAGAAAGCGATGTAGACGAGGTCTCGGTTTAAGTCGCTTTGATGAATACAATAGGGTACCCAAGGGTAATCCAAAAAGCACCGCAAAAAAGGTACTGAGAGTTACCATGTAAAAAGTTTCACCGGTTGCCTGGATTAAGTCAGAAACCATCGGGAAGGACATAACCTAAAATCTCCACAGTTAGTTTTGCTTGCGTACAGCGCTCAATAAACGCATCCAGTAAAAAGGGATGAGCGTTTAATTCAACAACCAACACACCACAGGTAATGGTATCGAAGCGGTCAATATTGGCAAGAAGGATATTAATATCGATATCTAATTCACGACTGGTTTTACTAATAAAAGGTACGGTCGCCTCATCGCCCTGAAAATATAAGCGTACCAGTGGTTTATCCGTGGGATATGGGGCCATCTGTTTAATAAGACACTCAGGTAATTCAGGGCTTAATTGAGCGAACAGAAGTTTACGTGCAATGCTGTTTTGATTTTGAAAAACGTTTGCTAATGCAGAGGTTTCAACCAGTTTTCCCTGTTCTATGACTGCGAGCCGATTACAAATGCGCTTAACTACATCCATCTCATGTGTAATCAGTACAATCGTGATTCCGTATAACTGGTTAATCTTCTTTAATAAAGCCAGAATAGATTCTGTGGTTGCGGGATCAAGTGCTGAGGTCGCTTCATCACAAAGCAGTATTTTAGGGGAACCACTTAATGCACGGGCAATTGCTACTCGCTGCTTCTGTCCTCCACTTAATTCATGAGGGTAAGCGTATTTTTTTTCCTGCAAATCAACTACAGGTAAGAGCTCGTTGACCTTATGAGCTATCACCTCTTCATCCATGCCTTGAATCCGCATTGGTAAGGCAATATTGTCGTATACATTTTTTGATTGCAGCAGATTGAACTGCTGGAAGATCATTGCAATTTTATGCCGGGTCTGTGCCAGTTCATAAGAAGAGAGAGTCATTAAATTCTGATTATCAATGATTACTTCACCAGAATCAGGACGCTCTAATAGATTCATACAGCGTAAAAGTGTGGATTTTCCTGCACCACTTTTACCTATAATGCCAAAAATCTCTCCTTCCTGGATGAAAAGATTGACATCGCAAAGTGCTGGTTTCCCGTTAAAAGATTTATTTAATTCGATTAAATCGATCATCGCCCTACCTAATTGTAAAATGAGAGCATGCGAAGATAACGGTTGGGTGGAATATACAGGGATACCCGCTTTAGCCGTGTTTTCAAAAAAAATAACTTTTTTGAGCGTCCGCAAGCTGAATTTCAAATCGACGCAGTGTTGATTATACACGAGCTCAGGTTGGAAAAAAAGTTTTTCATCGATCCTAAAAACTGCTCACGACGGGAATACACGTTGTTATCTTTTGCAGCACTTATGTTTAGGCTTGATGTGACTCGTATTTCACTATCTACTCACAGACTTATCCACAGAATTTGTGGATAAGTAAAAAAGCATGAGGAATTGAATAATATAGATAGGATAAGGACTTTAAGTGAAATGGAACTGGTTTTTGATGAGATGTAGGGAGGTGGTCTGAAAGTTATCCACAAGATGCTAAGGAGAATAATATTTGTGGGAGGGCTATATTAGCAAACATAAAATAGAAATAAAAGAATTATTTAAATTAATTTTATGTTTGCATTTTATACATGTAATTAGATAGCTAAAGAGCAGCATAATGAACGCATCAATAGCTAATATCGCGAAGACATTGTAAATTTTTTTGTCGGAATGGATAAATCCAGTTGCATCTCCTATAGTTTATTTAGTATCAAATGCTTGAGAACCAAATGGATATAAAACCACGTGATATTTTTGCTAAGTGTGTTAGCGGTGCTGGGAATTTTGCTCAGCACTCACAAAACGACGATAATTATCTTCTAAGTCCTATATTAGAGGGTCTTCCTGGTCCACAAATGATGTTTCAAGGTAAACCGATGTTGGTATGGACGATTAACGACTATCTAGGCCTAGCACAAAACCCCCAGATTAAAGCAACTGCATTACAAGCAGTAGAACAATGGAGTACCACGGCTCCTATGGGCGCACGATTGATGTCAGGGAACCGTCAGGAGCATATCGAGTTAGAAAAAAAATTAGCCCAGCTCGTCGATAAAGAAGAGGCGATGCTTTTTATCGCAGGCTATCTCGGGGTGATGGGAACGCTCACCGGGTTGGTAGGACGGGGTGATAGTATCGTTATTGATCAATTCGCCCATGCCTGTATGATTGATGCCGCTTTTTTAGCCCAGGCCCGCTCTGGAGTAAAAGTTCGCCCTTACAAACATAATGATATGCATGATCTAGAGCGACAATTGCAAATAGCGCAAGAAGAGGATACTGGCGGTAGCCTCATTGTTACCGAAGGTGTATTTGGTATGCGTGGTGATTTAGCAAATCTACCGGATATATGCGCTTTAAAGGCTAAATACCAGGCGCGGTTGTTCGTTGATGATGCACATGGCTTGGGGGTATTAGGAAGCAAAGGTAAAGGCATCGGTGAGCATTACGGTTTACAACAAGAAATTGATGTTTATTTTAGTACTTTTGCGAAAGCCTTCGTATCGATAGGTGGTTTTACTGCTGCACCTAAAGAGATCATATCCTATTTACGTTTAAATTCACGTCCGGCAATTTTTTCTAAAGTACATCCATTAACTTTAGTTAAAACAATTGATAAGGCCACCGATCTTATTATTAACGGTGAAGAACGTCGGCGCCAATTATGGGAAATCGCTCAAGCGTTACAATCTGGATTAAAAAGTATGGGTTATGAAATAGGCCCTACCGAATCACCCATAACTCCAATTTATGTTCGTGGTGGTGATGTAAATCGTGCAATACACATGCTGGAAGTTCTTCGAGAAAAGTACGGCATATTTGTTACTGCGGTAACCGCCCCTGTGGTTCCACCAGGAGTTATCCTTTTCCGTTTAGTGTCGACTGCGGCACATACTATGGATGATGTGAAAAAGACTTTATCTGCGTTTGCAGAATTAAAACATGAGTTAACGGTTGACTAAGCGGCTGGGAGGCAAAATGAAATTTGAGGTGAATAACATAAAAACCATGGTTGATTTGCTTGATGTTCAAGCTAGCGCAGACCATGAAGATAAACTATTTTTTTTAAATAGCGAGGTAGCCATTGAACAACAAATGAGCTATCAGTTGCTACGCGTGCGTGCACGCTCTATTGCTGCCCAAATACAACAATATACGACTGAGGGTGATCGCGTATTATTAGTATACCAACCCGGTTTGGAGTTTATTTGTGCTTTTTTTGCGTGTTTATATGCGGGCGTAATTGCCGTACCAGTATACCCCCCAGCAGAAAAAAAATTAGTCGAGAAACTCCAGGCTGTAATTTTGAACTCCGAGCCCAAGCTTGTTTTATCTACGAAAAAAATTGTCGACCAAATTGCTAAATTAAAGTATGTGAAAGCGTTACAAAATATCGGTTTTATTGACAATCTTATGAGCCGATTTTTAAAAACCGCGCATGAAGTTTCCCAGTGGGATTTCGATAAATTTACCTGGATTAATACCGATACCTTATCCTTAAGTTTAGAAAAAGAATATAAAGAGCAGGATATACATGCTGAAGATATAGCATTTCTACAATACACCTCAGGCTCAACAGGCCAGCCCAAAGGGGTCATGGTGAGTCATCGTAATTTACTGTGTAATTTGCATTTTATCAATCAAACTCAGCCAGCAAAAGAAAATACAGTTGTTATCATTTGGCTTCCCCCTTATCACGATATGGGCCTTATTGGTGGTATTTTCTATCCCATCTATACTGGTACTCCAGTATATTTAATGTCGCCGCTTACTTTTTTACGGGATCCGACGACTTGGTTACGTGCAATTACTCAATACCGCGGTACGGTAACCAGTGCTCCAAATTTTGCCTACGCATTATGTAATCGCAAAATAAAACCTGAGCAGCGTTCAGGCTTTGATTTAAGCTCTATGGACGCATTTTTAAATGGTGCTGAGCCTGTTAATGCGGGCGTAATGGATGAATTTGCCAACAATTTTTCTGTCTGCGGCTTCCGGAAAGAGATGTTTATGCCATGTTATGGTTTGGCTGAAGCGACGTTAATGGTGTGCGGTGTCCAAGGAGTACATGTTAAAGAGGTGCAAAAACACGCGTTACGACGCAATCAGGTCATTCCGGAAAAATCCCAATCGCCAACAGGCGTATCTTTAGTAAGTAGTGGTTATGTCGTCGCTGAAGAGCTTAAAATCGTTCATCCTGAAACCAGACAGCACTGTGGAGATGAGCAAATAGGCGAGATATGGATTGATAGCGATAGTGTGACTCAAGGGTATTGGCAACAACCCCAACTTACCGAAGAGTATTTCCATGCTCACTGTAAAGATTTCCCTAAACAGCAGTTTTTGCGCACAGGAGATTTAGGATTTATCAGTGCAGGAGCGCTTTATGTAGTCGGACGATGTAAAGATTTAATCATTATTAACGGTAAAAATTACTATCCTCACGATATCGAAGCAAGTATGGAACGGGCTCATCCAGCCATTCGCGCTGGAGCGTGTGCCGCGTTCAATGTAAGTGATGGTGAGCAAGAACAACTTGCTGTAGTCGGAGAATTACATGAAGCATTGGCAGATGCTGACTATACAGCGATTATCGCGGCACTAAGGCAGCAAATTTGGGAGGATCACAGTCTTTCAGTCTATCAAATCGCTTTAATTACACCGCGTTCACTTCCCAAAACGACGAGCGGCAAGATAAAGCGCAAAACAACGCGTGAAGCTTTAGTCGATGGAACCCTGTCCAGTTACCATGTATGGGCGCGCGATGATGACTTATACGAAGCACAATCGATTGTTGAAGAGGACCAGAATGAATTGACAGAGAAAAATGAAAACGAATTTATTCAGAACTTAAAAGTAACCATGCAACAAGAGCTTGCGGATTTACTCAGTGTTTCTCCAGAGCAAATCGATGAGCATAAAAATTTTGCGGAATTAGGTTTAGACTCACTCATGGCGGTGGAGTTAGAAAATCGTTTACAACGCGCCTTAAAAGGTCGGTGTAAATTACCTGAAGCATCGATTGTTAATCATCCCTCTATTGAGCAGTTAATGGCATTCATTCATTCTCTAGTGAATGAGGAGCAAGAGCAGCGAATCACTCAAGCTCGACCCTTTAGCGAGATCACTATCCCTGCAAGAATCACAAAACCACGGCAGCAAGGATTAACTTCCATTATAGATACAGGGCTTTCGGTGCCAGAAACCCAAGCCTTGATTAATACTACTAGTGACTATATCGATGTCTTGAAATTAGGTTTTGGTACATCCCGTCTCTATCCCGAGGCGGTGCTATCCCAAAAAATTGCTTTATTGCGTGCAGCGAACATTCTGGTCTGCCCAGGAGGAACTTTTTTTGAAATAGCACGACAACAGCAACAGGTTGCGTACTATCTTGAGGAAGCGTTGCGATTAGGATTTGATGCCATTGAATTTTCTGATGGTGTGTTTGATATTCCTTTAGAAGAAAAGTTTCAATACATCAATCAGGCAAAAGAGATGGGTTTTAAAGTGCTCGTCGAAGTGGGGAAAAAGGAAGCATCCGCCGATGAGTTGTTGACGACCAACGAGCGTATCAACGAGATAAAAGCGCTATTAGAAGCGGGTGCGTGGAAGGTTATTCTTGAGGGGCGTGAATCGGGTACTACAGGCTTATTTCGCACAGATACTACAATTAAAGCAGATGATTTCACCCAAATCGTCTCAGCTGTGGATCCCGAATCATTAATTTTTGAAGCGCCTGTTAAACATCAACAAGCATGGCTTATCAATCATTTGGGGGCTAATGTTAATTTGGCAAATATCGCGCCTCGTGACGTTTTGGCTTTAGAAGCTCTTCGTTGTAGTCTGCGTGCCGATACAATTAGAGGGAGCAAATGAATAGAAAAGTAAATTTTGTTGTTGGTCCTCAAGGAGCCTTAGAGGCTTCTAAGAGGGAAGATGTATGTATTGTTGTGGATGTTTTACGTGCAAGTAGCAGCCTTATTGCCGCTTTTATGGGAAACTTTCTCGCAATCCGACTGGGAGATAATCGTTGTTATGACATTGAGCCTGGCGTGCTTGCAGCTGGGGAATGGGAAGGGAAAAAAATAGATCACTTCACATATGGAAATTCACCTATAGCCTTAGCCCAAGCCGCTCCTGACAATGCGGAGCTGATGTTTTTTTCTACAAATGGTATTCCCTGTATCCAGGCATGTGCGGAGTTTAAGGTGCCAATTCTTATCGGTGCAATCATCAATGCACAAGCAGTAAGTCGCTTGGCTAAAGAAATAGCAAGCAATAAAAACAAAAATATAAGTATCGTCTTGGCAGGTTTCCACGGAGAACTGGAAGAGGACGATTTACTCGCAGGATCACAAATTTACCGTTCAGGACTGCAGGAATATGAGCTGATTAGTGATTATGAATTACTTGAAAACAAGGGAGATATGGGACAAAAGTTACTGCAATCTCCCGCTGGGGGGCGTTTGGCCAAACTTAACTCCACTGATGATGTACTTTATTGTGCACAGCAAGATATCACGACATTGGTCCCTGTGTTTTGTCACAAGACACAAAAGATTATTCTCAATTCTGGGGCTTATTAAGGGAGAAAATTAATGTTTCATCTATTTACAGACCATCCCCGTAGCGTCCAGCAAACATATTGGAGCCATTTAAAATTTGCATTAACTTTTGGTTTGCGATTAATTTGGGGTGGCATTGCGTGCATTATCCATGCATTCCTCCCATTTATTTTCCAAAATAATGGTAGCGAAACTGCATTTAACGGGATTGAGCACTTCTTAAAAACGCGTACTGATAAAAGCCATTTAGAAAATGAAATATTAAAAAATATAACCGCGCGTAAATTAACCCAAGAGCAAAAGCCCGATTCCTACAAGTCAAATCGGTCCTGACTTTAAATTTAATTTTGAAAAAGGGTATACCTCGAATCTATGTGCGGTTGAATAGCAGTACATGGATTATACCAGTTTTTTTAAATCTTACTGGGAGAGCTCCGTGGTGACTTACACCAACGGACTTTTCATCGACATGCGGTTAAACGCTCACATCGGAACAACTTGGTGGTGAATATTCAGGTCTGCTTGGGCTTCAAGTTGTAATTTGAGATTACTAAAATCTAAGGTCCTTGCTTGGTATAATGCTTTCATTGCATCTAAATTGCGCGTACCCCCGCTCACGCCATGTTCCATTTCATCTAGAGCGTGTCGCATGGCTACCCAATAGGTTTTATCCATAGCAAACTCAATACCTAACTTTGAATCAACACTAAACCAATCTTCCACCTTATTTGTGTCATTATTGAAGAATTGGTTCGATGATTTTGGCTGTGAATTAAATTTTGGAACAGGGTAAAAAGGCTCAGAAGAGCAGTACTCAGAAACGATATGCATGGGTAGCAGTCTTTGTGCTCCACCAACACCTTCTTGCCATTGGATATTGATGGCTTTCCAATTTTTAGCTCCTGGCGCATTCAGTGAATCCACTTGTATTTGCAGCGCTTTGATGAGTGTATTTTTGAAAGCAAAATGTTGCTCTATTACTGTTTTAGCCTTCAGCTTATAAGTCACTCCCTCTGTTTTGACTTTATT
>JAFKHV010000134.1 GCA_017306715.1 Legionella sp. | reverse complement strand
TCAAGAGCATCTGTTAAATTAATATTCGGCCAATTTTCATTTAATGTTTGCAGTTCAAATTCAGGCGAAGTATAAGATAATTTTTTATACTGGCAAATAACAGCTTCAGACTTGTTAGCCACTTTAACCGCAACATAATCTCCTGGATTAGGTGAAATCTTAGGTTCTATCACAAGCACATCATTTACTTTTATCTCAGGCATCATACTTTCATTTGCCATTTTCAAAGCGAATGCTTCATCACTCAATTCTGGTAATAAGATAGTGCTTATAGAAATCAATAGTTCATCGCCGTAGGAGCCTTGTTCTCGAATTGCGTCAATATGCGACTTTGCATCACAAGCCTGATGGTAATCAAGAAGCGGAATTAATTGACTAAGGGATTTAGTTTTTTTGACTTGCTTCTCATCAGACAAGCACATTAAAAAAGCTGGAGAGACATCGAGCGCGTGCGCCAATCGTTTGATTTCTTCGGGTCCTGGAGCTCGTGCACCCTGCTCCCAATTAGTTAGTCGCGTTTGCTTAAGACCCCCAGCAAGTTCGCCAAGAGCTTTTAACGTCAAACCCTTCAACTTGCGTGATTCGAAAATACGTTTACCAATTTCTTTCTTAATATTTAATTCAGTCAAATTTGCCTCACATAAGTTAGTTTACCTATTGAAAAACCACGAATTGTGATATATATTAAACCAAATAATCACGATTCGTGATATTACGTATCTTTATTTATAAAATGTATCACAATATGAGAATAAAAACGAGGACTTAAGGGAATATGAACAGATGATGGATTTAATAATTAATAAGGAGGAACTCGCTGCGTTGTGTGGTCTACCGCATATCCAGCAACTAACTTATTTGAGAGGAATCAGGCCTTATATGGATTTACAAACAGGAATTACAGGCATCAAAAGACGGATCAGTTATCAATCAATATCCGAGCAACTTTATATTGAGCCACATCAAGGAATTAAATCTCAAACTTTTTCACGTGATCAAATTCGTCGAGCTGTTTATGGATTGGTTCGAGCTGGCATTATTGAAATTCAATCTAACGAAATGCAGCTCATTTTAAAATGCCTTTTAGCTTCAACAGATTATTCTGCCCAAAATAAAGCCGCCATAAACCCGCCACAGAAATCCGCCATAAAGCCGCACAAGAAAAACCCTATAAACACTGAGTTGTCTGAGGGCGAGATTGTAAAAGCCGCTACAGTAGAACCTCAAAAAGCCGCCATACCTCTTATTAAAGAAAATATTTATATTTATTTATTACGCCAATTCGACAACTTTTGGCGCATGTATCCCGAGAAGAAATCCCGCGAGCGGGCTTTTGAAATCTTTCAACAAATCAATCCCGATGAACATCTTGTACAAACGATGTTGCAATCACTTGATAAACAAATCAAAGCTCGTCATGCAAAAGAAGCCCATGGTGAATGGGTTCCAGCGTGGAAATTTCCAGCCAACTGGTTGTCTCAGAAATGTTGGGAAGATGAGGTCAGAATTGAATTAAAGCAGGAGAAAAGGAATGAGAAGCGCAGCACAAATACTCAGAACGGAAGCATTGATCCATTCTGGAACCCAGAAACAGGAGATACAGCAATCAACGGTGAAGACGAATATCAGCAAACCAACGTCATTAACCTGCAATGCTACCGATAGCGCTAAAAAACGTATTGAAAATTTGTTTACTCGGTTTGCAGTTTTCTACGGACATTTGTGGCGCAGCCAATTCAAGAATGAGGGCTTTTTGGAGTTCGCTAAGGGGGAATGGTTGGAAGGCTTAAGTCAATTTAGTGATGAGATTTTGAATCAGGTCATTATTGATTGCCGCGATCATTGCGATATGCCGCCTACCCTGCCGCAAATGATTAGTTTTTGTCGTGATATCCAAAAGCGAAATACTTTTTATGTTGCACCCGAAAAATATCAACCCGCTTGTAAAGAAGTGGTTAAAGAGAACATTAGGCAGTGCAAAGCATATTTATTTAAATAGTAGAAGGAGAAGCAACATGTTGGTTTTAACACGAAAAGTTGGGGAGTCCGTTGTCATTGGTGAGGACATTTACTGCACCGTGGTGGGTTATCGTGATGGGGAGGTGCGACTAGCATTTGATGCCCCTCAGTCGATACCGGTTCACCGTGATGAGATTCAAAGACGAATTTATAGAGAACGTCAAAAGGATGAATGGTTCTCTGAATCTAAACCGAATAAAGAAAATATCGTTGATCGTCTAATCAGCAAATTTAGGCATGGCTTAAATAGAATTGAAAACCACCAATAGAGCGTACTGGCTTATGAGAGTACAGGTCATGAGTAAATTAGGTATCAACAAAAGAAATTATCAAATTGCCTTGGCTTTATTGATGTCGCTACCACACATACTCAATGCAAGCCCCGCCTCAAAAGAATATGTGGATAAGCAAATTAAAGAAGTCCTTGATAAAGTTCAGGGACAACTCAATCAACAAAGAAAAATAGTAGATGCCCAATTCACAGGACTGAAGCATCACATTGGCGAGTTCTATCAAGGTGGGGTGGTTTTTTGGGTAGATGAGTCTGAGCAACATGGTCTGATTGTTGCAAAAATGGATGCAACCGATGGACAGGGAGCTCCTTGGAGTAATGGTGACAGCGGTGATAAA
>JAFKHV010000133.1 GCA_017306715.1 Legionella sp. | reverse complement strand
AAAGGCATGCCGGTAATCTTGGCAATATGCTGTGCGACTTTTGTTGCAAATTGGGGATGAGTGTTTAAACCGGTACCAACCGCGGTGCCACCCGCAGCGAGTTGATATAACTCAGGTAAAACTTCGTGTAAACGCTGCAAACATGAGTCCAATTGCGCCACATACCCGGAAAATTCTTGTCCTAGAGTGATAGGCACTGCATCTTGTAAATGAGTACGACCAATCTTCACGACCTTGTTAAATGCATCCATTTTTGCTGCGAACGTATCACGCAACTGTTTGACTGCGGGAATTAGTTTTTGGTTGAATGCCATGGCTGCCGCAATATGCATCGCGGTTGGGAAAGTATCATTCGAAGATTGCGACATGTTTACATGATCATTGGGATGGATGGGGCTTTTAGAGCCCATAGTGCCGCCTGCAAGCTCAATGGCGCGATTCGAAATGACTTCATTGGCGTTCATATTGGATTGCGTGCCACTTCCTGTTTGCCATACATGCAAAGGGAAATGCGTATCTAACATGCCTTTACTGACCTCTTCTGCAGCTTTAACAATCAGGTCAGCTTTATCTTGCGGTAATTTACCTAATTCTAAATTGGTTAAGGCCGCTGCTTTTTTGAGGACACCAAAAGCATGGGTTACCTCACGGGGCATAATGTCTTTACCAATGTTAAAATGGTGCAATGATCGCTCAGTCTGCGCTCCCCAGTACTTATCGGCTGGAACGTCAATTTCACCCATGCTATCTGATTCGATACGCATATTCGTCATGATTAATCCTTGAGAAAAAGCAAAAATATTAACATACCATTCTTTACGAAAATAGGGGCGCCCACTCTCAACATCCGCTGAATTCATCGATTCGTGCTTTATGTTCTTTCTTAAGTCCTGACGCCTATTTTGGTCTACGCACCAAAGATAGGCTGACCGTCTATGCGAATCGCTTTGATTCATGAAACATCGTATGTTTACATTTCACACGGATGCCTACGTTTTGTTCGAATACCTACGTTCTGCGACTTGTTCGCGGAATCCAGGGCTCTCAATTAGGGAGCGAGGCAGATTCATGGAATTATGTTTGATAATGGTTGGATCTTATGTCTTCAATGTGTTTAATAAAAATGCATAATTACAAGTCCGGGTGTATACTGTACTTATATGGATTTTCGGAATATCAGGGATGCACTTAGTGATTTATTTTTGTGGGACGCAAGATAAAGGAGAGGGATTCCTTGCGCAAAGAAATTATCTTACTCAGGAAAATATTAAACAACTCTTTGTTGCGGGGTGTGAGCATAAAGCCGTTTGCGGAACCGTATTTTTTCCTGATCTAAAGGCATTTGCAAAGCGTTTTACCCAACAAGCGTTCCGTGTTGTGGACGAACGATTAGAGGTTAACCCACATAACTTATCGACCGTGGGGGTGAAACCCGAACATTCATCACCGGTATTTGATGAAGAAGCCATCGAGAGTATTACGCTTTGTGGTTACAGTCGCGGAGGAGTAACCTGCTTTGAGGTTGCAAAAGAACTCAATAAAATCGCCCCGCATATTCCCGTTAATGTTGTTGCTAATCAACCGGTTCCGGGCAATTCATATCAAGGCCCAGGGACCAATGCGGCACGTGTTGCCGATTTAAGGCACGTGCATAATATAAAAAATGCGACAATCATTCTGGGTGCATATACCGGAAAACACTACAAAAATAGGGATCAAGAGGGAGTAGGGGAGCGTAAATTACTTCACCGCGGTTTTTTTTCACAAATTGTGCCGAAACTCCCTCGTGCTACGCAACGCGATTTAATCGTGCTGCCCCGCGAAAGTCATCATCAAAATTTATACAATTCACCCGATGGAAGCGAGCATATGCACCTGCAAATCGCGACCTACTTAAATAAATCCAATAATTCGTTAATTGATGATTATCTAGTCGAGGTAAAAAAACAGAAGGCTCAGGAACAATATCAATTATATGAAGGAACGCCTGCCCTCTTTGCGCAACCGGAAAAATTGCAACGTTTTTTTGGTTTAAGTAAGCATGAAGCGTATCGCTACGTCGACCCGCTTCATCCCATGGCTAAATTACGTAGTGGTTACACTTTAGGGGAGGAGGAGACGTTACAAGATTGGTGGCAAAAACATGATAAAAAAAAATCGATTCGTGAAAGCTCATTGACAAAAGATCTGGTCGATGCCATTAAGATCACGGATCGAGCCGACCCTCAGGCAGTGAAAGATTTATTTGCTTTAGCAGACCGCTGGCTCTTACACAAATCGAATAAAAGCTCATCGCGGTATTATCAAGTCGAAGCACTGCGTCATAATTTAGAGTTCGTTTTAACGCATAAGTTGGAGGTACCCGCATCCGAGCTCGTGCTCATTAATCGAGAAAATATGCAGCAATCGCATTACTTTTATCAACAATGGCAGAAGTTATGTCAGGACTCGCCGCCAAAAACAGCGGCCAGTAAAGCCTTAGATTTCGCCTTTAAAAAACATGCGGTGGCTATGCCATCACGGGAGAATGACCAAATGCTTTTAAGCGCGGTGCAGCGCTGGCTTGAAGCCAAAAGTGCCGGGCGAAGCACGCGCTGGGATGCAGTTAATCGTCTTGCCGAGCAATTATCAGAACTCGTGAATAAAGGTTATCC
>JAFKHV010000038.1 GCA_017306715.1 Legionella sp. | reverse complement strand
ACTTAGTTCTTAATGTTCCACGACTAATTCCCAGCATGATTGCGGCACGTGACTGATTATATTTGCAGTGCTCCATTACTGCGCGAAATAGAGGTGTCTCTACTTCTTCTAGCACGAACTGGTATAAGTCAACAGGATCAGTTCCCTTAAGCTCTGAAAAGTATTTTTGCACTGAATGAGTTACGCTCTCGGCTAGTGAAGTAGTGGTATCCACAGCTTCATTACTGATTGTTGTCATTATTATTAGCTCCTCCTTTTAAAAACAGTATATTACCGAATGACGCATTGTCAGACAAGGGTCGAATTAGAAAAACCCTATAAAAATTAAACAAATTTCTTGGAATTGATTATGGATGTTCTGAAAATAATTCTTCCAGAACATCCTATTGAAGATTAGAACTTTAGCATTGATGCATCAAAAGGTTTACCATTCACCATTAATTTGCCTTGCTCCAGCGTCATATCCAGCACAAAGTCAGAGCCCTGCGCAACAACTAAACCATTTTGTTGCAGTAAATTTAATTGTTTATCTGCCTGCATCGCTGCCAGTTGTTCCGCGCCCGGTGCAGGAGTAGCTCCAGGAGGAGTCAGTTCTTGTGTCAAAGCTTGTTGGTATTCTGGTTGCTTTGCCATTTGTTGCATTACCGATTTCTGGAATACTTCGCGTACCGCTGCAGCAGGAACCTTTAAGTGACCTTTACCGTGAATTTTCTGCATCATCATGAGCGGATTCGCTGAATCTTCAACCGGTAATTGTATGAATAAATTTCCTTCCATAACACCTTGAGGAAGTTTGAGGTCGAATTTGGAGATCTCTAATTCAGCCCCTTTAGCAAAGACTTTAGGAATTTCTGGAAGTACTGCAATTAATGCTTGTTGACGTTGTAAATCCGTCGCATTTTGCATTCCTGCTGTTTGCTTATTGATGCGAGCAAGTATGTCTGCATCAAGATTGCGAATCGCTAATTTTAACTCTCCAGGACCATAGCTTCTATCCTGTGCAAATAAACTTTGCAGCGTTAAATCAAGATGAGTATTCAATAAATTGTCATGGATATCACTTCCTGACTTGAAATCAAGATTACTTAACTCGATTAATTTTTTACCTTGGGCTTCGACTTTGAGTGCTGGAAGAAGAAAATCACCCCGGCCAATGTATAATCCTGATGGTAACAACTTCAGATCGTAATCTACAGTAAGTTTATCCAAATCAGCATTCATGTCTTGCTTTGATACCTGCACACCTTTGAGGTACATGCCCCCATTAAGTTTATCCATCTCAGGAGTCATGGTATTTTTAACATCAAGGCCTAACCAATTGATACGTAAATTGTCTGCTTTACCAAATAAATTAAACGCAGGTACCTCGGCATTAAAAGTACTCTGATTTAAAAAGTTAACAAATAAACTTAAATCAAGCTGAGGTTTTTGAGATTGCTCAGTAAATACTGTATTGAAATCAGCATCATACTGTTTTGGAAAGGGAATCACTGACTCGGCATAGCCCAAACCAAAATGTACCTTACCATGGCTTAAAATTACTGGACCATGATAAATACGGATAGGTAATTCAAGATTATAATCTTGCGCAGGAATTTTCTTAACTTGGCCATCAGCACTCGAAATGGTTTGCTCAGGGAAATGCATTTGCGTGTCAAAGACTGCGTCTGAAGTAAACCATCCTCTTTTATATTCTTTTATTGCTACTTTTGAAGCATTCGTTTTATCAATCGCTTCTACGTTCTTTCTGATATTTTTTTCCGTAAGGTATCCGGTTACATAGTATCCGCCCAGAACTAAAGCAGCAAGGATAATAATTAATCCTGCCAATTTTTTCATTATGTTCTCCAATAGTCATTAAAAAATTGCCCAATAGAGTATAACAGCAAACAAAACAGGAAGGGATAAGGTTATGGAAAAGAAAAGGTGATAGTGCATACCAATTCTGCCTGCACTATCAAGAAGTTATATATACTGCACTTATGGCACCGTACTTACTTGAGATACTACTCTGGCTGCACTGGCTTACAATAAGTTTCTTTTACTAAAAATGCTAAAACCAAGGCGATTAACGAGCAAAAAGGAAGTAACTTTAGACCGGCTTGAAAATCAGAAAGTAATAAAGTTTCGACATTAAAGCCTCGATTGCCCGATACCATATCCACTAAACGCCCAACCAAAGGCTGTAATGACGCACCAACAAAAATTGAAATCATATTAGTAAATGCAATCGAGGTACCAACAACATTACGCTTGTGCAGTTCGGTTGAGACAGCATAAGAGATAGCTACACCGGTATTGGTTAATCCAAAAACAAAAAAGATAAAGTAGGCCCAATTGGTGGTAATGTTCGGGCTGTAGACAAAAATTGTAGTTAAAATAACTCCACAAAATGCTGAGATGATCATCAAGGGTTTGCGACGCCCTAAACGATCGGAAAGCCAACCAGATAGGGGGCCACTTATTCCCCACCCAATGAAAATTAATCCCGTTGCAAATGCTGCGGCATGGGCCCCAAGTCCACGACCAAATTGTAAATAAGCCGGTCCAATTGCTTCGCCAATGACCGCAGTAGGGCCAAATAAAAAACCTGCATAAAATGCATTAATCCAGGTTTGCGGACAAGAAAGAATGATTTTTAAGCTCAGGAGAATACTCATATTCTGAGCGCGATTGCGCGCTTGATGTTGCCCTTTAGGTGTATCCTGAATGAAATTGTATAACAATCCCGCCAGAGCAATGAATAAAAAAGCGATGATCAGCATGCTATGACGCCAACCGGCATTACTTACCAAAAAGGATACGGGTGCTTCACCTGCAGCAGCGCCAAGCATCCCTAGAGATTGTGTTAATCCGGCCAAAAGTCCCAACATTGTCGGCGGGAACCAGGAGGTTGCCAATCTTAATGAACAAACAAAGGCAAAAGCAGCACTAAATCCAATCAACATGCGTCCAATAGACGCCATGAATAAACCACCTGCCAAACCAAATACGCAACAACCAAATGCTGTTACCAGAGACATAACGGTCAGCAGACCGCGAATACTCATCCGATCAACTGTCAAACCGACAGGAATTTGCATCAGGATGTAGGGGATATAAAAGGAAGCAGTCAAGATACCAAATCCAGCTTCATTGATACCAAAATCAATTTGTAGGTAACGATGCATTACCCCTGGGGCTACGCGCGCCATATAGTCCGAGAAATAAAAAGCCGCGGCCAAACCCCATACTAACCAGGCAAAACTTAAATTATTCTTCATGGGATAGGATTCGTTTAATTTATTCATATGTTCTCTATTTGCTCGTTCCAAGTTTGTTTTGCGAGTAGATTTAAATCAAAAGCGCTACCAACAAAACTCCATTTGCTGTATTTATTAAATAAGTGAATAATTATTCTACAGATGCAAACTAATCATTATACTGCTGTTGTCATTTATTTCAACACATAGTTTGATTTGATTTAAATTGGTTTCTAGCTAGGCTATAATGTTGGTTTATTTCCGGTGATGATCCAATGAATGCATTAGAACAAGCTGTCCAGGCAGCATTAGAAGCCTCGGGTTCTAGCCAAACTGCCAATAAAGCTTATCTAGAATTTATCAAGGCAAATTTCATTATCCCTATTGAACGTGCCCCAACCGATGACGAACCTCAGGTTCTTTTCCTGACAGAAAATAACCAGGTATTTCTACCTGTATTTACCGAATCTACCTATCTGGATGTATGGGCTCAAGATATTGCTGAAAAAATAAATATCTTAAAACTATCGGGTGTTGATTTATTAAAAGGCATAGGCGATGGAATTACCGTCTGTTTAAATCCTGGGAGTACGGTTTATAAAGAATTTAACCCTGCTGAGATTGCGCGGATGCGCTCCATGATTTTAAAATTTTTCAAAGACTAAGCGAAGTAGACTGCAATTATTGCAGTCTCTTCCCATGAACACCAAGAAACAACTTTTTAAGCAACGAGCTCGAATAGTTGATATCCCACCAGAGCAGAAGCAGCGATTGCGCCACTAATTTCAATTACGAGCGATAAAAAACCGTGTTTTTTAAAAAACTGTTGATCGTTAGCTGCCATCTCTTCAATTAGTTCGACTTCATGAGTTTCTTGTTGAAGTTTTAAGTCAAATAAAGGTTCATCTCCGGATAATGCGTCCCACCACCCCTCTAACCACTGCTCTGCTTCTGGAGTCCCAAAAGCGAAGGGGTTATCTTCTTCAGCGGCTTGTGCCAACGCACTTTCATAACCCATGGTATAACTTTCTTCGTAGCTTGGATGTTCTATATTAAAGCGAAGTCTAATATCTGGTAGAATGGCGTTTATGTCGTTCATGGTTTTAACCCTCATTATGTATCTAAAATATATTTATAAAATGTCAACTTACAACTCCAAAGCTGTGAAATCATAAATCTGTTCTTTAAATGAGTTTTCTGTTTAATTTCACACTTAAAGAAATTGTACGCCTTTAAAATCTTAACTAGAGCTACCGCTAAAACCTTTACTTATTCTTGACAATTTTTTTTGGTGCTTAATTTTTACTATCCATAAGATATAAAGCAAATTGCATGCCAATTTTAAGGAAAGAAATATAATTTGTTGTTTCTTTTGAAAAATTAATTTTTTTGTGGGCTACAGCTCATTTTTTTTAAGATGAAAAAAGAGAATTTATTTTTGTACGCCTCGTATAGCCTCATAGACTTGTGCGAGTATCAAGGAGCTGCCGCTAAACCAATGCGTAATTATTGCCTTTAAGACAATAATTGCCGAGCCTCTAGGGCGCTAAACGGCAAAATTCCCATTGCTGTTGATTGTTGAATTGATATTGAATTCGATCATGGAGTCGATTATCACGCCCCTGCCAAAATTCAATTTCCACAGGACAGACTTTAAATCCACCCCAAAAATCAGGGCGCATAATCTCTTGTTCTTGATGCTCCTGCAAGATACGTTGCGTTGCTGCCTCTAAAAAGTCACGGTTGGGTATGGTTTTGCTTTGGGGTGATGCAATCGCGCTTATTTGACTAAGACGAGGACGCGATGCGAAATAAGCATCGGCTATTTTTGCCTCGACCTGCTCCACGCGCCCACGTATTCGTACCTGGCGTGCCATATCGGGCCAATAAAAGTTCAGCGCAGCATAGGGTTTATTGTGTAGTTGTTGTGCTTTTTTACTCTGATAATTAGTATAGAAAATAAAATTACCTTCATTGATGCCTTTAAGAAGCACTACTCGTGAGTCGGGAAAACCATTTTCATCAACGGTAGACAAAACAACCGCAGTGGGGTCAGAATGTTCGTTTTTTAAAACCTCCTCCAACCATTGATTAAAAAGCTGCAAGGGCTCTGCTGGAATGGTGGCATCATCAAGCGCTAATTCACCATATTCACGTCTAATGTCTGCAATACTTCGAAAATGAGCCATCATAAACCCCTATAATGAAGCAACACCAACAATAAATTATTATCGTAGGAAGAAGCCGTACACAATGGAACCTGGCGAAAAAGGAACTCTAAGGAAGTTTCACCCTCGAGATATAAATTCAAGGGGCTTAGCATTAGCTGTCACTATTTCGGCAAACTGTCTACTTTACTCATAAAGTTTATGACCTGCAAGATGGTTATAGAGTGGCGAGCAGAATATTTCGAGGAATTGAGCTTAGGGGGAATCCTTTTTCTGAGTTTCAGAAAAAGGATTTCATAATTACCAGCCAGTTACTTCAGCTATTGCATCGCCTAGATCAGCAGGTGACCGTACCGTTCTTACACCTGCAGCTTCTAAAGCCGCATACTTTTCTGCTGCTGTGCCTTTACCACCAGAAATGATTGCTCCAGCATGCCCCATTCTCTTGCCCGCAGGGGCCGTGACGCCCGCAATGTAGGAAACGACAGGTTTAGATACATGGGATTGAATGTATTCTGCAGCTTCTTCTTCAGCTGAACCACCAATTTCCCCAACCATAATGATGGCTTCAGTTTGTGGATCTTGTTCAAAAAGTGCTAAGGCATCGATAAAACTGGTGCCTGGGATCGGATCACCACCAATTCCGATACAAGTACTTTGCCCAAAACCTTTATCTGTGGTTTGCTTTACCGCCTCATAGGTTAATGTCCCTGAACGAGAAACAATTCCAACTTTACCGGGTAAATGAATTGAGCCTGGCATAATACCAATTTTACATTGGCCAGGAGTAATAATACCTGGACAGTTGGGTCCAATTAATCGAGCTTGAGTATTTTTTTCCAGATAAACTTTGACATCAAGCATATCCAACACAGGAACACCTTCAGTAATACATACGATGAGCTTAATCCCTGCATCAGCAGCTTCAACGATCGAATCTTTACAAAATGGTGCAGGGACATAAATGACACTTGCATCGGCTTGGGTTTCTTCGACCGCTTCCCGCATCGTGTTAAAAACAGGCAGTCCCAGGTGTTTCTGTCCACCTTTACCCGGTGTAACACCCCCTACCATACGTGTTCCGTATTCAATAGCCTGCTCTGAATGATAAGTACCTTGCTTTCCAGTGAAGCCCTGACACAATACTTTCGTTTCTTTATTAACTAATACACTCATTCTCAACCTCAAATTTAGTTAGTGCCCAGGTTTAGTTCCTAGGTTGGTCGTTATTGATTGCTTACGGCTGCAACGATTTTTTTCGCGGCATCAGTCAAGCTGGTCGCGGCAATAACGTTCAAACCACTTTTATTCAGTAGCTCTGCGCCAAGCTGTGCATTGTTTCCTTCGAGTCGAACCACTACCGGCACTTTCACATCAACCTCTTTTACAGCAGCCAGAATACCATCAGCGATTAAATCACAGCGAACAATACCACCAAAAATATTGACCAAAATTCCTTTTACTTTCTCATCGGATAAAATAATTTTTAATGCTTCACTCACTCGCTCTTTGGTTGCGCCACCCCCTACATCGAGGAAATTCGCTGGCTCACCACCATGTAATTTAATTACATCCATGGTAGCCATTGCTAAACCTGCACCATTAACCATACAACCGATGGAGCCATCAAGAGGAATGTAGTTTAACTCCCAATCACTGGCACGATTTTCACGCTCATCTTCTTGAGAAGTATCACGCATACTTTTTAATTTAGGTTGACGATATAAGGCATTACCATCAACATTTACTTTACCATCCAGACATAACAATTGTCCGGATTTTGTAACCACCAAAGGATTGATTTCAAGTAGACTTAGGTCACATTCGACAAACATTTTGCCTAAGGCCACCATTAGCTGACTAAATTGTTTGATTTGATGTTCGTCCAAACCTAATTTAAACCCTGTTTCACGCGCCTGAAAAGGCATCACACCAAGCAGAGGGTCAACGATTACTTTAAAAATTTTTTCTGGGGTTTCTTCGGCAACCTTCTCAATTTCAACGCCACCTTCTGTAGAGGCCATGACCACCACCCGACGCGTGGCACGATCGACGACAGCACCGAGATATAATTCACGGCCAATATCACATGTCTCTTCGACTAAAACTGCATGCACCGGTTGTCCATGCGCATCAGTTTGATAAGTTACCAAACGCGTACCTAATAATGCTTTAACCGCCGCAGCTAATTCATCTTTGGTTCCTACCAGCTTTACGCCACCGGCTTTACCACGCCCACCAGCATGAACTTGCGCTTTAACAACCCAGCGCGATGTAGATAACTGGGAAGCCACTTGGAGGGCATCCTCTACATTGTAAGCAACTTCTCCTTTGGGGACGGGCAAGTTATAGCTGGCAAATAACTGTTTCGCTTGGTATTCATGTAAATTCATTGCAATTACCTTTTAAAAAAGCAAAACCCGTGTTTACGGGCTATGCGGTTATTTTCATTGTTATACATTAAGGATTAAACGGGCTGGGTCTTCAAGAAGCTCTTTGACGCTTACTAAAAATTGCACCGAATCTTTACCATCAATTAAGCGATGATCATAGGAAAGGGCTACATACATCATGGGTCTAATCACGATTTCCCCTTTTTCAACGATGGGTCTATCTTCGATTTTATGCATGCCCAAAATCCCCGTTTGTGGTGGATTGATAATAGGCGTTGCCAGTAACGAACCAAAAACACCACCATTGGTTATGGTAAAGGTGCCGCCCTGCATTTCTTCCATTGATAATTTACCCTGACGAGCACGTGCTGCAGCATCATTAATTGCCAGCTCTATCTCAGCCATACTTAACTTATCAGCATCGCGAATTACCGGAACCACGAGACCACGCTCCGTAGATACCGCAATACCGATATCGTAATAACCATGATATACAATATCCTGGCCGTCAATTGATGCATTGACTGCAGGAAAACGCTTAAGTGACTCAACGACCGCTTTGGTGAAGAAGGACATGAAACCGAGCTTGACTCCGTGCTTTTTCTCAAAGCTATCTTTATACTGCGCACGCATATCCATAACCGCCTTCAGGTTCACTTCATTAAAGGTGGTGAGCATGGCTGCATTATGCTGCGCTTGTAACAGACGCTCCGCAATCTTTGCCCGCAACCGTGTCATGGGTACACGACGCTCTTCGCGTGCACCAGCGGCAACAACAGGATTTGACTGACTTTCAGCTCTTTCATTCTTACCCGTCTTTTGCCTGCTGGTTTCAATGAAAGAAAGAACGTCTTCTTTAGTGATTCTGCCTTCTTTACCCGTGCCTTGAATTTGCTCGGGTTGTAGATCATGCTCAGCCATAATCCGTCGTACGACAGGACTGGTAGATTTATCCTCTTTAGCAATATTTTGCTGAGGAGATGAGGTTTGTACCTCTTCCTTTTTGACCTCAGGCTGTTTTTCATTGCCAGGGGCACTTGATGCATCCTGCGTATTGATTTTGGCTAATAATTGTCCAGAAGTTACTGTATCACCGGTTTGAAACAAAATTTCACCGAGCACACCGTCAGCAGGAGCAGGAACTTCCAAGACAACCTTGTCTGTTTCCAGATCCAATAGATTTTCATCACGGGTTACTTTATCACCCACTTTTTTATGCCAGGCAGCAATTGTAGCATCAGCCACCGATTCAGGTAGAACAGGTACTTTGACTTCTATCGACATGGTGAGACCTTCTTATTTTAATGACAAAATTATGCCCTAAACCTTAGGGCACTGGATTATTTATCGAGCAAAGCTTGCTCTACGAGTGCCAATTGTTGCTGTGCATGTAAAGCAGGGCTTCCTACAGCAGGGGCAGCAGCAAACTCACGACCGGCATAACGCAATGTTTGCCCCTCTCGTAAGCAATCCCGCATATTGTGCTGAGAGGAGAACCAAACCCCCTGATTTTGTGGTTCTTCCTGGCACCAAACAACATCCTGCGCATTTGGATATTTATTAATTTCTGCAACTAACGCCTTCTTAGGGAATGGATATAATTGCTCAATGCGGATAATCGCAACATGATTGAGTTTTTGATCACGTCGCATTTGCAATAGATCATAATAAACTTTTCCACCACATAAAACTATTTTCGTTACTGCTTGTGCATTAAGCGTATCAATTTCGGGTATTATCGTATGAAATTTACCTTCAAAGAGATCCTCTAACGGAGAAACAGCAAGCTTATGACGCAATAAACTTTTAGGCGTCATGACAATTAAGGGCTTACGGAATTTACGTATAACCTGACGACGTAGTAAGTGGAAAATTTGTGCCGGTGTTGTCGGGGTGCATACTTGAATGTTATGTTGCGCACATAATTGCATAAAGCGTTCTAATCGTGCTGAAGAGTGTTCAGGACCTTGCCCTTCGTAACCATGAGGGAGCAGCATAACCAAACCACACAAACGACCCCATTTTTGTTCGCCTGAACTGATAAATTGATCAATTACAACCTGAGCTCCGTTAGCAAAATCACCAAATTGTGCTTCCCATAGGACTAGAAAATTCGGTTCGGAAGAGGCATAACCATATTCAAAAGCTAAAACAGCTTCCTCTGAGAGGACCGAATCAATGACTGTGAATGAACGGTTCTGCTCATTTTGGATATGCTCTAGCGGAATGAAAACATTGCCATTTTCGATATCATGCAAAACTGCGTGTCGATGAGCAAAAGTCCCGCGACCAGAATCCTGTCCCGATAGACGCACTCCATAGCCTTCCTGAATTAGACTTGCATATGCAATCGTTTCGGCATATCCCCAGTTCATAGGGATTTCTCCTGCGGTCATCTTATCGCGTTCACTTAATAGGCGTTGGACCACGGGGTGGAGATGAAACCCGTCAGGAAGATTACTCAGTTGCTTAGTCAGGTTATTCAACATCTCACGAGTTATTGTCGTATCTGCTTTATCTGTCCATTTAGCATTAATATAAGGACTCCAATCCATAGCGAATTTACCTTCATAATCGCCATGAACCAAATCAACAATTCCTTTACCTTGATCCAGGGCATCGCGATATCCCTCGATTAATCCCTCGACTTCTTCTTTGTTAATCAACCCTTGGTTCACCAACTGATCAGCATATAGCTCACGTAATGGACGCATACTTTTAATTTTGCGATACATATCGGGTTGTGTCACCGCAGGTTCATCTGCCTCGTTGTGTCCATGACGACGATAACAAACTAAATCAATCACTACGTCGCGGTTAAATTTCATTCGGAAATCAACGGCAATTTGCGTTGCAAACACGACAGCCTCAGGGTCATCCCCATTCACATGCAATACGGGCGCCTGGACCATTTTAGCAACATCAGTACAATACATAGTCGAGCGTGCATCGAGAGGATTACTCGTAGTAAACCCGATTTGGTTATTAATGACGATATGAACCGTGCCGCCAGTAGCATATCCACGTGCTTGAGAGAAATTAAATGTTTCCATCACCACGCCCTGTCCAGCAAATGCTGCATCCCCATGAATAACTACAGGTATCACAGAGGCTTTTTTTACTAAATCATTCCGACGACGTAAACGCGAGCGCACAGAGCCCTCTACTACAGGGCCAATGATTTCTAAATGCGACGGATTGAATGCCAGCGCCAGATGTAATATTTCTCCCGATTCAATTTTAATATCAGATGAATAGCCTAGATGATATTTTACATCCCCGGTGCGCTCTAGTTTTACTTTGCCTTCAAACTCTTGAAATAATTCATTCGGCTCTTTACCTAATACATTCACCAGTACATTTAAGCGACCACGGTGGGCCATACCGATAATTAATTCTTTAACTTTATTCTGGCCAGCTCGATTAATAATCTTTTTCATCATCGGGATTAACGCATCACCTCCTTCTAATGAAAATCTTTTCTGACCCACATAGCGTGTACCTAAATATCGCTCTAACCCATCTGCGGCAATCAAGTCTTTTAAAATGTCAATTTTCTGTTCTTTTGTGAACGTCGCTTTTCCTCGAACTTCTTCCATTCGCGTTTGTAGCCAATTTATCTCATTTACATCAGATAAATGCATATATTCAATACCGATACTACCGCAGTACGTCTCCCTTAGCGCATTGTATATGTCACCGAGAGCCATTTCTGGCCCATTGAAGGATGTACCTGCAAAAAATTTCCGGTTTTTATCCACTTTATCCAAATCATGATATGCGAGATCCAGATTGGGTACGTCAGGACGCTCTGTCATTTCAAGCGGATCAAGTCGGGCCGCCAGATGACCTAAAGAACGAAAATCATTAATTAAACTGGCTACTTGATATTGATGGCTATCACCACCTTGTATAACCGATGTAAACGGCTTATTCGCTTGTTCTAAAAAGTAATTACGTACATCGCGATGGGACAGTTCCTGGGTGGTTCCATTTACCTGAGGTAACGCACTGAATACCTCCCGCCAATCAGCAGGCACCGAATCAGGATCTTCCAGATAATCTTCGTATAGGCTATCTACATATGCCATGCTTCCGCCAGACAGATAGGAAGAAGCCCACTCTTTTTGCAGATCGGAACTGCTCATTTTTTTCTCCAAGGATGTAGCTAGATAAGTCAGAATGTGGCATTAGTACTGAGTACTAATGCGTTAAATCAGGTTTCTTGTTTTAGCATCTGTGTACGAATTTCTGATATCGCTTTTGTCGGATTAAGACCTTTAGGGCAAACATTAGTACAATTCATAATGGAGCGGCAACGAAACACACTAAATGGATCTTGTAGTTTATTTAAACGGTGATCGGTTGCAGTATCACGACTATCGGCTAAAAATCGTCGTGCTTGCAATAAACCTGCGGGGCCAACAAATTTTTCAGGGTTCCACCAGAAAGAAGGGCAAGAGCTGGTACAGCATGCACAAAGTATGCATTCATACAAACCATCGAGCTGTGCACGCTCTTCTGGGGATTGTAAGCGTTCTTTCGCTGGTGCAAGCTCATCTGTTTGCAAGTAAGGTTCAATTCGCTCATATTGTTGATAAAATTGACTCATATCAACTGCTAGATCGCGGATTACCGGAAATCCTGGCAATGGTCGAATAACGATCTTGTCACCTTTTAAGTCCGATATATGAGTGATACAGGCTAGGCCATTGGTACCATTTATATTCATGCCGTCTGATCCACAAACCCCTTCTCGGCAAGAACGGCGATAAGTGATTGAGGGATCCTGCTCTGCTTTTAAACGCTCTAAAAGAGTGAGTAGCATAGGATCACTTTTAGCAGGAATCTCTATCTGATAATCTTTCATGTACGGTTTAGCGTCCACTTCAGGATTATAGCGATAAATGGATAAGGTCAAAATTCTATTATCTGCCATATTGGTATCCTCTTAGTAAACGCGTTCTTTAGGTTCGAAAGGTGCAACATATTTCGGCGACGTATTCACAGGTCGATAATCAATCGCATCTCCCTGAGCAAAATATAAAATATGTTTTATCCAGTTTGCATCATCTCGCTGCGGGAAATCCTCGCGGCTATGTGCTCCACGACTTTCGGTACGATCAATGGCTGCGCAAGCAGTGGCATAAGCGGTTGCCATGAGGTTATCCAACTCTAAAGCACTAACCCGCTCGGTATTGAATACTTGACTCTTATCGTCAAGCTTGGCGTGCGCTAATCGTTCTCTTAAGTTGCGCAAACGCTGTAAACCAGATTCCATAACTTCACCCGTTCGGAATACACCAAAATCTTCTTGCATCACTCTTTGCATCTCATTACGAATAACCGCAATGCTTTCACCTTCGTTCGCGTGATTCCAACGGTTGTAGCGCTCGAGGGAGGCCGCAACATCGTCATCGCTGACATAATGAAGATCAGGTAAATCATTCGATTGCCATAATTCTTCTACATGAATTCCCGCAGCACGTCCGAAAACCACGAGATCCAATAAGGAATTACCACCAAGGCGGTTAGCGCCATGCACGGATACGCAGGCACACTCGCCTACGGCATAAAGACCTTCAACAAAATGCTCTACACCTTGGGTCTTGGTAACCACTTGACCATACATGTTTGTAGGTATTCCACCCATACTGTAATGACATGTGGGCACCACCGGAATGGGTTCAACAATCGGATCAACCCCAGCGAACTTAATCGATAATTCACGAATTCCTGGTAATCTGGATTTAATTAAATCGGCACCGAGATGATCCAGTTTTAATTTTACGTAATCGATACCCTCTGGGTCAAAACCTTTTCCAGCGCGTATTTCTAAAGCCATTGAGCGAGCGACAACATCACGGGAAGCAAGATCTTTGGCGCGGGGAGCATAACGCTCCATGAACCGTTCGCCATCTTTATTAATAAGATATCCGCCCTCACCACGACATCCTTCGGTTACCAATGTTCCGGCACCCGCGATTCCTGTGGGATGGAACTGCCACATTTCCATATCTTGCAAAGGGACACCTGCACGCAGTGCCATACCAAAACCATCACCGGTATTAATAAACGCATTTGTAGTTGACTGGTAAATACGACCCGCCCCACCTGTTGCAAGAATACAAACCCGAGATTGGAAGAAAACGACTTCTCCCGTTTCGATACTCATAGCAGTAACCCCGGCTATTTGCCCGGCAGTGTTTTTTACAAAATCCAGTGCATACCATTCGCTGAACACGTGAGTTTTGGCTTTTAGATTTTGTTGATAGAGGGTATGGAGTAAAGCGTGCCCTGTTCGGTCGGCTGCTGCACAAGTTCGCGCAGCTTGTTCGCCACCAAAATTTTTAGATTGGCCACCGAATTGACGCTGGTAAATGCGCCCATTGTCCATTCTGGAAAAGGGTAAACCCATATGTTCTAATTCGTAAACCGCTTCGGGGCCTGTTTTACATAAATATTCAATACTGTCTTGATCGCCGATGTAATCAGCACCTTTTACAGTGTCGTACATATGCCAACGCCAGTCATCTTCATGCGCATTCCCTAGTGCACAGGTAATTCCCCCCTGAGCCGAAACTGTGTGTGACCGTGTAGGAAAAACTTTGGATAAAAGAGCGACCTTTAAACCAGAGTTCGCTAATTGCAAAGCAGCGCGCATTCCGGCACCGCCCGCCCCAATTATCACTGCATCAAATGTATTACGCGCAATAGCCATGCTTATCGTCCCCAAAGGATCATTATGCCCCAAACTAATTGAATCAGGAGCCATAAAACAACCAACATTTGTACACTAACCCTTAAGGCAGTGCAGTTAATGTAGTCTGTAGAAACTGTCCAGATGCCCACCCAGCTATGTAGGCTAATTGACACCAAAGCGATCGTTGTGGCAATGAGCATTAATGGCTGTGTCATAAGTCCATGCCATTGTTCAAAGCTTAAGCCATGATGAGTAAACAGGTAACCTAGCAAAAAAAAGACATATACGGCAAAAAAAATGGCGGTTACTCTTTGAATTAACCAATCTTTTAAACCATTGCCCGTTAAACTTGTGACGTTCGTTACCATATCCAATATCCTAGAATAATTGTTAATATAACAGACAAAATAATTACCGCGTTGGCACTTTGGCGGCCGCTATGCAACTCTTCACCCAGCCCAAAATCCATCAATAGATGGCGAATACCGGCCAAAGTATGATAAATAATTGCGGCACCAAATAACCATAAAACGATTTTCCAAAGTGGCGTGTTTAATGTTTGCTGAAGTGTCGTGAACGTTTCTTGAGACTGAAGCGATTGACCCAAGATATAAAGCATTACCGGCATAAGCAAGAATAATGCAACTCCGGAAATTCGATGCAAAATTGAGGCGATGGCCATAGGCGGAAATTTTAGTGTACTTAAGTCAAGGTTAACCGGTCTTTTTTTATTCACTTATGGTTCTTCCTGTTCAAGAAAAAGTTATAAAAAGTTATACAACTGCCAAGTATAGCACTCTGTTGCTAACACGCAAGATGAACGCGCGCACATTGAGAATATTCAGTATAAATTGGGTAAATTTAAAACGATAGACAGGTAATAGCGACCCAGCTTTACTTCATTACATGCTTATATGCTTTCTTTTATTTTACTTTTGCTGAAGGGGATTGATGAGGATGGCGATAAGTATCGCGCGGGGCTTCAGGAGGGTATCCAAAACGCTCGGCATTATGTTTAACAATTTGTAGATAGCGCTCACCCCAGGCACCTGGATCGAAGTTCGTAACTACAACGTTATATGAAAGGTTAATGATCGATTCAAAGGCTTTTCGCTGTGGCAATAAATGCCCGCCAAAAGCGACCTGAACTTCAGTTTCCATGTCAATACCACCTGTTTTCAAACGCTCTACAAGTAACGAAATCATTTTTTCAATGGTCATATAGAGCCGATGCATGGACATGCCTGCGCTGATCAATTCCTCACCCTTAGAGGTTGATAATTTTGAACCTGAGTCATGAATATCATACACATACTCTGTTTCTTGAGTGCCGGGAATGAATTCTGGTTTTAAGACAATAGGAGGATTAATACTGGGAATAGTGGGTGATATTATGTAAAGATGAAAATCAGCCCAATGCCACCAGATTTGATAAACGCGCTCAACCAGGGCTACGGGATCATTTAAGTCCTCTTCCATTTCTAAACGCCGAATATCCATACCCCCCTCTACATCCTCGGGAAGTTCTGTAAATTCTTTGTCTTCTGAGCCGGCCATTTTAAGTCCTATTTTTCTTCATCTGTAGATATATTAGCCTAATTTTATTCAGACCACACCTCATCCACAGATGATAAAGGTAAAAAAGCTGTAAAAACAAGCACTATTTATCTCTGGTTTTAGTGGGATATTTCAATATATTGATAGTAACTGAATGGGTTCGTTCCACACTTAAAACACGTACTACGACAATTGGTTGGTTGGGCGCATTTACGAATAATTCCTTTGGATTCCCATATATCCAACATGGGTTGTAAGGCATTCAGTTCGGTATGAAACTCCCGCTCCAACTGCTGGGTGCTTACCACCCCCGCACGCCGAATAAAATCACGAATCTGCAATAACATGCTTACCCCCACGCAATTTAGTCACGGTGTAAATAATGACTGGGGTCAGGAGGAGACAAAAGGCTGTGATCAGAAAAAAACGCCAATCAATCTCAGGAATACGGGACGCAATTTGGTAAAAAAGCACCGCAATAGTATAAGCAATCCCCAAAGACCATCCCAAGGAAAGCCACATCCATCGGGAACCGGCTTCCTGACGAATAACTGCCATAGTTGAAACACAAGGGGTATAAAGCAGTATAAACAACAGATAAGCATAAGCACCAATCGCCCCATCAAATCGTTGGGTCATAATTGCGTATACAGGTTGAGAAATTGCGCCTTCATCAGCACTCGCCAATACCGGATTCCAGAGCGCATGGGTCAAATCAGACAAATTTTGAGAAATGGAATTAAAGGCGGCACTTAATCCCGCCCATAAATCAAAATGAGTGGCTACAACGGTTATATTCGTGCTTTGGGCATATAAAGAATTCAAGGTTCCAATAACAACCTCTTTTGCAAGCATACCCGTAATTAATCCAACAGTCGCAGGCCAATTATCCATATGGATTCCCATAGGGGTAAAAACCGGAGTTAGCCACTGGCCAAAAGTTGAGAGTAGCGTCTGTGGATTACCTGCACTAAAATTAAGAACACCCTCTGCTGTAATGGAATTTAATGCACCTAAAATTACACAAACGGGTAAAATAATCTTCCCGGCACGCATCACAAAAAAGCGTAACCGAAACGTTGTTTCTTTAACTAAACGTCGTAAAGAGGGTCGATGATACGCAGGTAATTCTAGAATTAAAGGAGCAGCGTCCCCTTTTAGAAACATTTTGCGAAGTAAAAAACCAGTTAAAACAGCCATAAGTATCCCGATAAGATACAAAGAAAAAACAATGTTTTGACCTCCATGAGGAAAAAAAGCAGCGACAAAGACCGTATAAATCGCCAAGCGTGCACTACAAGACATAAAAGGACTCATAAGAATCGTCAATAAACGATCTCGTTCTGAATCTAAAGTGCGCGCTGCCATAATCGCAGGTACATTACAACCAAACCCAACAATCAAAGGCACAAATGATTTGCCGGGCAATCCTAAAATACGCATCAACTTATCTACGATAAATGCCGCACGTGCCATATAGCCTGAGGTTTCTAATAAGGCGAGAAAAAAATATAAAGAAGCAATTACCGGAATAAATGTCAGTACCGTATTGATTCCCTTGCCTAACCCATTAGCTAAAATGGCAATAAGCCACGTAGGACTGTGGATTTGCTGTAATCCCCACGCAAATCCCTGGACAAAAAGTGTATCTGTACTAATATCAAAAAAATCTTGAAATGCTCCGCCCACATTTATAGCGAAGAAAAACATTAAATACATGACCCCTAAAAAGATAGGGAAAGCCCAAAATCGATGCAAAACGAAACGGTCTACTCGCGCAGTAAACAACTCACTGGCATCGCTTTGTTTTAGCTGTACCGAGGCTACAATTTGATGGATGTGTTGATAACGCGCATCAGCAAGCAAGATATCCGCACTCATTGCTTCTACCTGCCAGTTATGAATAAGGGTTTGCAGCGCTTCATCAACGTATTCCTGGTGCCCCTCCACGCTACGGCATGCATAATAGTGAGCAACAACAGCACTCATCCCCTTTTTTGCTAAAGCCTCTTCAAGCCTTGCCAGTAGTGACGATAATGGGACCGAGCAGTTTAACCTCCAGGAGCCAGGAACCGGATTCTGCACAGATAGCGCCTGCAGTAAGCGATCTAAATCTAAATTCTTATGCGCTTGTACTGGAATTATTGGACAGCCTAGAATTTCCCCAAGCTTTTGATAATTAATCTTTATCCCTTGAGATTTTGCTCGATCGACCATCGTAAGGACAATAATAACCGGCTTACCTAATTCTAAAATTTGTGTTGTTAGATAAAGGTGGCGCTCTAAATGGCAGGCATCGATAACATTGATAATCCAATCTGCTTCTAAATCCGCGATGGCAGCTGCTGCTATTTGCTCATCTTTACTAGCACCTTGTGTAGATGCAGAAAGTGAGTAGATTCCCGGTAAATCGGTGAGTTCAATAAGGTCCTGTCCTGCGTGAAAGGTACCCGTTTTCTTCTCGACGGTTACCCCAGGCCAATTACCGATGCGTTGATTTTCCCCAGTAAGCGCATTAAAAAGCGTGGTTTTTCCACAATTTGGGTTTCCAACTAATAACACACGGGTCATAGACGCTCCAGGACTAATTGGCCTGCTTCCTCTTTTCGCAGCGTTAATGAAGTTCCACGTAAATGGATATGCACCGGGCAGCCTAAAGGAGCCTTGCGGACTATGACAAACTCCACTCCTGGAGTTACTCCTAAAGATAAAAGTCGGTGCCTATATTCAGGCGCAGTGCTGCCGAAGTGAATAAGCCTTACTCTATCACCAGGAGCCAATTCATTAATGTGCATCGAGGGAGCATAAAATTTGGTTCAAGTCTGCTAAGTGTATCACAAAATGGAATCGAGAATCATTCGCATTTAAAAATTAATTACTTATCACCGATAAAACACGCTTTGGCCGTCTTTTTAAATAGTCGACCGATTGCATTTCATGGAGACGACTTTGAGTACGTTTGAAGGTATCCAGTAACTCACCTTGTAAATAAAGGGCATCAATAGGTACTTCTGCCGAGAGCACAACATGAATACCTCGGTCATACATGACATCGATAAAGTGGATGAACATAATTGTTTGTAGCGTGTGCCCCTCAGTGAGTTTAGGGATACCACTCAGATAAATCGTATCGTATTTCTCAGCGATTTCTAGATAATCGAGCTGGCTTCGCGGTAAATTACATAAAGTATTAAATGCAAACCAAATGAACGAATTCCCCTTTTTAAGATAAGGGATATCCCGATTTTGGATAACCACTGTTCCCCCATGATCAGCTGGACCTAAGTCATTGAATTGTCGTTCCATCTCTCTATTGGTTTGTTCGTTTAAGGGGTGTAGATAAGTATGAATCGATGGTTCACGACCGAGACGATAATCCTGCGGCTCATCAAGTTTCAATACCTCACAATGACGTTTTATCGCAGCGATCGCGGGCAAAAAGCGCTCTCGATGCACGCCATTGCGATACAGTTCATCAGGAATAGTGTTAGAGGAAATGACTAAAATAACACCTTGAGCAATCAGCGCTTGTAATAAATCGGCCAATATTAAGGCATAAGCAACGTCATGAATTAAAAACTCATCAAAGCACAACACTCTGACCGATTTCGCAATATTCCTGGCGACCTGCTTTAAGGGATTCTTTTTACCCTGAAGTTGCCGTAATTGTGCATCGACTTGCTGCATAAAATGATGAAAATGAAATCTTGCCTTGCGTGCTTCCTGGATATGCTCAAAAAATAAATCCACTAAATAGGTTTTGCCTGCGCCCACAGGTCCAAAAAGATAGATACCTTGAATTACTTGAGCCTCCAGCATTGGGAACCATCGTTTCGGTTTGGCCAAATCGTATGCTAAACGTTCCATATGCTGCAAAATATTACGCTGCAAGGGATCGTCCTGAATTTCATTACGCGCAATAGCTGCATCATAATGTGGCATTAACATCAGGACTGCTCCAAATAATGCTGCAATGTATGCGTCAATCGTTCTCGTAATTCGATTAATTTGCCATGAAAAAAGTGAGTGGTTTGCGCAAAGCGTATGACTGGGATTTCAGGTATTGCTTGCGCTGCAAAATCATAAACTAATTGGGGCGGTACCACTTCATCTTCTTCACCTTGAACGATGATCCACGGTGCAGGTGGAGGATTAAACTCGGAATAATCGTACATATGAATTGCCGGCGCTACTGAGATTAATAACTCATGAGGGAATTGAGCTGCAGTTCGATAAGCAACATAGGAGCCAAAAGAAAAACCCGCAAAAATTATTTGCAATTGGGGCTCTTCCTGAGACCATTGTTTGCATAGATGCAGCATATCTTCACTTTCACCAATCCCGGCATCATAGGATCCCCCCGAGGCGCCAACACCGCGAAAGTTAAAGCGTAAAGAGGGAATCCCCATTTCTTTAAAGGTTCGTGTCAAGGTAGTAACCACTTTGTTACTCATTGAACCCCCTTGCAGAGAATTGGGATGGCCAATGACGGCGCCATAATTTCCACGGCGTTTTGTGGGTATGGTTAATATAGCCTCAATATCTCCTGCCAGCCCTTGAAATATTAGGGAATGCTCCCCTGCAGTATGGTGTTTATCGCTAAAATACATAATGACCCGAAAGCTACCGTCGATATCGACGATCATAACGCAAAATCAGGATGAAATGCAGTACTCAGTGAGTCAACTTCAGCTTCATTCAAACCAACCTCTAAGTTTAGGCTAAAATTAATTCATATCCCCCTTAACAGAAAAAAAGATTATGGCGAAATCAATATGGAAAGGCGATATTTCATTTGGTCTGGTGTCGATTCCGGTTTCCTTGGTATCTGTTGAAGAACATAGTGACCTAAAATTCCATCTTCTGGATAAAAAAACCAAATCTCGTGTACGCTATCAACGCATTAGCGAGGATACGGGCAAAGAAGTTTTATGGAATGATATCGTTAAAGGATGGGAGTACGAAAAAGGCAGTTATGTCATCGTCGATGAGGCCGCTTTTGAGAAGGCAAGCCCAGAGGTTTTTAAATCAATCGACATCGACGAATTTGTGAATTTAACAGAAATTGACAATCTTTATTATTCAAAACCGTATTACCTCCAACCAGAAAGTAAAAATAAGAAAGCCTATGTCCTGTTGCGTGAAGCGCTAAAAAAAACGAACAAAGTAGGCGTAGCTAAAGTAATAATCCGCACTAAAGAATCGTTAAGTCTCATTATCCCTCACGATCATGCGCTATTACTTTATTTGATTCATTTTGCTGATGAAATCCGTACAGAAGAGGAAATCAATGTACCTAAGGAGGATATTAAATCATATAAAATTACTGATAAAGAAATAAAAATGGCTGAAGAACTCATCAAAGATATGTCTACGTCTTGGGCACCGGAAAAATATCATAATGAATATAAAGAAACTATGCAGAAATGGCTGGATCAACAAACGGCCAAACTTAAAAAATCAGGTAAAAAAACTACGCGTACCCCAGTGAAGAGTTCAGATGCTGTAGTCGATTTTGTTTCCCTATTAAAAGAAAGCATGAAGAAAAAGACTACAAATCCAAAGAAAGCAAAGTCACCCTCCAGGAAAAAAGCTCCTAATGCATGACAGTATGTCCGATTTCAGGTCATACTTTTCAATACCTGTAAATTAAATTATGATATTCGTTGGTGTAATTAGTTGTTTTATTTACACAAAACACTGCGCTGACCGATATCGGCAGCGACTCGAAATTTTACTTTTGGAGGACTTGATCCATGCGACAGGTACCTGTAACACCCGTAATGAGTACATCTTCGCCGGCCTCAAATTGCCGAGGTTCAGCATGAAAATACATGATTTTAAACGTAAAAAGCAAGAGCAAAAAAAAATTTCTATGCTCACCTGCTATGATTATCCCTCTGCTTGCACGATCGCCGAATCGCAAATTGATTGCGTGTTAGTCGGTGATTCAGTGGCTATGGCGGTCCATGGCCATCAAAACACCATCATGGCCACAATGGAGATGATGACACTGCATACACAAGCAGTTGCTCGCGGGATCAAACAACAATTTTTAGTAACTGACCTGCCCTTTTTAAGTCATAAAGCCTCACGTGAGCAGACAATCCATCATGTAACTACTTTACTGCAAGCCGGAGCTCATGGAATTAAAATTGAAGGTGGCGACGATGATACCTGTAAAACGATCACCCATTTAGTCCACGCGGGTGTACCGATTATGGGACACATTGGGCTGACACCACAATCAATACATCAACTTGGTGGATTTAAAGTGCAAGGCAAAAGCGATGAGCAGGCAGAGCTCCTGGTGCAACAGGCCTGTAAACTCGAAGCGGCAGGATGCTTTGCAATCGTAATCGAATGTGTTCCCCAACAGGTGGCTCGACAAATAACTGAGGCATTGACCATACCGACCATTGGTATCGGCGCAGGAAATGCCACCGATGGGCAGGTCCTGGTGTGGCATGATCTCTTGGGATTACAGACCGATTTTAACCCCCGCTTTGTCAAACGCTATGCACAAGGCAAAGAGCTCTTTATCGAAGCGATCAATAGTTACGCACAACAGGTGCAACAGCAAAGCTTCCCTACCGCAGAGTATGCATTTTAAAAATTTTTAAAGCGGCAACTTTCGCATTATGAACGCCGCTTTTTATCTAAAGGAGCACTTTGTGCAAATATTTCACGACTTAAATGAATGGCGACAATTTCGCAAAACCTTACCCACGGCCAGCTCTTTAGGCTTCGCACCGACAATGGGCAATTTACATGCTGGACATGCATCACTTTTTGCACGCAGTAAACGAGAAAATGACTACACCGTTACGAGCTTATTTGTCAATCCAACTCAGTTTAATCAACGAGACGATTTTATCCATTATCCACGAACCTTGGAGCAAGATCTGGAATTGATGGAGCAAAATGCATTAGATTTTTGTCTCATACCTAATGAAGACGCAATGTATGCGGGCGGTTATAATTATCAAATAATTGAGCATCAACTCTGTCAATATATGGAAGGCAAATATCGCCCCGGACATTTTAATGGCGTCTTAACGGTGGTGATGAAACTCTTAAATATAGTAAAACCGCAACGTGCCTATTTTGGCGAAAAAGATTTTCAGCAATATCAGCTAATTCATGAAATGGGAGCCGCTTTTTTTATGGATGTGGACATTATTGCTTGCCCCACAATACGTGAAGATTCAGGCTTAGCCTATAGTTCGCGTAACAATCGCTTGAATGTGCAACAAAAGAATTTGGCCAATGAATTTGCACGAATTTTTCATCAAAAAAATAAAAGCTGTGCCGAAATCACTCAGGAACTGGAACATTTGGGAATCTTTGTCGAATACCTTGAAGAGCATGAGCAAAGACGCTATACCGCAGTAACGATTGGTGCGGTACGTTTAATCGATAACTATTCGGTAGCATAAACCATTTGCACCCAGGTTCATTCTAAATGGTGCCTGGGTAATCCTCCGTCATCCCCATCCGCCGTCATCCCGAGTTTACGAGGGATCTCACCCCGAGAGCACAGTCTTGAACATGAAGATTACTAATCAAGTTTAATAATCTCGCATGAACCTAGTAAGTACCAATTGCAGGGGATCCTTCACCTCTCTCTGGATGACGTGGGGCTACGAGGTGAGGATTTGATTATTTTATAAACCGAAAGCCAACACCCATTACAAGAGCTCAGCTAAAGCGCCTTCGTCTTCGATTTTACTCGTCATTCCCGCGGTCTCTGCTGCTAATCGCACTGGAGTTTTAATAGTCTGTGCAGGAATACCCTCCCATGAAGTGCCGGCGGCTAAACACTCCCCTTTCATCAATAAGGATAAACTGCCTAAAGTTGAATTATTTTCCATCTTCGTATTATAAAGAACAATCGATCCGACTCCGATGTTGCATCCCGCTTGAATATGCACTTGCGCGACTTTAAAAATGCGATCTTCGTATAAATGCGTTTGTAAAATGGTCTCCGCATTGATACACACCTCATCTTCGATTGTTATTAAATCAAACTCAGAAAACTCTGCACTATCGGTGAAGACGCGCTTACCAGCTTTCGTTCCCAGGCTTCGATGAATCCATAAAGCAAAAGGTGTTCCTAAAAGCTTATTGGTCAGATGGGGGTTGGTATAATAATTATAGGAATATTCAACAATATCGTTTTTCCAAATGAACGGGTCCCATATAGGTTTGGTTAAGGGCTTTAAGCGCCCTAAAAGCACCCATTTTAAACACGATAACAGCCCCACCATAGTCACGGTTAAACCTAATTCTGCAACAGGTAACGTCATCGCTGCTATTTTCCAGGAGTAATGGTTTAAACAGTAATCCAGAACATAAAGTAAATTAAACAATACGATTAGAGAGAGCGTCGTCGGTAATAAAATACGAAAAAACTCAATGGATAATCGTAATAAAAATAATTTCCGTGTGGGATTAAAGGTTTCTTGGTCACTAAACCCTGTAAATAACTCACGCTTCGGTAAATAAACTGCAGGTGAGCCAAGCCAGGCTGAGTTTGCTTCCAAAGCAAGATTTCCTGCAGGAGGTAATGATAAACAACCAATCAAGGTGCCATCACCAATTTTTTTTCCAGCAGGAAGCATACTGACATTCCCTACAAAACCTTTTCTACCGATACTAACTGGAGCACAAAACATCGTCCCGCCAAAAACCATAGGCCATGCCAGAGCGACTGAGCTCGCTGTAAATCCACCAGCCTCAATCGTTACTAAATCAGGAATAATATGAGGCGCCTCTCCCATCTCAACCCCCTTGCCAAGTTTAGCTCCTAAAAAACGAAGAAAAACGGGCAGGAAAAGCGTGTCAGCCAGAATCGATACTTCATCCCCATCAAGCATCTTACTAATAATCCAATAGCGTAAGTAGTAGAAGCTTTTTATTGGATATTGTCCGGGTTTCATTTTGGAGAGTACTAGTTTTTTACTGAGAATGATTCCAAGGTAATGTAATGCTAAAAATAAAATTGCGCCCAAAGGGATGGCAATGAACATGGTTTTTAGATAACTACTCTGATCGTAATAATGAGTCACTAAGGACAAGCCGGGTAGAAGACAGAGATAAAACATCAGCGTAATGAAAACCACCCCTAAATAATGTAAGAAACCAAAAATTGCGTTATCAACTCGTGTTGGTTTTTCGCAGTCGACAGGGTGTCGGGTTACATGATCAGTCGGCAAATTACCCTGTACCGCAGGCGATCCAGAATAGTAACTTTGTGCCGCAATCGACGTGTCGGCGGCCAACATAGACATATCATCCAGAACACAATGATCGGCCATCGCGGTGTTGATGCCCATAACGGTGCGTGCGCCTAAATAGCAGTTATTGCCAATGTTGATCGTACCGATTTTTAACCAGCCATTTTCAACAATATAGCCATAGAGACGGCTATCCATACCAATGGAACTGTTATCACCAATAGTTAATAAATCGGGGGTAGCAATTTGCATTGTTCCAATATAAGCGTTCTTACCAATTTTAGCTCCTAATAGCCTCTGATAAAGTGTTGCCAAAGGCGAGCCCACGAGAAATTTTGCTAAAAATAAATTCTTTTGTAGGCGCTGCACCAACCACCACCGATAGTAAAACCACCCCCATAAAGGGTATTTTCCAGGTTTAACCCGCCCCAACAGTAACCATTTCATTCCTACCGTGAATAATAGAGAAAGTACGGGGGTGGTCAAAAATAACAGCAAAAAAGCAAATTGGGCTTCACGAGAAATGATGGAGTAATTCGCGGTGATCCAACTGTAACACAAGATAACCGCCAACAGCTGAAAGGTTCCCACCGCATATTGAAATAGACAGCCAAAAAATTGGCCCATACCACAGAGCATATATTGCCATTGTGGAGCATGGTAACGTTCTTCGGGCTCTCTACTGGCAGTGTTTTTAGACTGAAACTGCTGTTCCAATTGTGCGATGGTGGGATATTTATAAAGATCCAAAACCGACATCTGTTGGCATTGTGCTACTTTGCGTAATTCCGAAACCATTTTCGCGGCCAATAACGAATGGCCGCCCAAATCATAAAAAAAATGCGCGTCTACAGAAATGTGCTCACGGTTAAAAATTTCCCTCCATAATTGGGCAATGGTTTGCCCTAATTCAGATTCAGGGCTTTTATATATCGATTCAGAAGGCTTCATTTGCGGCAACGGCAAAGCTTTTCGATTAACCTTGCCACTGGGTAAAACCGGAAATGATTCAACCCATTCGATGTGAGCCGGAATCATGTAATCGGGTAATCGGCCTCTTAAGAATTGCTGTACTTGAGAGGGGTCGATAACTGTACCTTGCTCGTGTAAACCATACGCAATCAAAATAGCTTCGGTTGGGTGAGGGATGACTACCGCTTGTTTGACTCCTGGATAATCAAGCAGGGCATGCTCAATTTCGTGCAATTCAATACGAAATCCCCGTAATTTTATTTGGTCATCGATACGACCTGCATAGCGAATCTTGCCGTCACGCGTGCGTGCCGCCAAATCTCCGGTGCGGTAAAACCGACGATTCTCGTAGAGAATGAATTTTTCCAGCGTTTGCTCAGGCCGGTTCACATAACCGTGCGCAAGAGCCAGTCCGCCGATACATAATTCTCCCTCTTCGTCCATTGCAACTTCGGCTAAATTTTCATTTAAGATAACTACTTCATAACCCGGTAAGGGCAAACCAATCGTTATTTCTGCGTCAGGAAAACATTCTTCATAAGTTGCGATTACGGTCGCCTCAGTTGGACCATAAGTATTAAAAATTCGTAATCCTGGGCGACTAAATCGTTGCACCAAAGCTTGCGGACAAACTTCGCCCCCTAAAATCAGGAGGCGTAATTGGGGTAATTCTCCCTGCAAACTGGCTAATAATGTAGGTACGGTCGACCAGACCGTGATCTGATGCTGCTGTAAAAAAGCGATTAAGCCCAAACCCGAGCGTACTTCTTTCTCCGTACAGGCAACAAGCGTCGCGCCATTGGCGAAGGCCATCCATAACTCTTCCAAAGAGGCATCAAATGCTAGAGAAAATCCCTGATACACTCGATCTGCAGGCTGCATATCATAAATTTTACTTGCGGTTTGGACATAATGACAAATACTTGCATGAGGAACCTCGACCCCCTTGGGTTTACCAGTAGAACCTGAGGTATAGATGACATAACACAAATCCTGACTCTTTGCTTGTGCAACGTCAATGCGCGTTGTTGGGTATTGCATGAGCTCTGTGGCGAGCTCATCCAGAATAATTGTTGTGGGCCAGAGGATTGATTTACGTTGATATTGGGATGTCGTTGTTAAAACAAGATTAAAGGATAAATCCTCTAAAATATAATTGATGCGCTCGTCCGGATAATCGACCTCAATAGGCACATAGGCGGCACCCGTTTTAAGCACAGCAAGTAGCGCCACATAACAGTGCATGGAACGTTCAATTATAAGGCCAACGATTGATGCAGACCCTACATTGCGGCTGCGTAAACAATGTGCCAGGCGATTTGCCTCAACCTCAAGCTCTTGATAAGACATCAACGCATTATCACAAATCAGGGCGATATTGTTACCGTATTGATCAACAGTCTGTTCAAACAAATGATATAGCTGCGTCTGTTTGGCGGTTGATGAATTCAAGTTACGGGCTCCTACTTTGCACGGTTATTTCTGACGTTATGAATGTTTATAGCGGAATGTATCAGGCTACTGTAGCTGTCAATATATTATATTTACAAGAAATAGTAAAAGCACCGCTTTTAGAAAGAGCTGGCGAAGATAGGTTGATGAAAATTCATCAACCATACGGATGTAATTTTAACGACCCAAATCAGCTAAAAATTTCCCTTAAAAAATCACTCATCGCCACCCACGACCTTTTCGCCGCTGTTTCATTAAAAATTAAACCCATTTCGGTATTGTGCGCTTGGGGATTGGTGAACGCATGATGTACCCGACCGTAAACATGAACCTGCCAATCGGCTTTAGCCGTGGTCATTTCCTCACAAAATTGGTGCATAACCTCTGGATTTGCCAACGGATCTTCATAGCCATGTAATGCCAAAATTTTCGCTTTAATCGGTCCTGATTCTAAATCCCCTGGGCGGTGCAATAATCCGTGAAAACTAACCGCGCCACGAATATCAGCCCCTGAGCGTGCAAGCTCAAGAGCACACATCCCACCAAAACAAAAGCCAATAATGGCAATCCGCTGTGGATCTACCTCCGGTAAGTTTCGCACCGTAATCAATGCCGCCTCCGCGCGGTCACGTAATAAGCGTTGATTATTTAAAAACGGTTGAATCGCCGCAGATTTTTCCTCAATGGTTTCGAATACTTGCGCATGCCCATACATGTCTAATGCAAAGCCTACGTAGCCTAATTGTGCCAGTAATTCAGCTTTTTCACAGGCAAAATCATTACGACCCGACCAATCATGAGCAAGTATAACCGCAGGACGCGGCCCTTTATTTTCTTCACAAACGAGAAAACCTTGAAGTTCTTCTTGATTATGCTGATAGGCAATATGCGCTCGTTTCATAGCAATCCCTTGTTGATGTTTTCTAGCAATAGTCTAGAGAATTATACCTAAATGTCCAGCCTTACTAATTGTTTATTAATATTTCAATTTGATCAAATAACCAATACCGCATTGCACAATTTGGTCTAAAATAAGAAATGATTAGGAGTAAATTTATGCTGAATACCCCCTGGACCTCTTGGGTCAACTACCTACATGCGCGTTTGTGTTATCAACTGTTTATCACCCCCATCGCCTTCCCCATGGATAAACAATACCGTGAATTCGCCCGTCATGCCTGTGCTAAAATGCAAAAATACCGCACCGCGGCATTTCATGAATATCATCCTCGACATCATGTAATACATTATTTTGCGCCTACAGCCCCCGCGAATGGGAAAAAAATCCTCGTTGCTCATGGCTGGATATCACGCGCAGCGTACATGATTCACATTATTTCTCATCTCCAGTCACAAGGCTATGAGGTTTATGCCCCTGACTTTCCCGCACACGGCGAGGCCAAAGGATTACAACTCTTGTGGATTGATGCGGCTACTATCGTTCGGGAAACCTTGAATCGCTATGGCCCTTTTCATGGCGTGGTGGGGCATTCGTTTGGCGGTGCCATACTGCTTAATATCTTAAATTTGGCAGGCCAATTTCCACAATGGGCACTTTATGAGAAACCACAGCGAGTGGTGCTTATCGCCTCACCGATTAAAATTCGCAGTCCCATGAGGAGAGCGGCAAAAAAACTAAAGCTCAATGGCTCCGGTTTGTTGCATTTACGGCAACTCTTACAACAGCAAACACAAATTAATTTCAATACCCTACACCTACGGCAATTCATCCAACAAGCCCCCGTTATTCCCTTTTTATGCATTCATGGCGATTCAGACAAAACAATACCTGTTACCGAATCCATCCGATTTAGCCGACTTTATCCACAAGCGGATTTACGTATTCTCCCCCATGCAAATCATGTCAGTGTGTTAATGGATAAACGCGTCGAGATTTTAGTGAAGGATTTTATGGATTAATTCCTGCCAAGATACTTGAGCGTATTTCCCATCTAGGGTTAAACTGACTTAATCCCCTGTTTTTATTTATATTCATAATGATTGCAACACGAGGACGAAACAGAAAATTCACACCTAAAACAGAGTGCTGCTAATGCCCGCATGTACTAAAGTTTTTATCCTATTCGTTTCTGTCTTCATGGCGAGCTGTCAGTTAGGTATCCCTACTAAAACCCAGGTTCTCAATCTTTACTCTGCGCCCAATTTACGCACAGAGGTAGGTCATTACACCCATTTGGGTTTATTTAAATTGGGGGACTGGCCTTCTCTGCGATGGTGGCAGCAATTTAATGATCCTGAGCTCAATCAACTGGTGGACATAGCTCTGCAACAAAATTTAACCCTTAAGGAGATGGAACGTCGTGTATCGTCGGCGCGACAGATTGCTGTAGTGACGCGAGCCAATCTTTTCCCCTTAATTTTCTTTAATGCGAACGAAACCACACAGTATTTGAGTAAAAATGGTTTATATCGAGCACTCAATCCCAATCTACCGCTCCATGCCAATTTATTAGACTTATCTTTATCTTTTACTTATGAAGTTGACTTTTGGGGAAAAAATCGCAATTTATTTCGACAAGCGTTGGGTGATGCCAAGGCACAAGAAGCGGAGACTGCGCAAGCCGTATTAGTGACTACGACAACCTTAAGTCAAGCCTATTTTGCTTATAAAACCAATTGCTTACGACAAAAACTTTATCAAGAATTACTCAATTTGCGTCAATCTTTGAAATCGCTGCACTCTGCTTTGCTTCATCATGGCTTGGAGTCTAAATTACCTTATCTCAACGCAGCTGAAGCTGTACTTGAAGCCGAAAAGTTACTTGGTGATCTCCGCGAGGAGCTAAGCAATAATATTTATTTAATCAATGTTCTACTCGGGCGAAACCCCAACACCCCCCTTAATCTGAGCGCTCAATTACCTATAGTTCCCAAAAAACTTATGCTGCCCGAACGATTAGGTTTGGATTTGATTAGTCGTCGCCCCGATCTTCTTGCGCAAATTTGGCGTGCCAAAGCTTTGGCTTATCGCGTAGGGGCAGCCATGGCCGATTATTATCCCGATATAAACCTGTTAGGGTTTATCGGTTTAGAAAGTGTTTTTTTTAAAAAGATTTTTGATATTTCCAGTGGCAAAGGTGGAATTTCGCCAGCTGTGCATTTGCCTATTTTTACTGCAGGTGCGATCAAAGCCAATATTCAAGCGCGAAAAGCAGAATTCGATGCGGCAATATTTGCTTATAATGAGCTGCTCTTACGCAGTACCCAGGAAGTATTAGCCACTTTAGTTTATGCACAAACGGTATTCCAGCATCAGCAAGAGCAACAACATATCGTCCATCTGGCAACGGAGCGCTTGAACTTAGTTCAATTAAATCAACGCTCCGGTTTAAACAGTGAAATTAGTGTGTATGATTTACGTGAAACATTAATACAAAAACAATTAACGCAATTGAATTTTCTTTATAATCAGTATGTAGCCGTAATCAAGCTCAATAAAGCACTTGGTGGTGGTTATTCTCAAGCCTCGATTCCCTTGGTAGCAAATAATGAAATTAAATTTAACAAGTAAAAAGCATCAATACAGCATGCTTATCGCAACCTTCGTGGTGGTGCTGATTGTTTTTCTGCTGTGGTTATTGGTATGGCGTTTTGAAGAATACACCACGGACAGTTATGTTCAAGGAAATATGGTGACCATTAAACCCTTACGCTATGGTTTTGTCACCGGCATTTTCACGGATGACAGTTTTGCCGTAAAGAAAGGACAAATATTAATTTCTCTAGATAAAACTGACGCGGAAATTGCGCTGGAAAAAGCGAAACAAAAGCTGGCGCAAACGGTACGTGAAATCTGCCAATCCTACCATAACGTCTTTGTGCTTGCTGCTGATATCCGTATTAAAGAAGCACAAGAGCTTAAAGCACGGCAAAATCTCAAACATCGTCAAGGTGTTATTCGGTTAAAAGGAATTTCCCTTGAAGATTACCAAAATGCAGTGGATGATTTTAATGCCAGTAAAGCTGCGGTAGACAGTACGAAGAATAGCTTTAAAAAAGCTTTAGCCTGGGTTCAAGGCTCATCCATTACGCAACACCCCGCAGTACAAGCCGCGGTACAAGAATTACGTGATGCCTGGGTGCAATTATATCGTTGTACCATCTACGCCCCGGTAGATGGCATCGTTGCCCAAAGGACCATCCAGGTTGGCATGTCTGTAACTCCAAATGATGCGCTGATGTCTGTCATCCCTATGGACCAAATCTGGGTGAATGCAAATTTTAAAGAAACGCAAATGAAGTATATGCGTATTGGCCAACCGGTGCGGATGACTGCTGATTTATACGGAAACGCGGTTGTTTATCATGGCACCATTGTCGGGCTGCCCGGAGCTGCGGGTAACGTATTTGCCCTACTTCCTCCTGAAAATCTCTCGGGTAACTGGATTAAGATTGTCCAAAGGTTACCGGTGCGCGTGCATTTGCGACCTGAAGAAGTGAGTCAGTTTCCTTTACGTGTTGGTCTAACCATGACTGCGCGTGTGGATATATCCAATACAGACGGGCCTTACATGAATACCCCAGCGGTTATTGGTCCACGATATGAAACCTCTATATTCAATCAGGAAGAGGTAGGGGTAGACCGGTTAATCAATCAAATTATCGCTCAAAATTTAGATCCCAGTTTATTACAGTTCGCAGCACAAGAACTGAACCCTAAAATTCTTGCACCTTGGAGTGCGCGTCAATGATTCTCTATGCTCTGGTTTTTTCACTTGCAGCGGTCGTATTTAATCTAACCCTGCCGCTCATGGCAGGTCTTTATATCGTGGATGCTTTGGGCGGAAGTACCTTTATGAGCTCTTACGGTGTCAGCTTTTTT
>JAFKHV010000132.1 GCA_017306715.1 Legionella sp. | reverse complement strand
CAAACGGGAAGATAGACAAGAAGAATTTACCAGCCCCTGAAGGACGAGAAGGATTAGGTTCTTATCAAGCTCCAGAGGGATTGATCGAAGAGAGATTAGCAAAAATATGGTCAGAGCTTCTAGGAATAGATAAAATCAGTAGAACTGATGATTTCTTTCGTTTAGGGGGACATTCTCTTCTAGCAACGCAAATGGTATCTCGCTTGCGGGAGACATTAAGGCTAGAAGTTCCTTTAAAAATCATATTTGAATATAGTGTTTTATCTGAGTTAGCGCGTTATTTAGGACAATCTCACTTAGAGGAAGGTATATTACCTACTATTACAAGAGTATCGCGAGATGAGCCGCAGGTTCTCTCTTTTGCTCAACAGAGATTGTGGTTCATAGAACAACTTCTTCCTAATACAGGACTATATCACAATCATCAGAGGTTTAAGCTTTTAGGTGAATTAAATGTAAGTGCTCTACGTCAAGCGCTGAATGCCATGGTTGCTCGTCATGAAATGTTGAGAACCGTGATTATTAACCTAGAAGGTATCGCATTTCAAAGAGTTCTTCCAGAAGACACAGGGTTTTCATTAAGGGAAGGACAAGAAGACGTAGAGGCATTTATCAATGAGCCCTTCCAGCTTGATACAGAGCCGTTATGTAGGGGACTCCTTTTAAAACATTCAACACAGGAACATATTTTAGTGTTCGTCTTTCACCATATTGTGGTGGATGACTGGTCCATGGGGATATTTTGTAAAGAGTTGAATGCTTTTTATGAGATATATTCGGAGAATAAGGCTCTTTCATTGGCACCGTTACCAGTACAATACATGGATTACAGTGTTTGGCAACGGAGTTGGTTACAAGGAGAAATCTTAGAAAAACAACTGAGCTACTGGAAAGCGCAATTAAGAGAAGTTTCAAGACTGGAGTTACCTGCAGATTATTCAAGACCAAAGGAGCTCTCTTATCAAGGGGGTTTTGTACGCAGAAAGCTTCCTAAAAAGCTGTTGAATCAACTACAAGCATTTTCTCAATCTCAGGGCGTGACTCTCTTCATGAGCTTAATCGCAAGCATCCAAGGTTTTTTAAGTCGATATTGCAATCAAATGGATATTGCCGTTGGCACACCGATAGCCAACAGAAGAGTCTCAGAAATAGAGGGGATAATAGGATTTTTTATAAACACTCTTGTATTAAGAAGCCAATTTGAAGATAACCCTAGCTTTGAGACGTTAATTAAGCGAGTAGAAAGTACGACCCTTGCAGCCTATGAGCATCAAGATGTACCTTTTGAGCAATTGGTCGATCATTTAGAGATTCCAAGAGAAATTAATCGTAATCCTCTGTTTCAGGTGATGTTTAACCTACAACATGAAGGAGAAAAATTTCAGTTAGGGAAGTTAGAGGTAATACCTAGTGAAACTGAAGAATATTTATCACGCTTTGATTTATTGATTAATGCTTTTGCAGGTCCAGAAGGACTTTATATGGGATTTGAATATGCAAAAGACTTATTCAGCCAAGAAAGCATGGAAAGACTTGCAGATTGCTATGAAACTTTTTTAAGAGCCCTTCTTGAAGAGCCAGCTGAGCGACTATCTGAACTAGCATTAGTAGGAGAAAAAGAAAGGAACCAGTTAAGGCTCTGGAATGAAACCCAGCATGACTATCCAAAAGATAAAACTGTATACCAGCTATTTGAAGAACAGGCGGAGAAAACGCCAAATAACAGTGCGATTATATATGAGGGTGAAGAACTTACTTATCAAGAACTAAATGAGAGAGCGAATCAGCTTGCTCATTATCTTAGATCACATGGAGTCGGACCGGATACACTTGTTGCTATAGCTGTAGAGAGATCTCTTGAGATGATCATAGGACTCTTAGGTATCTTAAAAGCAGGGGGAGCTTATGTTCCTCTTGATCCTTCTTATCCTGAAGATCGTCTTCAGTTTATGTTAGAAAATACTCAGTCTCCTGTTCTTTTAACTCAGAACCATCTCAAAGAAAGATTCGGTAATTACTCAGGTAAGATTCATGCTCTGCAATTAGATTCAGAAAAAGGAGAGCTACTTATTGATAAGTCTTCTCTTCATCTTTCTGAGTCGCAAGAGCTAAAATGGATAAGTCTTGCTTCACAATCTTCTCAAAACTTAAAGACTCTCAATTCTCCTTACCATCTAGCTTATGTGATTTATACATCAGGTTCTACGGGGAGACCTAAGGGGGTTGGGATTAGTCACGGTAGTGCAGGATCATACCTGAGTTGGGCAAAGGCAACTTATGGAGTAGAGGATAATAAGCCTGTTTTATTTCATGGTTCTGTCTGTTTTGATATGAGCATTACGAGCTTATTTGTTCCTCTTTTGACCGGAAAGGTCATTAAGGTTATCAAAGATGATTTTGCTAAAATGTTGGAAGATGACGACCTAAAAGAAACATTTAGCTTTATAAAACTAACACCAAGCCATTTAAAATTGATTGAAGAAAGTCCCCACTATGAACTAAAGGATTTAAGTGATTATTTTATTGTGGGAGGAGAAGCCTTCACAGGGGAGCACTTAACAAACAGGGATCTGACTTTAATTAATGAATATGGACCTACTGAAGCGACTGTAGCTTGTAGCATCTATGAAGTTGATCAGGCAAAAGAATATCAAATTATTCCTATAG
>JAFKHV010000037.1 GCA_017306715.1 Legionella sp. | reverse complement strand
AAGGTTCAATCGGCTTTATTAAAAGGGCACTATGTGATCATATTTCGTTATTTGGCAAAAGAAGTATTCATTACTTTGATCTCACTCACGTCCATTTTGGTCTTGATTTTTCTAAGTAATCAATTGATTCAATACTTAAATCGGGCTGCTTCAGGAAATATACCGGGTATGATCATCATGAAGCTGATGATGCTGGAATTACCCACGTTACTCAGTTTATTAATCCCGCTTGGACTCTATGTTGCGATGTTACTAGCCTATGGTCGCTTGTATGCAGAAAGTGAGATGACTGTTTTAAGTGCTTGTGGTTATAGTTCACAACAATTATTACGTCACAGTATGTATATGGGCGCAGTCGTATCTTTCATCGTGGCTGTCATTATGATTTGGGCCACGCCTCATATTTATGTTGAACGAGCAAAATTATTACGCACTACCGGTATTCAAACATTGGTGCAAACGATTATGCCCGGACGCTTTCATGCAATCAATGATGGCTTGGAAGTGTTCTATGTACAATCGATGAGCCGTGATCACACTCGTGCTGAACAGGTGTTTCTTGCAAAAAGAACACGGGATACCGCAGAAATTCATTGGGATGTGATTTGGGCCAACAAAGCTTTTGCTGAGACTGATAAAAAAAATCATGAAGATTATATTATTTTGGAAGAAGGGAAAGAATATCGCGGCGTTCCTGGAAAAGCGGATTATCAAATTGCGGAATTTGGTCAATACAAGACGCGTTTACCCCATCCTGTCGTAAAAATTAATGATGATGTACGAACCTTTCCCACTGCGAGTTTGTGGCCCATAAATAATAAAGATTTACGAAAAGCAGCAGAATTGCAATGGCGTCTATCGGTTCCCATTATGGTTTTGGTCTTAACCTTAATCGCGGTACCTCTAAGTCGTATTAATCCACGCTCCGGTAAGTATGCTCAATTGTTCCCAGCGATCATTATTTACATTATATATGCGAACTTAATGTTTATAGGGCGTAATGCGATTGTATCAGGAACAATACCTACATGGCTGGGTTTATGGTGGATTCATATTGTGTTTGCACTTCTTGGTCTGGGTTTAATCAGGCGAAATCAGGTGAAACTTTCATGAAAATTTTAGAACGTTATATCGCTAAAACGGTTCTTGCCGCGATTGGACTTGTGACGTTAATGCTCGTAGGTTTGCAAATTTTTATCCTGTTTGTGGATCAAATTAGTGATTTAGGACGCGCGGATTATGGGATCTTGCAGGCGGCTTTTTATGTTTTATTGCAGTTACCTTATCAAGTTTACCTCTTCTTTCCCATGGCCAGTTTATTGGGCTGTCTTATTGGTCTTGGAACCTTGGCAAGTCATAGTGAGCTGGTGGTGATGCGGGCATCCGGTGTTTCCATCATGCAAGTTACGCAGGCTGTTCTTAAGGCTTCATTAATCGTGATTGTGCTCATGACTACTTTAGGTGAGACCATAATTCCTTATCTTGCCCATTATGGAACAGATTATAAAACTGCGGCCGTAAGTGGTGGGCAAACACTGCGTACTGCTAAAGGTTTTTGGATGCGACAAGGGAATGATTTTATTTCTGTGGGACAAATTTTACCGCATAATAAATTGCAATTCGTTTACCAATTTCGTTTTGACGACCAACATCATTTACGCCTATCGCGTTATATTTTAAAAGCCGTTTACACCGAAGACGGTTGGATTGCCTATAATGTCCAACAGACAACTTTCACCGATGAGCGTACGCAAGCCGAACAATTTTCCAGTATGCCTTGGGATGTCACTATTAAGCCCAAAGTTTTAAGTATTAGTGCGGTCGATCCAGATGAGATGTCTTTGCGTGAACTCAATCGCTATATCAGGGAGCAAAAACGCACACATCAAAATGCTCATATTTATCAATTTGCATTTTTGCAACGCATTATTCAACCGCTCACCACCATGGTGATGATGATTTTAGCCATCCCCTTTATTTTTGGGCCTTTACGTTCCTCAACGATGGGAGCTAAATTATTGGTTGGAGCTGCAGTTGGTTTTAGTTTTCACATTATCAGTCGATTTTTTGGTCCTTTAAGTGCCGTCTTCCAATTGCCTCCGGAATTGGCAGCTTTAGGGCCCACATGTCTTTTTGCATTAGTCGGGCTCTACCTAATGCGCCAAGCCCGTTAAGGAAGAGGCAACCAATATGAGTCTTTTTGGAACGTATATTGCGGCAAGCTTACCAATGAATGAGCGTATTGCCCTTCAGATGCACCATATAGTCTTGACCAATCGATTTTTTTACCGGTGAGATAGGCGTCCAGAGCCTCTTGAGCCGAGAGAGGGCATAAAATCTCATCACCTTCCTGAACTTCATGAATTTTAAAATTATTCTGGGCGAGGGCTTGCTTTAATTCCTCTTTATTTCTGATTAACAATGCAATACGGTATCTTAAGTGCTCCCGTCCTAAAGCCTGGGTAAAACAGATATCCTCAAGCATTTCATCATTGGCTCTGTGTAGAAAATCCTGATAATTGATAATGAGCTGTTTTAAAGAGTGCTCACTTTTGGCAGAGATCAAAAACAAATACGAGGATGCATGGATTGATTGCCTTATGGGTGTTTCAGTTACAGGAGCGCGACTTATGATCATATGTGCATTGGTTCCAGAAAAACCAAAAGAGCTTACGGCAGCGTATTGTAACGGGTGTGTCGGGAGTACATTATCGCTTGCGATTTCAATTTGTCCTTTAAGGGTGATGCGGGGGTTTAGATCTTTAAAATTCAGTGTAGCAGGAATGAATTGGTGTTTTAGGGTTAATATCGTTTTAATGACGCCAGCAACTCCTGCTGCTGCCTCAAGATGACCTATATTGGTTTTGACTGAGCCTAGCCTTAAGGGTTCGGCGCGCAGGCCTTCGTATATATCGACAATCGTATTAACTTCAATAGGATCACCTAAACTCGTTCCGGTACCGTGGCATTCTATATAGCCTACATCGGCTGGAGATAAACCGGATTTATTAAGGACTTGCTGAAGTAATTTTTTTTGTGCCCTACCATTGGGTACGGTTAAGCCACTCGATGCACCATCTTGGTTGTAGGCAGAACTTTTGATAACAGCATGCACGACATTATTGTCGTTTATAGCATCAGATAATCGCTTTAACACCACAATGCCGCATCCCTCACCACGAACATAACCATTAGCTGCTGCATCAAATGTTTTACAACGACCATCAGCTGCCAGCATACCGGCTTTTGAAAAATTGATAAAAAGATACGGGGAGAGAATGGCATTGACACCGCCTGCTATCGCCAATTCGCAATCACGACGGCGCAAATGTTCGCATGCCTGATGAAGTGCAACTAAAGATGAGGAGCAAGCAGTATCGATTGCCATATTTGGACCCTCTAATCCTAGAAAGTAGGAGAGTCTGCCTGCGGCGACACTTGCGGAATTACCAATCGCTACGTGTCGATTAATGGCATTGTCATCCAGATTTTTAAGGATGAGCGTTTCATAATCATGGCTTGAAATACCGATAAAAATTCCGGTATTACTCCCCCTAAGTGCATGAGGAGGAATCGCGGCATCTTCTAGTGCATGCCAGGTTTGTTGTAAAAGCATCCGTTGTTGTGGGTCGAGATAAGCCGCAGCCTTCGGATTTATTGCAAAAAAAAGTGCGTCAAAAGCTTCTATGTCCTTAATAAATCCACCATAACGGGTGCTCATCTTGCCAGGAGCTGCAGGTTTTTCATCGTAATATTGATTCACATCCCAACGAGAAGAGGGTATTTCCTGTATTGCTGTTTGTTTTTGCAATAACAATTCCCAAAATTCTTCTATATTTTGAGCACCGGGAACTATGGCGCTCATACCGACCACCGCAATTTCTTCTTCGTTGCTCTTTGACGTTCTGGAGGAAGGGGTAGGAGTCAGTACTGGGTTTTCATAACCCAATCTCTCCAAAAGATATTCACTAATCGCGCCAACATTGGGGTAATTGAAAACTAATGATGAGTCCAGACTGAGCTGGTATTCGCATGCTTCTTCAACCGCTTCCTTTAATTGTGCTGCCTTTATCGAGTCAAAACCGTATTCAAAAAATCCTTTTTGCAGATCGACCAATTTTTCACCGGTATCTAAAATTTCTTCCGTTAGGTTAATCAATAATTGTTGTAGTATATTTTTTCTTTGCTGCTCAGGGGTATGCGCTAAAATTTCAATCCAGGATTTATTGTTTTTTTTGACTAAGTCAGGCTTACTGGATTGCTGTTGTACGAAATGATAAATTGGTTTGATTGACTCTTGCTCAATTAGCTCTTTACAACGATTTCGCTCTAATTTGCCACTGGTTGTTTTGGGGATGCTTTTGGGCGGTAACAGATAAATACTCTGAGCATGAATTTGTAATTTGTGAAACAAAGAATTCTGAATTTCATCGATAATAAGCTTGTAATCTGCGGACGCTGTGTTTGGGTGCACCTCTACAGCTAAAGCAAGTGTCTCTTTATCATTGAGCGTGACCGGAAAGGCCACTGTGCAGCCAATACGAATATGGGGGCTTGCTCTTTCTGCAATGAATTCAATATCTTGTGGATAAAAGTTTTGCCCGTTTAAAATAATTAACTGTTTCAAGCGTCCGCATATAAACAATTGCTGTTCGTAAAAAAAACCTAAATCACCCGTGCGTAAATACTGTTTGTGGAGGGGGTCATTTTTAAGCGTATTTTTAAATACTTTAGTGGTTTCTTCAGGATTATTAAAATACCCACTAGATACTGATGCGCCGTGTAACCAAATTTCTCCTACTTCATCCGGGCTTGCTAACTCCGAGGTATCAGGATTGACAATTTTTACTTCCATCAACGGGACGCCGGAACTAACGAGTTGTTTTGCCTGAGCGTGCTCAGCAACTGGCTCTATTTTATTTTTTTTAAAAAGGATGGGATCCACGTAAAGAATTTTTTCATCGGTCATAAACGGCTTGGCGGTGCACATAACCGTGGACTCTGCCAATCCATAACAAGGAAGCATTGCGCCCTTGCGTAATCCTGCCGGTGCAAATTTAGTATAAAATAAGCGCAGCGTTTCGATGTTTAAAGGTTCTGCCCCGTTTGCTGCTGCTTCTAGCTGGGATAATTTAAGCTCGGGTATTATCTCCGCGGGCGTTTTTCTGGCGCATAATTCATAAGCAAAATTAGGTCCCCCTGTTCGAGTACATTGAAATTGGGACATATAGGTTACCCAACGTGCTGGGCGTGCGATGAAGTCAAGCGTTGACATGAGCGTCACTTCCATTCCCTCGTATAATGGGGATAGAATTCCAGCAATTAAACCCATGTCATGGTAGGGTGGTAGCCATGAAAATAAATGACAATCTGGAGTGTAATGACAGGCCTTATGGATGATACTCAAATTATCCAGGAGATTAGCATGACTGAGCATTACTCCTCGAGGTGTTTTCGTGGAGCCTGAGGTATATTGTAAAAAGGCAACATCTTCTGTAAAAATATCAGGGAACTGGAGCTCGTTATAAGTGTATTTATTACTGTCCTCAATATTGATAAAGGTTAATCCGAACTTATCCAGGTTGTTTAAAATCAAGGATTGATTTTCACTAATCCCCAATAGTTGCCTCATTTTCCCAGGGATAAAACGATTTGCTGTTTGTGCATGACGCATAGTTTTGGCTGTTTTTTTATCACAAAGTAATAATGAAGGTTGAGCATTTTCCAATACATGAAGAAAGCGATTCGTCATGGCTGCATTTGCAGGTGGAAAAATAGGGACGGCTATGGTTCGTGTTAATAAGCAGGCTAAAAAGCCAATAATAAATTCAAGACCCGGTTGTGCCGCGAGAAGGATGCGATCTAAAGGTTGAGTTTTCTCCTGTATCAGAGCCCCCAATTGGGCAGCACGATGATACAGTTCCCCATAGTTTAGGGTTTCAATTTGTCCTTCCTGGATGATAAATCGGTAAGCTTGTTTTTCAGGCTCAAAATGCGCGCGATATTTTAGAATGTCGGTTAATGTTTTGAATTCGCTTTGAGTTTTAGAACGGTAAATCAAGGTATTCCCTTCCTCTTGTTTTCTGTCACGGCTCATCGACAATAATTCTATGATTTTAATTAGTTTAGTCTATTTTAAATTAAGTTTGTGTTACATGTTCAATAAATTAACGTTTAAATTATTTTATCACCTATTTGACTCACATATTGACTGTACTATACTCCATCTGTAGTAACATCATCTTGAGGTCCTTGTGCATAGCTTAATCAACCGTTTTTTGCAAATATCGAGTAATCTAAAATCTGTGTGTTCAAATCGCATAAACATTTTTGTCGCGGCGGTGATCTTTATTCCATTACTCACTACACTTTTTTTAGTTATCTCCGGTTTGATTTTCCAGGTTAGAAGTTTTACCTGGGTGCTTTTTATAATTGGATACTGTCTTACCGTGCTTGGTATTACCGTAGGATATCACCGTTATTTAACTCATAAAAGCTTCACGACAGGACGTGTAATGAGTACGGTGTTGATTGCTTTGGGATGCATGGCTTATGAGGGCCCCCCTTCATTTTGGGTAGGTATCCATCGAAAACATCATATTTCTCCTGATACCGCTATTGATCCCCATTCGCCTTATCAAGAGCAGCGACTCAGTCTGCGTACATTTCTGCATTCTCATATCGGGTGGATGTTTAATATAAAACTTTCAGAATGGCAGCCCTATATTAAGGATATTAAGCGACAAAAAGTAATTCGCTTCTTTGATCGCTACTATGTGGCCATTGCTTTTTCGGGCTTACTCATACCTGCGGCCATCAATGGATGGTATTACCACAGCTGGGAGCAGTTTGTGATCGGTTTTTTAGTTTGCGGGGTATTTCGAGTATTCGTCCAGCATCAAGTGACTTGGTCCATTAATTCGGTCTGCCATGTCTGGGGTAAATCCCATTTCCAGACAGTAGACAATAGTAAAAACAATAGTCTGCTCGGTATTCTTGCGCTGGGAGAAGGCTGGCACAATGGTCATCATGCTTTTCCCAGATCAGCGCGCCATGGACTGTTAAAAGGACAAATTGATATCAGTTATGGATTTATTCGATTTTTAGAGCGCTTAGGACTCGCAACTGAAGTACGTGAGGTGAGCCGTATTAGCATTATCAAAAAGTTGCTGCAGAAACAGCAAGAGCTAAAAAAAGGCGGTTAAGCAACTTGTCCTGCAGCCCATCCAGAAGACCAGGCCCATTGAAAATTATAGCCCCCGAGCCATCCTGTGACATCGACGGCCTCACCAATAAAATAAAGGTTAGGTACCGTATGAGCGGCCATTGTTTTTGATGATAAGGCATCACAATCGATACCTCCAAGGGTTACCTCAGCGGTGCGATAGCCCTCAGTGCCATTTGGTTTAAGTGACCAGTGATGTAATTTATAGGCAAGTTCTTCAAAATCACGATTAGCACATTCGGCCATTTTGCGCTCGCGAATATCCGCGAGGGCGATCTCAATAAGTCTTTTGGGTAGCAGTTGGGCTAACAGCGTATGCAGTTGTTTATGAGGATGCTGCGCGCGCGCCTCTTTTAAATAGTGGACTAAATCCATATCCGGCAATAGATTTAATTCAATATACTCTCCAGGTAACCAATAAGAAGAGATTTGTAGTATTGCAGGGCCACTTAAACCACGATGGGTAAATAAAATATTTTCACGAAATGTGATGCGTTTATTTTGGCAAAGTGTGTCAACACTTACTCCTGATAAGGGGGTGAGTAGCTCCTTATCTTTTACATCAAGAGTAAAAGGTACAAGGCCTGCACGTGTGGGCCATACTTTAATGCCAAATTGCTCAGCCACTTTGTATGCAAAAGGACTGGCGCCCATCGTCGGTATGGACAAACCGCCGGTAGCGATAACGAGAGAGGAGGCGCTGTAGGTCTCTTGCGCTGTACGGATAATAAATTGTTCATTTTTTTTAATGTCCAAGATGGGTTTTTGGAGCATAATTTTAACTTGAGCCTTGGCACATTCTGCAAGGAGCATATCAACAATAACCTGAGCTTTTTCATCACAAAAGAGCTGTCCTAAGGTTTTTTCATGAAAAGAAATACGGTGCTTTTTTACACGCTCTATAAAATCCCATTGGGTAAACCGACTCAGTGCTGATTTTGCAAAATGAGGATTGTGAGAAATATATTTTTCCGGATCAATATAGTAATTTGTAAAATTACATCGCCCACCACCGGACATTAGAATCTTTTTACCAGGTTTATTGGCATGATCCAAAACGAGTACTTTACGTTGACGCTTACCTGATTCAATCGCACACATTAAACCCGCAGCGCCGGCACCAATAACAATTACATCAAATGCTTCCATGAAGAAAAGACAGGGTGGTTTGAAAAGGAGCAAGGGTAACATAGGTTAATACACAGTATCTACCGAATTATAAGTTAATCGGTTTCTAACGGGACATCCACTTTGCGATGCCAAATCACCTGTGCGACTTGCAAAATTTCACAGTTAAACAAAAAAGCCGATGATGCGCGCGTATCGACATTCATACTAATTAAATTAAATCGTCCTGCCTCAGAGCCCGGTCTTAATTTTCGGACTAAAGTTTCTCCTGAAGCAAGGTTTACGATACAGAAAGTTCCAACATAGCGCTCGGCATAATCAACAGGAACCCACTTGCCCCCGACATAATCACCCAAACCATAAAAGGGGAGCATTGAATCATCGGTAATTACGGTGATCACCGGATTTTTATTCTCAGCTTCAAAAAAATGAATTTCTTTTAAAATGGTATTTTCTTCGGTAAGGGAAGTTGAGGATGAAGAATTAATCGGTCGTGGTGGCAGGCCCTCACCATGGATGAACCACTCAGGCGATGTGATAAGACCACAATCAAAGAGGGTTTTGACATATTTGACCATACTTTTTTTAGGCACAGGATAACGACCATCTTCCCAAGCCTGAAGAGTTGCGGCGGAGAATCCACATTTATCTGCAAACTCACGTCTGGAAAAGCCTAGTTGCATTCGTACACTTTTGAGGCGTTCCCCAACAATTTTAAACTGTTCTCTTTCCAATGGCATCTAACATAAAATAGATAAAAAATATTAAAAAATAGTGTCTTTGACAGCCCCGCCTAAGCAAATTTAATATTTTTCATCACGATACATAATCTATTTTAATTAGAGAGATTTCGATGTCAATTTATTTAGAAAAGTATTTATTTCTTAAATTAATAGGAAACCTTCTTCGTATCCACAGGAATATTAATTAGCAGGCAAGGTGCATTATATTTGATTAAATGCAATGCGGGAATAGATTTTGCTTAAAAATGGATAAATTTGTTATATTTTTTGATATAAATCAAATATCAAAGTCGATAAATATTAAATTTTAATATTTATTTAAATATAATTTATTGAAATTTATTTTATTTTTTGTATTCTTGGGGGCTATAAATTGCCAATGGACCTTCATGTACAAGTTTCTGCAACGGATTGTAGTCTTGATATTTGCTTTATTTTCGAGTATCCAAATATCAGCCGCAGCATCTTTACCTGTCTGGATAAATAAAGGTGTAGATTTAAAACCATGGAGTAGCTCCTCGCACTATTTATTTAAAGACCCTCTAGAACAAACACATATTCTCATGCTCACCAGTGAACAGTTAGGTTTAACCGGGCCAGTACATTTAGGGATAGATTATAGTGATCTCACTGGGGCTTACTTAACTGCGCAGTATATTAATCATTTTTCTGAGCGCTGGGCTTTGGGTTTAATTGGCGAATATGGCAATGGAAAGTACCGTTATAATGGTACTTTAGGATTACAAATTTCTCCTAAGAGTTACATTAAATTTTCTGCAGAGCGACTCAATCAGTTACTACCGTTTAAATTTGCCACAGGCTCCATCAACGAGAGGGTAAGTCAGGATGCACTGGGCGCGCGTTATCAGCGCGTAATTGAGGGTAACTCACTTATTCGTGCTCTGGATATGGGCGGGTATTATGCTGCGGCACATAATATTGGCTTAGCTCCCATTTATTTTATTTCCAATGGTTTTAATTGTCTCGGTAATCCCTCAGGACTTGCTTGCGTTAATGAGCGTAACATTGCAGGAGGGATTAGTTCAGGTCTGGATCTAGGTTTTACATCCTTAGTGACACCACATATTCTAATACAAAGCCGCTTAAATTATGATAATCTGCATTACAGCACTATTTTTGGCCGCTCTTTATATAATCGGCATGGTTTTGGTGCCACATTTAATCTCGAACAATTATTAACACAGCGTTTTAAATTCACCGGTGGTTTGGAGTTTCGCGCAATATATAACACCCTTAGTGCAGGATTGTCCTGGATTGCGCCCTTTACGGTTCCCACGGAACTTTCATTATTCGCGCAACGCATTGTCTCCAAGAATGCTACCCCTAACAACAATCTTGTTGGCCTTAAAATGGCTTATTTGGGAGAAGGTGTACGTTTAAAAGATAAAATTTATTCACTCAATTCTGCGGCATTTTTATCCGATTTAAATGCTTGGGTTCGGGACCCGGCAGTAAAAATGAATCAAGTTTTGGCAATTGCGGAAGAGATTGTCCGTCTGGTTGCGCCATCGGTTCAAGCGATTAATCCCAATCAAGGTCCTTTAGGTGGGGGCAATTTGGTATCTATTATTGGGACCAACTTTAATGGCAATCCCACAATAGTTTTGGTAGATGGGCAACCAGCAATGGTGCAAATTATTTCACCAACACAATTAAGTGTCATCATTCCTCAAGCATCTGCAGCTATTTATGCGCAGGTCCAACAACAGGGGCAGCCGGTATCCGTGAATTTAGTCGTTCAGAACGCGGATGGGCAGTCGACAACCGTAAGCAATGGTTATATCTACACCACTCAGTTAGTAGGTCCACCAAAGATTACTGCTCTGACCCCCAATCAAGGCAGCATTGATGGTAATACTGTAGTACGGATTATTGGACAGAACCTGGATAATGCCAGTCAAATTTTAATAGATGGGATCAGTGTACCTATAATCAGTAACACCGGAACTCAAATTGAAGTATTAACTCCACCCCATATCGCAGGTACTGTTGCTATTACTGTGACCACGCCATCAGGAAGTTATACTTTTGCCGGGGGATTTACTTATTCACCTAATCTTCCTGAAATTCAAAGTATTTCTCCTAATATTGGAGCGATTAATGGTTTCACCACGACGCTTATCACAGGAAATCATTTAACCGGAGTGAACGCCGTATACTTTGGTGTGAATGCTGCAAGCAGTTTTACAGTTAATAGCGATAGCTCGATTACGGCAGTGACACCTGCATATTCGGGTGGCAGTTTATCCGTCGATGTGATGATAAGTAATGGTACGTCCAATGCAACATTACCTCAGGGTTATACTTATCAGTTGGCGGCACCAACAATATCCACGGTTACTCCTAATCAGGGCCCTCTAGGGGGTGGGACAACCATTACGGTACAAGGTAATAATTTTGCTGCGGGAACAACCTTAACAATCGGTGGTGCTGCCGCTACGAACATCAGCATTATTAATGCAACCACCTTAGTGGCTACAACGCCTGCATATAGTGGTGGTCCTTTAACTCAGGACGTTACCGTCAATAATGGCGCGGGTAGTTTTACCTTAAACGCAAGTTATACCTATATTGCCGCGGCACCACAACTTAATTCATTAACACCCATAAGCGGCTCCATCAATGGCGGAACTACGGTAACTCTCCAGGGAAGCAATTTCATCACCGGTATGAATGTCTTCTTTGACGGTGTTGCGGCACCTTCAGTACACGTGATCAATGCAAATACTGCGACTGCAATTTCACCTGCACATGCAGCAGGGCTCATCTCCGTTTCTATTAATAATGGCAGCGGTACCGCAAATTTACCCAATTCCTTCACCTACCTCAACGATGCGCCCGTTTTGACTGCAATTAGCCCGAATCAAGGTTCAACAGCGGGGGGGACTGCGATTACCTTAACCGGTAGTGGTTTGACAGGGGTCACAAGCGTACAAATTGGGGGGATCACGGCGTCAAACATCATCGTTGTTAATGACACGACAATTACCGCGGCTATACCAGCCTATGTCAGTGGTTCGCTTGCAGTAGATGTTTTGGTCACGGATGGGAGTACGAATGCGACCTTAGTTAATGGATTTACCTATGTGGCTCAAGCGCCAAATATTACCAGCATCAATCCTAATACCGGCTCTATAAATGGAGGAATCACGGCGACCCTGCAGGGGAGCAATTTTGTTCCTGGAAGCACGGTAACTATAGGAGGAGTCGCTGCGACCGGAATCAATGTCCTGAATGCAAATACCTTAACTTTAATCATTCCTCCTTATAATGGCGGCTCATTAAGTAAGGATGTCGTCATTAATAATGGGGTAGCGAATGCAACTTTGGCTGGGGGTTTTACCTATTCTGTCACCGCGCCTACATTATCCTCACTGCTCCCCATTAGTGGCTCTATTACAGGGGGTACTTCGGTTACTTTAACGGGCACGGGCTTTACTCCGGGGACACTCGTTACCTTTGGTGGCATACCGGCTTTAAGTGTCACCGTAATTGATGCCGATACCTTAATCGCACTAACCCCGCCCTATATTGCTGGAGCTTTAGCTATAGATGTTACTGTGAATAATGGCCTATCCAATGCTACTCTCACCGCAGCATTTTCATATCAAGCTTTAGCACCTACAATCAGCACTATTAGTCCCAACTCAGGCTCGGTAGCTGGAGGAACTGTCATTACTTTGCAAGGAACAAATTTTGTTCCGGGAACTTTGGTCTCCGTGGGAGGGCTTCCCGCCACAAACATTGAGGTAATTAATGCAACCACGCTTACAGCAACCGTCCCAGCATATGTTAGTGGTTCTTTAGTGAAAGACGTAGTGGTTAATAATGGGGTAAGCAGTGCGACTTTAGCCAGTGGATTTACTTATACGGATAATGCCCCAACATTAACACAAATTACACCAACAACTGGGTCTATTAATGGCGGGACCACAGTCACTCTGACAGGAAGCGGTTTTAGTCCCGGAACCAGTGTGACTTTTGGTGGTACCCTAGCAAGCTCGGTTACCATCATCAATGCCACCACATTAACGGCGGTAACGCCTGCATACACGAATGGGTCGTTAACGGTTGATGTAGTCGTTGATAATGGTGTCTCTAATGCGACCTTGACGGGCGGATTTACTTATCAAGCGATGGCGCCCAGTCTTAGTACGATTACCCCGAACAATGGACCGCTCGCAGGAGGAACCACGATCACCTTAAATGGTAGTGGCTTTACGCCAGGTACGCAGGTGACCATTGGCAGTGTTCCCGCTTTATCTATAACGGTAACAAACAGTACAACCTTAACTGCTGTAGTACCAACTTATATTAGTGGCAATTTAGCCAAAGATGTTACTGTAGATAATGGGCAGGGAAGTGCCACAGTAAATGCGGGCTTTACTTATGTAGTCAGCACACCGACCTTAGCCACTGTCACACCCATAACCGGAAACACTGCTGGTGGTGCGACCATCACCCTTTTAGGAAGTGGTTTTGTTCCGGGATCAGTGGTCTTGGTTGATGGAATAAATGCTGCCAATGTTCAGGTCATCAACAGCACAACATTGACGGCAGTAACTCCTGCGCATGCAGCAGGAACGGTTGATGTCACCATTAATAACGGTGCTGGAACGGCTGCTTTAACGAATGCATTCACATACAGTAACCTTGCTCCAGTATTAAGTAATATTAATCCTGCGATCGGCAGTACTGCAGGTGGGACGGTAATTACATTAACGGGTAGTAATTTAGCTGGCGCCACAACCGTGACTGTGGGCGGGGTGCCGGCTACCGGTGTCACCGTCGTCAACAATAATACTGTCACCGCAATTGTACCCCCTTATATTAGTGGCTCCTTAGTCGCGGACATTACTTTGGGAAATGGGACGGCTAATTCAACCTTATTAGGAGGGTTTACTTATCAGGCGAGTGCTCCTACCTTAAATTCAATAACACCGAATACCAGCAGCGTTGCCGGAGGGATTAGCGCAACACTTACGGGTACTAATTTTATTCCAGGCTCGATTGTTCTAGTAGGGGGTATAGCTGCTAGTAATGTGAATCTGCTGAATGCAAATACTTTAACCTTTACAGTCCCAGCTTATTTAAGCGGCAGCTTAACCAAAGATATCACTATTAATAATGGCATTGGCACAGCAAATCTTGCTGCGGCCTTTACTTATACTGCTGTGTCTCCAACAATAGCGGCGATGGTACCGGCGATTGGACCTTTAGCGGGAGGGACCTTTATCACCATCACAGGGTCAGGCTTTACTCCGGGCGCTTCTGTAAGTATTGGTGGAATACCGGCAACCAATATTACCGTAAATAATGCCAACGTGATCACGGCGACCATCCCTGCCTATATCAGCGGTCCTTTAAGCGTTGCTCTGGTGGTTAATAATGGTGTTTCGAATGCCACTTTAAATAATGCATTTACGTATCAGCCTCTTGCACCAACGATTCAAAGTATTGTGCCCAATTTTGGCGCCACAGCAGGCGGGAATACGGTTACAATCACGGGTACCGCCTTTATACCGGGTACCACGGTAACCATTGGTGGTCAGCTTGCCACAAATGTCAATATTACTAATGTTTCAACGCTCTCGGCGGTAGTGCCTGAATACATTACGGGTCTATTGATCAAAGATGTTTCTGTTCATAATAGTGTTGGCAGTACAACGCTCACCGCTGGCTATACATACACAGCGACAGCACCCACTTTAACATCTTTAACACCCAATGTTGGCTCCCTTTTTGGAGGGGCCTTAGTTACTGTAAATGGCTCAGGTTTTACACCCAGCTCCACTTTATCGTTTGGCGGTGTCAATGCAACGACCGTAATTTTTATTGATACACACACTCTAACAGCCTTAGTACCCGCCTACGTGAGTGGTCCATTAGCTGTGGATGTGGTAATTAACAATGGTGTCTCTAATGCGACCCTGGCAGGAGGTTTCAGTTATCAGGTAACATCTCCCATAATCAATAATATTTCTCCCAATAGCGGCACGGTAAATGGAGGAACACAAATTGCTCTCACGGGTGTAGGATTTGTACCCGGCACTACTGTGAGTATTGGTGGGATCGCTGCTGCCTCTGTTACCGTGATTAATGCTACAACACTTACCGCTATAGTTCCTGCATATACTGGTGGTGCTTTGGCAAAAGATATCCTGGTGACGAACAGTGCCGGTTCGTTTACCCTATTTGGAGGCTTTACTTACGTACCTATTACCCCTACATTGACAAGTATTTCTCCAAATAATGGTTCGGTTTTAGGGGGCACGCTTGTTCAATTGACGGGCAGCGGCTTTACTCCTGATATGAGTGTTCTTTTTGATGGTGCTTCCGCTGCGAACATTACCGTTCTAAGTCCAACCACCGCTACTGTAGTAACCCCACCCCACCTTGACGGTAATGTAGACGTGACCATTAATAATAGTACGGGAAGCGCGACACTTACAGCCGCTTATACTTACACCACTGGCGTTCCCACCCTTGCAGCCATCGTCCCGGCTACAGGAAGTGTTCTTGGGGGCGCGACCTTAACAATCTCTGGAACCAATCTTGTCGGTGTGAATGCAGTATCCATTGGTGGTGTTGCGGCCACCAATGTAGTGGTGGTAAACAACGCAACCGTTACTGCTACTTTACCCGCCTATTTGAGTGGTGCTTTGATTCGTGATGTGGTGGTGAGTAATGGCACCACGAATGCAACGTTGACCGGCGGGTTTACTTATCTACCCATACCCCCAACTGTTGCCAGTATTAGTCCTGCAAGCGCAGCAATTTCTGGAGGGGTCACCGCAACCATTCAAGGAAATGGTTTTATTCCGGGCGTCGCTGTAGATATAGGGGGTGTCGCAGCAACCAATATCAATGTTACTGATACCAACACCCTGACGTTCACCGTACCGGCATATTTGAGTGGTTCCCTCCTTAAAGATGTTCATGTAAATAATGGGGTGGGGATCGCAACCTTAAGTAATGGATTTAATTACCTTGCAAATACGCCTACGGTCGATGGTTTAAGTCCCATCACCGGATCTATTTTGGGCGGAACTTTAATCACCGTTTCTGGCTCAGAATTCACCCCAGGGACTACAGTGAGTTTCGGGGGAATACTGTCCTTAGTTACTACAGTATTGAGTTCAACACAGTTAACGGCGCTTGTACCTGCTTATGTCTCGGGGCCATTATCCGTATCTGTTACTGTGGATAATGGTGTGGGTACAGTAAATTTACTCAATGCCTTTACGTATCAGCCCGTTGCTCCTACAGTTACGAGTATCACTCCTAATTCCGGTACCACAGCGGGTGGTAACCAAGTAACCATTCAAGGTACGGGTTTTACACCAACGACCTTAGTCAGTATCGGTGGAATCCCCGCAACGAATATAGTCATTACCAATAGCACAACTCTAACTGCGCGTATTCCTGCTTATTTAAGTGGTAATTTAATTAAAGAGGTAACGGTTCATAATGGCCTTGCTAGCGCTACGTTAAATGCTGCATATACTTATATTCCGTCTGCCCCTGTTTTAAATACACTTGTTCCTACGGTAGGTTCGATTTCTGGGGGTACGTTAATCACACTTACGGGCTCAGGGTTTACGCCTAATACTACGCTACAGGTTGGCGGGGTAGCGGCGGCCACGGTTACTATCATTAATGCCAATACCTTAACTGCAATAACACCCGCATATACCGGTGGTCCTTTGAATGTGGACCTCATTGTCGATAATGGTGTCGCTACGGCCACACTAACTGCGGCTTTTACTTATCAGGCCGCAGCTCCAATCATTACTACAGCAACTCCTGCAACAGGCTCAATGGCAGGAGGTACTACGGTAACCCTTACAGGAAGTGGCTTTGTGCAGGGCACTACGGTGAGTTTTGGTGGACAAGCCGCGGCTGCAGTGACCATTAATAGTGATACTTCACTCACAGCGGTAACTCCTGTGTATCTAAGCGGTTCGTTAAGCAAAGACATCACGGTAAATAATGGTGTTGGGAGCTTTACTTTGCCTTTAGCATTTACCTACACCCCTCTTGTCCCCACACTAAACACCGTAGCTCCAATCAATGGGAGTGTTACGGGAGGAACGCTGATTACGCTGACAGGCACCGGTTTTGTACCGGGTTCTACTGTAACCATTGGTGGGGTAAGCGCTACTAATATTCAGGTGCTCAATGCCCATTCATTAACGGCGATAACGCCTGCACATGCGGCAGGTAGTGTGACCGTTACCGTCAATAATGGAACGGGAACGGCGAGTTTAAATGGCGCTTATACCTATACGAGCAATTTATTAACCCTTAATGCGATTAATCCTACGAGTGGCAGCGTTGCGGGTGGCACATTAATTACGATAACTGGCGATAATTTAAGCGCTGTAACGAGCGTCACAATCGGTGGTATTCCGGCAACGAATGTTTCGGTACTGAATAGTAATACGGTGACTGCAATTATACCGCCCTATTTCAATGGCGCCCTGACCGCAGATGTTACCTTAACTGATGGAAGCTCTAACGCCACTTTGGTACAAGGATTCACTTATCAAGCGAACCCACCCAGCCTTATTAGTATCACGCCAAATACCGGCAGTGTACTTGGAGGAGTGAGTGCAATAATCTCGGGCACTGGATTTATCCCGGGTACGACTGTAACCATCGGTGGCGTTCCGGCGACCACCGTGAATTTCATTAATGCATCCACACTGAGTATTGTGATTCCGGCCTATATAGATGGCGCATTAATAAAAGATGTAACCCTTGCTAATGGGGTAGGGACCACGATCTTAGCATCCGGCTACATTTATACTCCCGTAGCCCCCGTTTTAGATTCAATAACTCCTTCATCTGGTCCAAGTGCTGGCGGAACAATAATTACTTTAAATGGTAGTGGCTTTACCCGTAGTACTACCGTGAGTATAGGTGGGTACCCTGCTACAGGCATTAATATGATCAATGCAAATACCCTGACCGCGATTGTTCCTGCTTACATATCAGGCTCCTTGAATGCAGAGGTCAAAGTGACCAATGGTATTTCTAACGCCAGTTTGCCGGGCGCCTTTACTTACCAAACTTCATTACCCACTATTTCCAGTATTACCCCTGAAGTAGGCGCTATGGCAGGGGGAACGATATTATTTATTACCGGAAATAATTTCACTCCAGCCACAACAGTTACTATCGGTAATCAACCTGCTGTTCATGTTAATGTATTGAACACAACAACCCTGAGCGTTACCACGCCTGCTTATATTGGAGGTTCTTTAGTTAAAGATATTTCGGTGACAAATGAAGCCGGGGTAACCGTGCTGCCTTCGGGATTTACTTATTTGGTGAATGCACCAACTTTAATAAGTGGTAATCCGAATATGGGCTCAATTGCTGGGGGAACAGCAGTTTCACTTTCGGGAAGTAATTTTACCCCCAATACTACAGTTTACTTTGGTAGCCTGCCGGCACTAGGAGTAACGGTGAATAGTGCTACCAGCATCACCGCAATTTCTCCAGCGTATAGTGGCGGTTCCTTGTCTGTGGATATCCAAGTGAATAATGGAAACTCAAATGCACTACTTGCAAATGGTTTTACTTATCAATCTGCAAATCCAACAATCAGCACACTTTCTCCCATAAGTGGTCCATTAATCGGTGGGACCGCGGTGTTAATCAATGGCAGCAATTTTACCCCAGGGACCACGGTGACCTTTAGTGGGGTTCCCGCGGCAGGGGTCACAATCATTAATGCGACCACCTTGACTGCATTAACTCCAGCTTATGTGAGTGGTGATTTGCTCGTTGATGTAGCAGTTAATAATGGCACGGCTACAGCAACTCTTGGAGCGGCATTTAGTTATATTGCCTTACCCCCCACATTGGTGTCATTAAATCCGAGCACGGGAGCAACATCCGGAGGCACAACGGTGACGCTCACGGGCTCAGGTTTCATTCCGGGAACAACGGTAAGTTTTGGTGGGATAGCGGCGACAAATGTGCAGTTGTTAAACGCTTCCACCTTGACTGCGGTGACTCCGGCTCATGTGAGTGGTCTTGTGGATGTAACTGTCGATAATGGCATAAGCAGCGCCAGTTTACTCAATGCCTTTACTTACGATAATTTGGCTCCAGTGCTCAATAATGTAAGCCCATTAAGTGGTTCTGTAGATGGTGGTACGGTAATTACTTTAACAGGAGCGAATCTTCTCGGGGTTACCTCCGTAACTGTTGGTGGGGTAGCAGCAACCAACGTGACCGTTGTAAACGACACACAGCTTACAGCAACTGTACCACCCTATGTTGAGGGTTTGTTAACAGTAGACATTGGCGTAAGTACGGGTGTTGCTAACGCGACCCTCCCAGCCGCATTTACTTACCTACCCGCAAGCCCGTTGCTCATTTCTGCTGTGCCCAATACGGGATCGGTTAACGGGGGCATTTTAATTAGTCTCAGTGGTAGCCATTTTATCCCGGGTACAACAGTATCGATTGGCGGTAATACTGCGACCAATATTACCGTGATTAATGCCAATTTACTCACCTGTATTGTTCCTGCCTATACCAGTGGGGCATTAACCAAAAATATAGTCGTTAATAATGGTGCTGGGAGCGCAACGCTTACAGGCGGCTTTACCTATAATGCCGTTGCGCCAACATTAAATAGTATTAGCCCCACGAGTGGTCCTGTTGCTGGAGGTACCAATATTTCGATAAATGGCACCGGGTTTACTCCGGCGACAACGGTTAGCATTGGCGGTATTCCGGCTACTTCTGTTGTGGTTAGTAGTGCAACCAATCTTACAGCGGTAACTCCTGCCTACAGTTCTGGCTCTTTAGCCGCTGATGTTCGGGTTAATAATGGTGTCTCTAATGCGGTACTCAATGGCGCATTTATTTATCAAACGGCAATACCTACGATCAGTAACCTTACGCCGGGAAGTGGTTCCATTTTAGGAGGCACACTGCTGACGATTCAAGGGAGTCATTTTACACCCACCACTTCAGTGACCATTGGTGGGGTTCCTGCAACTGTGGTTCAAGTGCTCAATGAAGGTACGCTGACTGTAGTCACGCCAACTTATATGAGTGGCGCTTTAGTGGCTGATGTTGTGGTCACCAATAGTGCGGGAAGTGCTACGCTCACAGGAGGATTCACTTACACAGCAACCACCCCAGTGCTGACTAATATTACGCCTGTCTCAGGTTCAGTAAGTGGAGGTACTACGATTCATTTAACAGGTACTGGATTTACGCCCACAACCATAGTGACCATAGGTGGACAAGCAGCGACCGGAGTAAATGTTGAAAATTCAACCACACTCACTGCGGTTACACCCGCATATATTAGCGGTTCACTGGCGGCGACTGTTGTCGTGAATAATGGTGCAGGCAGTGCCAGTCTCATTGGTGCTTTTACCTATATTCCTGGGGTACCTGATATCACCAGTATCACTCCAGCAACAGGTTCGGTTCTTGGTGGCACCATTATCACCATTAATGGGGATAATTTTATCCCGGGAACGACGGTAACTATTGGCGGCGTAGCAGCTTTAAGTGTGACGGTAGTGGATGCATCGACACTTACGGTAATTGTTCCCCCTTATGTTGGTGGCACTTTAATAAAAGATGTTGTTGTGAACAATGGTGTTGGTAGCGCAACTTTAAATGGCGGATTTACTTACAGTGCAGTATTACCTACATTAACCGGTGTTTTACCTTTAAGTGGTTCTGTGGCTGGGGGTACGAATGTCACAATTAACGGCAGTAATTTTACCCCGGATACCACTGTAAGCTTTGGTGGGGTAGCAGCCACGAATGTTACTATTATTGATACACATACACTGAGTGTCATTTCCCCGGCATACATCAGTGGGAGTTTATTGATCGATATAACCGTGAGTAATAGTGCGGGTGCTGCTACATTGACGGGTGGTTTTACTTATTTAGGGATCGCACCGGTAATTAATGCCATCACCCCCAATAATGGACCCACCTCGGGCGGTACCAGTATCGTCATTACTGGAAGCAATTTTACTCCTGATTCATTAGTAACAATTAACGGTATTCCTGTCTCTAATATTAATGTAATCAACGCAACAACCATAAATGCTTTAACCCCTGCTTATGTAAATGGCTCTTTAACTGCAGATGTTGCTGTGAACAATGGCGTTGCAGTAGTGACCAGTGCAGGAGGTTTTACTTATACACCAGTTGCACCCACCATCAACTCCGTGTTACCCACCAGTGGCGCAATCAGTGGTGGTACCTTGATGAGTATTACCGGTACCGGTTTTGTACCCGGCATGACGGTAACCATCGGTGGAGCGGCTGCAACGCTGGTTACTGTCTTAAGCAGCACGACGCTCACTGCATTGACTCCAGCTCATACAAGCGGGCTTGTGGATGTTACCCTTACCAATGGTGCAGGCAGCGCAACACTTGCCAATGCATTTACCTATATCACTTTAGCGCCAACTCTTGGTAGTATCGCGCCACTGGTGGGTAACGTTACCGGAGGTACTTCGGTAACGTTGACTGGGGTGAATCTTACAGGAGCTACTGCGGTCTCATTTGGGGGCATTCCTGCGAGTAATGTGGTGGTAATTAATGACACCACCGTTACGGCAACCGTTCCAGCTTATGTGAGTGGTGGGTTACTGGTCGATGTTACCCTCAGTAACAGCAATGCGAATGCGACCTTGGCCGGAGCCTTTACTTATCAACCTGTAGCACCAATAATCAGCTCGGCAATTCCGGCAAGTGGTTCCATAGCGGGCGGCACTACGGTGACTTTAAATGGAAGTGGTTTTGTGCCGGGGATGGTCGTGACCCTAGGTGGGATACCGGCCACTTCAGTTCATGTTGTAAACGCGACAACGCTCAATTTTACTACTCCAGCATATATTAGTGGTGCGTTGACGAAAGATATCTTGGTGAGTAATCCAGCCGGTAGTTCTACGCTTACAGCAGGATTTAATTATACGGCAATTGCACCGACTCTTACCGGAATAACTTCGAATACAGGACCTATTGCTGGCGGAACTGTTGTGACTCTATCAGGCTCTGGATTCACCCCAACGACGACGGTTAAAGTGGGAGGGATTCCTGCGCTGTCGATAAGTATTCTTAATGCAAATAGTTTAACTGCAGTGATACCCCCTTACATCAATGGGCCATTAGCCGTGGATGTGGTCGTTAATAATGGGGTCTCTAATGCAATCCTTAATTCAGGATTTACTTATCTCGCAGCGGCACCCACAATTTTAACGGTTATCCCCAATTTGGGGTCCATGAATGGCGGGAATACAATAACAATTACGGGTACTAATTTTATACCGGGTACAGCAGTTACTGTAGGGGGTGTTGCTGCTACCAATGTGGCTGTTATCGATGTGACTACGCTTACGGCAACCGTACCAGCTTATGTGAGTGGTACCTTAGCAGTCAATGTAGGTGTCAATAATGGTATCGGCAGCGCGAATCTCGTAGGTGGTTATACCTATTTAGCAGCTGTACCTTTAATTACCTCGATAAGTCCAAATTCCGGTTCGGTAGCTGGGGGTACCGATATCACGGTGTCAGGTTCAGGATTTACTCCGACCACATTGATACAAATAAATGGAATTCTTGCGACAAATATTGTTGTGAACAATGCCACCAGTTTAACCGCAACAACGCCTGCTTATGTGAGTGGGAATTTAAATGCTGAGGTAGCGGTCACGAATGCTGCGGGCACTGGAAGTTTATCAGGAGGCTTCATTTATCAGGCAAGTTCACCGACCGTGTCGGCAATTGTGCCCAATATTGGTGGCGTTGCCGGGGGAACATTAATCACACTTACCGGTACCAATTTTACTCCGAATACCTCCGTTACTATTGGTGGAATTTCAGCGACCAGTATTCATTTCTTAAGTTCACAAGCGCTCCAGGTAACAATACCTGCGTATATCAGTGGCCCTCTCATAAAAGACGTTGTGGTCAGCAATGATGCCGGTAATACCGCGGTTCCCGGAGGATTCACTTATACGGCGGGTGCACCAACGATAAGCACTGTTAGTCCCAATAGTGGTTCGGTAGCGGGTGGTAATACGATCACGATAAGCGGTACCGATTTTACTCCAGGGACTACGGTGCAAATTGGTGGGGTGGCTGCTACCAACCTAGTCATTAACAGTGCCAGTAGTATTACCGTTACCGTTCCGGCTTATTTTAGTGGCGCTTTAAATGCTGACGTAGTCGTAAATAATGGCATCACGAATGCCTCACTCAACGGCGGTTATAATTATTTACCGGTCACACCAAGCATCACCAGTGTTAGTCCTAATAATGGTCCTTTAGCAGGTGGTACATTAATTACGTTAACGGGTAGTAATTTTACCCCAACGACGACCTTAACCATTGGCGGGATTGCTGCCACTGTGGTGACCCAGGTCAATGCCAATACGCTCACGGCAGTGATACCCGCTTATGTGAATGGTGCCTTAGCGAAAAATGTGGTGGTGACGAACAGCGCGGGAAGCGCCACCTTAACCGGGGGTTACACCTACAATGCTCCAGTTCCCAGTTTAATTAACGTAAGCCCAAATACGGGGACGATTAATGGTGGTACCGTGGTGACATTGACCGGCTCAGGCTTCATACCGGGTACTACCGTAACTGTTGGCGGTATTGCTGCTGGCAGCGTTACTGTTATTAATGCCGCCACGTTGACTGCCATTATTCCTGCTTATGTAAGCGGTTCATTGATAAAAAATGTGGTCGTCAATAATGGTATTGGGAGTGCAACCTTATTGGCTGGTTTTACCTATATCGCGGTGACGCCTACTTTAACCAGCGTCACACCGAATACGGGTACCCTTAACGGTGGGACCAGTATTACAGTTACCGGATCAGGATTTACCCCAGCTACAACCTTAAGTATCGGCGGTATTCCGGTTTTAGGATTGAGTATTAACAGTGCTACCAGCATCACTGCCACGACACCTACTTACTTTTCTGGCGCACTGGCCGCTACGGTGGTTGTACAAAATGAAGTAGGTAGCGCCTCATTAAATAACGGATTCACCTATCAAGCGAGTACACCATCGATAATCAGCGTACTGCCCAATACTGGTTCGCTTAATGGTGGAACGACCGTGACATTAAGTGGTACTCAGTTTACTCCTAATATCAGTGTAACGATTGGTGGTGTAGCCGCTACAAATATTAATGCAATTAATGTCAACACCGTAACGGCAACAACTCCTGCATATGTGAGTGGTGCCTTACTTAAAGATGTGAGTGTCAATAATGATGTGGGTACAGCGAATTTAATCGGAGGATTTAGCTATGTGGCTGTACCGCCAATCATTAGTTCGATTACACCGAGCAGTGGAAATGTTAGTGGGGGCACCCTAGTCACGATCACCGGATCGGGATTTACACCGGGAACCACAATTAGTTTTGGTGGCGTGGCTGCGACCAGCGTGAATATTGTCAATGCAACCACGCTGACAGTAACTGTGCCCGCTTATGTCAGTGGCGCTCTTACAGTGGATGTCATCGTCAATAACGGAACTGGAATGGCAACCCAGGTCGGAGGATTTACTTATGTACCCGTGGGGCCTACGATTACCTCAATCATGCCTGCCTCTGGATCCATTGCGGGAGGGACGATTGTTACCATTAATGGAACGGGTTTTATTCCCGGAATGACCGTGTCTTTGGGGGGCACTGCAGCAACGGCAATTACCGTTCTAAATAGTACCACGCTTACCGCGCTCACTCCGAGCCATGCTAGCGGCAATGTTAATGTACAAGTAACCAATAGCGCAGGCAGTGCAACCTTAACGGGCGGCTTCAATTATGAGGCACTCGCACCTACCTTGGGGAGTATTTCTCCAGCTGGAGGGAGTGTCATCGGAGGGACCACAGTATCGTTAACGGGTACTAATTTTATAGGCACAACCTCGGTGCTTTTTGGTCTAATTCCAGCTTTATTCACTGTAAACAGTGACACGAGCATTACTGCTACAGCACCTGCTTACGTAAGTGGCGCTGTACAAACCGATATCACGGTAAGCAATTTAGCGGCAAATGCCACCTTAGCTGGTGCTTTTACTTATCAGCCTGTTCTACCCACAATTACAACTCTTTTGCCCGCAACTGGTTCTATTGCTGGAGGAACAAACATAACCTTAACGGGTACGGGATTTGTAACGGGCATGAATGTTACTGTGGGCGGTATCCCGGCGACGAATGTTACTGTTGTCGATGCAACAACACTTACGTTTAATACACCCGCATATCTCAGTGGAGCCTTAATTAAAGATGTGGTAGTCACCAATAGTGCTGGAAGTGCATCGGCAGTTGGTGGTTATACCTATACTGCTATTGCGCCCACGCTCTCAAGTTTGTCACCCAATACCGGTTCTTTAGCGGGGGGCACCGTAGTTACGCTTACTGGAACAGGATTCGTCCCCGGTACCTTAGTGAGTTTTGGTGGAATTCCAGCGACTGGTGTAACCATTAATAGCGCGACGAGCTTGACCGCAGTCACTCCATCTTATTTAAGTGGTGCTTTAGCGGTTAATGTAGTGGTTAATAATGGCGTCTCAAACGCGACGCTCGCTGGAGGTTTTACCTATCAGGCAGCCGCGCCAACTATTACTTCAATTAGTCCAGCAGCAGGACCAATGTCCGGCGGAACCTTGGTAACGATTAGTGGTACAAATTTTGTTCCGGGAACTACGTTAACTATTGGCGGTATTCCAGCCACAAGTATTACTTTAGTGAATGCGACCACGCTTACGGCCCTAACCCCAATTTATGTTTCAGGTTCATTGATAAAAAATGTAGTGGTAAGCAATAGCTCAGGCACCGCAACGGTAAATAATGGTTTTACTTATACCACCGTACCGCCAACAGTCCTCAATTCATTACCCGCTGCGGGAACGATAGCAGGTGGGACCACATTAACAATCACGGGAACAGGATTTACACCGACGACTACCGTAACAGTAGGAGGCCTACCTGCATTATCGGTGAATGTAAGCAGCAGTACCATACTAACTGCGGTAACTCCAGCGTATATAAGTGGTTCCTTAATTAAAAATATTGCTGTTGATAATGGCAATGCAATCGCTACTTTGACCGCGGGATTCACCTATTCGGCAAGCGCCCCAACATTAACAACCGTCGCACCGATTACGGGCTCCACGAGTGGCGGAACCACCATCACCTTAAGTGGTACAGGTTTTATTCCAGGAACTTCCGTCACGGTGGGGGGAATTGCTGCTACAAATATTAATATAATAAACGCGACAACGCTTACAGCTACAGTTCCTGCCTATTTAAGTGGCACGCTCACAGTAACGGTTGTGGTAAATAATGGCACGGGAACTGCAAGCTTATTAAACGCTTACACATATGTTGCAGGAAATCCGACCGTCATCAGTATTAATCCTAATAATGGGTTATCGACTGGGGGCACCAGTGTCACGATTACGGGCTCTAATTTTATACCTGGAACGACAGTATCGCTTGGCGGAGTTGCCGCAACCTCGACCACCGTGGTCAATGCAACCACCCTCAATGCGGTCACGCCAGCTTATGTCAGTGGACCTTTAGCGGTAAATGTCGGGGTCAATAATACGATTGGCACTGCAACCTTAACCTCCGGCTATACCTACACTCCGGTCACCCCGAATATTACCTCTTGCAGTTATCCTGGAGGATTGTTATCTACAGCTTGGGTTTGTGTTGGTACCAACATGAACGTCTTCCCAAACACCTTTTTGAATGTTCGCGGAGGGCTATTATGTGGGGCAGGTATTGGTATAAGTAGCCTTTTAGCAACGGTACTTAACCCTTTAAATATTGGGGGAAATTCGCTTCTTCCTGGACTGTACTCTGGATGCAATATTCAATTATGCAATAACAGTACATGCACAGGCTTAGTGTCTAATATTGCGCTCTTTAATTAAACGATACTCTTCATTGCAATTTGCTGATTTATTAACTAATAATGGATGAAGAGGTATTATTGAAGGATAAAAAAATGAATGAGCTGGACATATTAAAATTATTTTACGATGAAATGAAACTTCGCGGAGTTACTCGAGATCAGGTGTTCTTAACGATTGAAGAAGATGCTGCAGCTATTTTATCTCGTAAGCTCAATACTCCGGTTACTGTAGAGCAGGCACAAAAATTAACCGATATTTGTATTGCCAATGAATGGTTAGAACGCACTACAGCCGATCCCTACTATAAATATTTATCACTGACTGAGGCGGGTCTACAAATCGTATTAATGAGCGAATATAGCGCATAAGAAGATCCGATGTGAGAGGTATAATCTTCACGTAAATCTGGGTAAAATACCTTACTTTATTTTTTTGTTGTCTCGCCATGCCAAAAAGAACTGATATTAGATCCATTTTAATTTTGGGAGCAGGGCCCATCGTCATTGGGCAAGCGTGTGAATTTGATTATTCAGGTACTCAAGCAGTTCGGGCACTACGCGAGGAAGGTTACCGCGTGATTCTTGTGAATTCAAATCCCGCCACCATCATGACCGATCCGGAGTTATCTGACGCAACCTATATCGAACCCATCACATGGCCAGAAGTGGCCCGTATCATCGAAATTGAACGACCCGAAGCGTTATTACCGACCATGGGTGGACAAACCGCATTGAACTGTGCTCTCGATTTGGTTCGCGAGGGCGTCTTAGCACGTTACGGGGTTGAGATGATTGGCGCCACCCGTGAAGCCATCGATCGAGCAGAAGATCGGGAAAAATTTCGCCAACTGATGCAGAGTGTGGGGCTGGAAATGCCGCGCTCAGCAATCGCACACAGCATGGAAGAGGCTTTTCAAGTCCAAGCACGCTTGGGTTTCCCTGCGATAATTCGACCCTCCTTTACCATGGGGGGCAGCGGGGGTGGAATTGCTTATAATCGTGAGGAGTTTGAAGAGATTTGTCTTCGTGGTCTTGAGCTTTCCCCCACCCATGAATTACTCATCGATGAATCTGTTCTAGGATGGAAAGAGTATGAGATGGAAGTGGTACGGGATAAAAACGATAATTGTATTATTGTTTGTACCATTGAAAATCTTGATCCGATGGGCGTTCACACCGGAGACTCGATAACCGTCGCCCCTGCACAAACGCTTACAGATAAAGAATATCAGCGGATGCGCGATGCAGCGATTAAAGTATTACGAGCAGTAGGAGTTGATACAGGCGGCTCAAACGTGCAATTTGCTGTCAATCCTGACGATGGTCGATTATTGGTCGTGGAAATGAATCCGCGGGTCTCACGCAGTTCAGCACTTGCATCCAAAGCTACCGGTTTTCCTATCGCTAAAATTGCGGCAAAGCTTGCCATAGGTTACACCTTGGATGAACTTAAAAATGAAATCACCGGAGGTAAAACCCCAGCGGCGTTCGAACCGGCAATCGATTATGTAGTCACTAAAATTCCGCGGTTCAATTTTGATAAATTTCCGCAAACCTCGACTACCTTAACAACCCAAATGAAATCTGTTGGTGAGGTCATGGCAATAGGGGCTAACTTCCAGGAATCCCTTCAGAAAGCTATTCGTGGCTTAGAGATTGGGCGTTACGGATTAATCTCTCTATTTAAGGGTAAAGATTTAGCTGAATTACGCGGACATTTACGTGAACCAACCCCAGATAGATTGTGGTATGTGGCTGATGCTTTTCGATTAGGCATGAGTTTAGATGAGGTGCACGCAGAATGTCGTATTGATCCCTGGTTTCTTGCGCAAATTGCTGATTTAGTTGGCTGGGAGCACCATTATAAAGGTAAAATATTACACAATGTAGATAAATTAGAATTACTGCAACTAAAACGCCGAGGTTTTGCAGATGCCTTTTTGGGTGATTTGTTCGCCTGTAGTGAAGAAGAGGTGCGTCATTACCGGAAACAACAAGGGGTGATTCCAGTTTACAAACGTATTGATTCCTGTGCGGGCGAATTTCCTAGTACAACGGCCTATATGTATTCTTGTTATGAACAGGAGTGCGAATCTGAGCCTGAAAGCTTAGCCAAAAAGATCATAATTCTTGGTGGTGGGCCCAACCGTATAGGTCAGGGAATAGAATTTGATTATTGTTGTGTACATGCGGCCATGGCTTTGCGCGAAGAGGGTTGGCAAACCATCATGGTTAACTGTAACCCTGAAACCGTGTCCACCGATTTTGATACCTCCGATCGCCTTTATTTTGAACCGGTTACTCTTGAGGATGTATTGGCCATCGTGGATATCGAAAAACCACATGGTGTGATTGTGCATTATGGAGGGCAAACTCCGCTTAAATTGGCTCGGGATTTAGAAGCCAATGGGGTGACGATTATCGGAACGTCTCCGGATGCTATCGATCAAGCAGAAGACCGGGACCGTTTTCAAAAATTAGTCCATGAATTAGATCTGCATCAACCCGATAACGGTACGGTGCGCAGCGAAGAAGAAGCCATCAACTTAGCCAATAAAATTGGCTATCCTTTAGTGGTTCGTCCTTCTTATGTGTTAGGCGGACGCGCGATGGAAGTTGTTTATCAAGAGGAAGATCTGCGCCATTATTTAACGCATGCGGTTGCTGTATCTAACGATTCACCTGTACTTTTAGATCGATTCCTAAATGATGCCATTGAGGTCGATATTGATGCAGTCTGTGATGGTAAAGAAGTGTTTATTGGCGCGGTTATGGAACATATTGAGCAGGCGGGCATTCATTCAGGAGATTCCGCATGCACGCTACCGCCCTTTAGTCTTAGTGTGGTGGTGCAGCAAGATTTGATGGAACAAATGCGGCAAATGGCTTTGCAATTAGGAGTGGTCGGTTTAATCAATGCCCAGTTTGCCATTCAGGCTGATGATATTTATGTATTAGAAGTCAATCCCAGAGCGTCAAGGACGGTACCTTTTGTCTCAAAAGCTACCGGTTATCCATTGGCAAAAATCGCTGCGAAGTGTAAATTAGGCATTAGTTTGCGGCAGCAAGGTTTAAAGCAAAATCATCACATGCCCGCCTTCTATTCAATCAAGCTTCCCGTTTTTCCTTTTATTAAATTCTCAGGCGTTGATTGTATTTTAGGGCCGGAAATGAAATCCACCGGTGAGGTTATGGGCATAGCACGTCGCTTTGGACAGGCTTTTGCTAAAGCGCAGCTGGGTGCCGGGGCAAACATTAGTCGTAGGCGGCGTGCTTTTGTGTCCGTGCGTGATGCGGATAAAACCCGTATTGGTGAAATTGCTAAACGTTTATTAGAGCTTGGTTTTGAAATTGTAGCGACACGAGGAACTGCCTTGGTGTTACAAGCTGCAGGAATTGATTGTCGAAGAATTTATAAGGTTTCCGAGGGGCGTCCTCATGTGCTTGATTACATCAAAAATCATGAGATTGATTTTATCGTCAATACTACAGAAGGAAAAAGGGCAATCGCGGATTCATTCTCTATTCGGCGTAGCGCATTACAACATAAGGTAAGTTACACCACCACCCTCTCCGGAGCGGAGGCCGCGTGTTTGGCGATGAAATATAAGGATCGAGTCACGGTGACGCGATTACAAGATTTACATTAATTAAAGTTTATATTAGAGGTAACTATGAATAAACATCCAATGACGGTGCAAGGTGCTGAAGCCTTACAAGAAGAATTACAGCGGTTAAAGTTTGTCGACAGGCCGCGCATTGTCGAGGCAATTGCTACCGCGCGCGCTCATGGCGATTTAAAAGAAAATGCTGAATATCATGCAGCAAGAGAACAGCAAAGTTTCAATGAAGGACGGATACAGGAGCTTGAAGCAAAATTATCGAATGCACAGATTATCGATATCACAAAACTTGCGAATAATGGCAAAGTTGTTTTTGGTGCCACAGTTACCGTCTGCCATGTTGCTACAGATGCAGAAATAACCTACCAAATCGTGGGTGAGGATGAGGCTGATATTAAACTGCATAAAATATCTTATAGCTCTCCTATTGGACGTGCTTTAATCGGAAAAGAGCTTGATGACACGGTGGTGGTAAATACTCCGGGTGGACAAGTGGAGTATGAAATAATTGATGTAAAATATGTATAGATAATTTGTGTTTATATTGAGATCCGCACCTTGCGACGACGAAGCCCCTTAAACCCAGCCAGTTTCCCCACGCGATACGCGCTGGGGAAAGCTAGAGTGAGGGGGCAGTATAATAATCGAGCAGCGACTCAATTATAAAGATAGACCTTCATTTTGTTGTATCCCACCAACTACCCATTGGGTATTACCATCAAAGCGGCGGAAATGCCATATCTCATCGATTTGCGTTAATGGATCATTGTTTTCTTTAACAGTCCCGGTAAAACGAACACTGGCAATGTAGGATTTTGTTTGTCGTGATACATCCAGTAATTCCGCTTCTAAAGAGATTACCTCGGTTTTATTGGGCTCATTACCCCGCTCATCCAATTGCATTTTAATTTCAGCAAATACTTCAGGGGCGGTAAATTCACGCAAGTCTTGCGTATTCATTTCGTCATAAGCGGCTTGCAAACGATTAAACGTTACTTTTGCTTCTCTTAAAAAATTATTAGGAGAGAAATTTTCCGGATAATCCGTCACGCTACTACTGGAGGTTGATTGAGCATTAAACGCTTGCTTAAAATTATTAAATGTATCGCTGTTGCGGTTAAAGGAACTTGCAGTATTGCTTTGCATCCCCGGCTGTACACGTCTACGGAATAAATTGATAGCAAATAAAATGAGTCCTCCTACAATCAGCCAGGTCAATAATCCTGTACCGAAACCGTGCCCCATAAACAAGCTCGTAAGTAGACCACCAATAAGCATTCCACCTAATAAACCACCCCATTTACTTGTATTGGGATTTTTTTGAGTTAACGGAGCTGAAGCTGGGGCTTTTTTGGGACTGAATAAGCTGCTTTGAGAACGTTGCACGCCAAAACTGCGGCCGCTGCCGAAGCGTTTCGCATAAGCATCATTAAAGATGAGGCCGAAGCTTAATAAACTGATGAGTAGACATGAGATTAATGTACGCATTGTAATTACCTTATGTAAAAGTATTCCTATTAAAAACCATTCAAAACTCATATCGAGCTTTGTTGCAGTATAGAGGAATTCAAGCCTTCGCGCTGCAACTTTCTCCAAGATGGGGATTAGGTCAATTAATATCAAGGGTAATTTTTGTATTATAATAATTCAATATGTGAGTTTTATTGATTCATTGAATTTTAAAATATACAAGGATAGAGTCATGGCAAAATCAAATCAGGAGAAAAAAAATCGTTTATTAGGAGCATATATTACCGCTAAAGAATTGGATCAAGCAATTATGGAGCGTGTTACAGGCACGTCCGTATTAGAAAAAAAGCAAGAATACATTTCTTTACTCAAAGAATTTTTAACAAGCCCCGCGATCTCGGTTGCGTTTAAAAAAGAGCTGACTACCTTTTATCGTACGACTCCTGATCATCTGTTAAGAGAGGAGCGCTTTCCGTTTTTTGCGCGTTCTAATCAACCTACAGCCAGTATGAAAAAGGTTTATGACCTTCTAAACGAACATGAGCCGCTGACTTATAATCGTTCATCCCCAGGCTCCATGTAACGTTTGGACCTTTAAAAGGACTAAGAATACTTTTAGGATCATTTATCTGCCTTGTCGTGATTATTATCTCAGCCACCTATGAGTATTTAGGAGAAAATCCTACAATGATTCTCTTGGCAAAAATTTTTTTCTATTTTACCTTAGTCCTATTTTTTATTTTCCTTATCCTCTATCTTTTTAACAACGCGCCTCCCATACCTGACGTAGACTCTAAAAGACCAATTTAGTCTGCTTAAGCTCTAACGAACACCGGTCTATTGGTGGTTCAAGCCTGATCTATACTTTATGACGAATAAAGTATGCTTCATCGTGATCTTCTTCTGGGCCTTGATATTGCTGAAATCTAATTAAGGCCTTGTAATAGCCATCTTTGATCGTATTCTGTTTCACCGTTGATGTATAAAAAAGCCCCTGTGATTCTGTGTTGTCTGAGGTTTTTGAATCGAACAACTTAATTTGTGCTGCAACGAGTTGTTGGCATTGTTTTAAGTCTTTCGTCTCTCTTATGGCTTTAAGGAAACTTTCGCAGCGTTTACGATGGTTATACCACCAGTCGGTCTTATTTTTTAAATATTCATCTAAATCATGAATTAATTGCGCACGAGGCAGGCGTTGGATTAAATGTTCAAATTGCCAAAAGTCTAATACAGTATCTTCAGCGACTAATTCAAAGAGGGCTTTTTCTTTACCTTGGTATTTTGGCGTGAGCATGAGCTCGAATACTTTCGGGTGTTCAAATAAAAATTTTGCTTCCCTAGTCGTTAGGTCGTAACAATTTTTGAGTTCAATAATTTTTAAGGCGTCTGCTTGGATACTAGATAAGTCTTCTAAGACCGGATGCTTAATTTTGTTTTGCCTTTTTAGTTCTAGACAAAGTTTATGAACAGTCTCACTTTGATTGAATTTGCTTAGAAATGATGTTGCTGCTGCGCGATCACTAAACCAATTATCGGATGAGAAAATAGCGATACCACAATATTGATTTGGACATTCTGGTAGTTGCTCAATAAGCTCAGGTCGACCCATGGTTGCCAGTGCATTTTTTGCATCCTCAACTGCCTTCGGGTATTGTTTGCATAAGCTGATTATAAAGTCTTCTTTTTGATGGTAGACTGCGCTTTTAAA
>JAFKHV010000036.1 GCA_017306715.1 Legionella sp. | reverse complement strand
CTTGTTGCTTTTGCTGATCTTGTTGCTTTTGCTGATCTTGTTGCTTTTGCTGATCTTGTTGCTTTTGCTGATCTTGTTGCTTTTGCTGATCTTGTTGCTTTTGCTGATCTTGTTGCTTTTGCTGATCCTGTTGCTTTTGCTGATCCTGCTGCTTTTGCTGATCTTGCTGCTTTTGCTGATCCTGTTGTTGTTTTAAGAGTTGTTCTACAATTTTGCGATTATGGCGCGCATCTTGATTTTGTGGATTGAGGGCTAATGCTTGATCATAGGCTTTTAATGCGTTCTCATACTGGCCTAAATGCGCTAAAGAATTACCCAGATTATAATACCCAGCCTCATTGTGTTGGCTGCTGTAGAGCATGGATGCTTTTTTATAATTTTGGTTGCGATAAGCGGCAGTAGCTGCCCAGTCTGGACGTTTAAAGGTCTCCTGCGCTGCAGAATAGTCTTTTTTTTCCATAAAAAGTTGGCCTTGCTGATCTTTGGTTGACCATAAATCACGCCATTGCCAGGAATAACTATCAACGGGTTGGATCAACAAGTAGGTCATTAAGGCGAGAGCATAATGCCCCTTGCGGAGGAATGATTTGAGTAATTGCATCATGATACCGCTCCTCACATGTTAATTTTTGCTAGCCAGCCACGACGAAATAGAGGGGTCAGTAATAAAAGAGCAGGCAGTAAAAACCAACGGCCTTCATCACGCCACATCGGTATATACTGGGCATCACCTAATTTCAAATCTAAAGTAGATGTTTGCCGCAGCCATCGTGCGAGTTGATCATTGCTGGAATCATAACGAAGCCACAGTCCTTTGCCAGCATCAGCAAATCGTTGAAACAAGGGATTGTCACTGGTAGTGCTCATGGACATGATGGAGGTGTATATATTGTCAGCTGCCAGATTGCTTGCCTTGGAAATTGCCGCAGTAGAGGGGGAGTCTGCGGTTAAAACCATGATTTGCCCCTCATGATATCCTGCACTCTGAATTAAATGGGCGGCTTCGTTTAATGCGTTAACCATATTTTGTCCAGAAACCGGCATAATTTCAGGAGTTAAGGCGGGTAAAAGCGCAGAAATGGTTGCTCCATCATCAGTTAGGGGGGCGACCGTAAAGGGTTCACTCGTGTAAGCAATCAGGGCAAATTGACCATCACCTTCATGCTTGAACAAGTCTTGAAGTTTAAATTTCGCGCGTTGTAAACGGTTCGGTGGCATATCGGTTTCGAGCATATTATCCGACATGTCCAGTAGTAACACATGCGGTAATATTGGTTTGTATGAGGCAGTCGGGAGCTGATGCCAGACTGGGCCAGTTAGAGCTACAATCATGAATAGAATACTTCCGAGCGGGTATAACAGGTAATAGGGGCGGCTCATGCCTTGCTGAGATAAAAGATGTTGCAATAAAGGCGCATCACATATTTTCTCCCATGCTCCATAGGTCGGTTTTCTCATCCAAAATAAGAACCCCAGGAGTAGTAAAATGAGTAACGCCCACCACCAGTCAGGTCGTAAAAAATGTGCTGAGCTAAAATTCATATTTTTCCCCTTGTCCTTTAGAACTAAAAAGTAACGAACGGGCATGTAACCAGGACCAAGCGAGCCATCCTGAGAATAATAATAACGCGAACGCGGTAAACCACGGATAATATTCAATTTGGGGGCGTAAGGCATGATGCTTTTGTTTAATTCGTTCCAGCTGATTAATCATCCCATAAATAGCTTGCAAACTATCCAAGTCTGTGGCACGAAAGTAGCGTCCGCCCGTTGTATCTGCTATTTTCTTTAAGGTTTCTTCATCAAGGTCTGCCATTGCAGCTTGCATCAAAAAACCGTTATTCAGTAGACGAGGATCACGTTCTGCCCCCAAACCAATGGTATAAATTTTAATTCCCTCATCTTTTGCGAGCTCGGCTGCTTTTAAGGGGTCCAGGACTCCGGAATTATTGGCGCCATCGGTTAATAGGATAATGACGCGTCCTTGCGTCGGAACATCTTTTAATTTTTTTACCGCGAGACCTACAGCATCACCAATGGAGGTCGTCTCGCCCGCAAGCCTTACGCTCGCATCCGTTAAACGCTGTAATATATTATCCCGATCGTAGGTGAGGGGAGTCTGCAAATAAGCACGGGTTCCAAATAAAATCAGGCCAATCTTATCGCCACTGCGCTGACGTACAAATTGGGTTGCGGCATTTTTAACTACGGAAAGGCGGCTTACGGGACGACCTTGAACCAACATGTCCTGTATTTCCATACTACCTGAGAGATCGAGTGCCAACATGAGATTATATCCTTCGCGCTCCAATGTTTGCGGCGGGCCGACCCAACGTGGTCCGGCTAAAGCAATAATTAACAAACACCATACCAAAAAAGGAATGAAGAGACTTAATAATCGCGCCATACGATAATTTTCTGTACTCATAATGCGGGTAATAGCTGCATAAAAAGGTACGTGTAAAGCGGTGTGAGCGGGGACTTTTGCTTCAGGAGTGAACCACCAAATTATTATGGGAAGAGGGAGTGCGGCCAAGATTAGAGGATTGGCAAGAGTCAGCATGATCTTCTCCTTTGCTTAATCCATAAACGCGCTTGTTGAAATAGGGGACGTGGGTCATGAACCGCGTCTTTTTGAAAGGGAACCTCTACTAATAAAGTACGCAGTTTTTTAAAATTAACCTGGGTACTGTTTTGCTCAAGAAATTCAATCCATGAGTCTGCGTGCAAACCTGCAATAAGTGAACGAGGATAATAAACCAGGGCGACCCGACGCAGCAGTTCGGAAATTTGTGCACAGGCGCGAGCGGAATCCTTTGTGCGGTTAAACTCTTGTTCGTATTGATCCAGCAAGATTAAGGCTTTTTTACGAGGCAATCCTTGGCGATAATGGCGATAAATGTAATAACTGAGTAGTCCTGCGAGTAAGAGTCCACAAATAATAAGCGCATACCAACCTGGAGCTAGAGGCCACCAATGGATTGCTTCAGGCATATGGATGTCTTTCAATTGAGCTAATGGATCTTGGTTATTCATGTGGCTCCCCTGTAACGACCTGCTCCTTTTCGTAAAAAGGTTTGTCGGACAACCTGTGGTAGATTATCCGCTGCGGTGAGTTTCATATAAGGGATTGCGACCTGCCGGCAAAGCTTTTGTACCTCATCTAGGCGTTGTTGACAATAATCGTTATAAGCATCCGCCGTTCCCGGGCGGTACATGTCCAGGAGCGTTTGGCGATGGCCATCCGTTATTGCGTACTGCCCCGGAGGAGGGGACGATAATTCCAATGGATCACAAATTTGATATGCCAATAAATCATTATGTTGGCGTAATCGTTGCAGCTGCTGAGCAGATTCTGCATCAAGATTGTAAAAATCGCTGATGATCGCAATAAGACTTCCCGGTTTGCTGACACGACGCACACGCTCTAATGCATTACTCAATGGGCGTCCCAATTTTGTATAAGACCCTGAGGGCATTTTAGTATAATTACTTAACGCAAGCAGCATGGGTAGTACGGATGCATCGCGTCCGCGAGGAATATATTCGTTATGTTCATCCGTCGAAAAAAAGAAGCCGCCAATTCGGTCGTTTTGATGCAGTGCATTCCACAAGATGAGCGCGGCCAGACGTGCAGCGACCACTGATTTAAAGGCAATTTGAGTGCCAAAAATCATGGAGGGATTAAAATCCACGACCAGCAATACAGGTTGTTCCCGTTCCTCTTCATAGAGCTTGACATGAGGTTTGCCCGTACGAGCCGTGATGCGCCATTCCATATGCCTGATTTCATCGCCTGGCTGATAATTGCGAACCTCGGCAAAATCCATACCGCGCCCACGTAAACGACTTAGATATTGCCCCGAACGCTTCGCATGTTTTTGCGGTTTGAACCGAGCTGATTGGACAAACCGCCTTAAATCGATGAGCTCACTGAGCTCTACTGTGACGCCTTCCGTCATGATACCTCCTGATGAAGCCGTAAACGATTAGGGTACTGCCACCAGGCGTAACAAAGAATTTATAAAATCATCACTGTTTACCCCTTCTGCCTCTGCTTCAAAGCTCAGTAGGACACGATGACGTAACACATCATGCGCGATGGCATGAATATCTTCCGGTAAAACAAAATCCCGGCCTGCAAGCCAGGCATGAGCTTTAGCGCAGCGGTCCAGCGCGATGGTCGCACGTGGGCTTGCTCCATAACGCAGCCAACGCGCTAATTCCGTACTGTATTTTTCAGGAGTTCGCGTCGCGATCACGAGCTGCACTAAGTATCGCTCCAAGGCTTGGCTCATATGAACTTGAAGTACTTGTTGGCGTGCAGAAAACAGCACGGTTTGCGGTAGTTTGTGCACGGTACTTGCGGAGGAGGTGTTTATTCCCAATGCTTCTTGACGCGCGAGTTCTAATATCGCATGTTCGGTGTTTTCTTGGGGATAGCCGATTTTTACATACATTAAAAATCGATCTAATTGCGCTTCAGGTAAGGGATAAGTCCCCTCTTGTTCGATGGGGTTTTGGGTGGCCATCACCAAAAATAATTCGGGTAGAGGATAGGTTTTATCACCAATGGTTACCTGACGTTCAGCCATTGCTTCCAGCAGCGCAGATTGAACCTTGGCCGGTGCGCGATTTATTTCATCAGCCAGCAGGAGATGATGAAAAATAGGTCCCTGTTGAAAAACAAAAGAGTGGTTTTGGGGATGATAAATTTCCGTACCGGTTAAATCGCCTGGGAGAAGATCAGGGGTAAATTGTATGCGGTGGAACTCCCCTTCAACGCCTGCAGACAACTCCTTGACCGCACGGGTTTTTGCAAGGCCTGGTGCGCCTTCAACCAATAAATGTCCATCGGCAAGTAAAGCGATCAATAGCCGTGACATTAAACGCTCTTGACCTAAGACGCGTTGATTTAAATAATGACTGAGCTGCAGAATGTGTTGCTGCACGGTATTTACTGGATTGGCGGTATCGATTTGCTCCATAATATCTGCCCTGTCGAGGTATTTAAAAAAGCTATCCTAGCTCGAATTAGGCTTAATGCCAAGTCTGCCCAGTTTTTTATCTGAATTGAGGGCAAGCTATTGATAATCAGCATGTAATTCCAAAGGCATGAGTAAATGAACACGCTGATAAAGTGCAATCAGTTCTTCACAAAAGACATGCAATTGTTGCTGGTTTTGCCAGAGACGATAGTCAGCCCCTTTTTGAAAGGACTGCTGGCGCGATAAGGTTTTAAATAACGACAGTTCCTGGTTCGAAAATCCGAGATGATTATTTAACTCTACGAGTTCCATCAATGTTTTATATTCTTTCACCGGTTTAAGCTCATGCAAGGTATAGGCCCGCAAGGTTAATTGAAACGCTTGATACAAAAGCGAGGTGATTGGCGTCATTATAGCCAATTTATCTAATTTCCCCGGTATATTTTCAGCAAGTTGTTGTAATAAATTATCCGCGGCATAAGCGTGTTGCGTCGCGATCTCTAAAAGATCTAAAGGAGATAGATAATGCTTGTCCATTGTATCGCTGTTCCTTGAGTACTATCTGGCAGTCAGAATGATCTGTTTAGGTAATGATGTTAGAATAGGGCAATATTATAAACATTAATCAGTTTGATGCACGCATTTATTAATAGCCCTTTGCAGATTGGTTCGTTAAACCTTCCTCACCGCCTTATTCAAGGGCCTTTAGCCGGTTATAGTTGCGCGCCCTTTCGCGCGCTATTTCACCAGTTTCGCCCCCCGGCTTATGCGGTGAGCGAGATGATCTCTGCGCAAGATGTTGTCTCTCGTCATCAAGTAAGCTCGCGTTATCTGCAACGTGCAGCTGCAGAGAAGCTCCTTGCCTATCAAATCTCAGGAACAGAGCCCATGATCATGGCTCAAGCCGCCCAGAAACTTGAAGCTTTAGGCGCCAATATCATTGATATCAATTGCGGTTGTCCCAAAACAAAAATTCGCAAAAAAGGTGCGGGCAGCGCGCTTTTAGACGTTCCAGAAACTTTATTGCGTATTGTTGATTCCGTGCGCCAGACTATTCGCGTCCCGTTGACAATTAAAATGAGGATTCAGGAGCAGGAAAAGGATATCTGGTTAATTCAATCACTGGCAAATGCCGGGGTGGATGCACTGATTATCCATGGACGAAAATGGACAGATGATTACACCCGCCCCGTGAATTATGCCTGGCTTGCACAATTGAAACAGCATGTATCGATTCCCGTGATTGCTAATGGTGATATTTCGGACGCTCCAAGTCTGGAGCAAGCCTTTAAGGAGAGTCAATGTGATGGGTTTATGATTGCGCGGGCAGGGACAGGAAATCCCTGGCTTTATCAGCAACTACTACAGCAAGAACGACTTATTATCAGCTTAAAACAACGCCTGGATTTTTTTCTAATTCATCTTAACGAGTTAAGTATTCTTGAAAATGAATTTAAAGCAGTGCTGCAAAGTAAATCTTTAGTGCGCTATTATTTTCGTCAGGAATTAACTGGGACACAGCTGCAGGAATTTTATCAATTATCGAGTTTAGATACGATTGCTCGTTTTCTTGAACAAACCCTGCGGCAGCTTAGCACATACTGAACCCCGGGCTTTCTCAAATAAATAAGGTGCTTATTTAAGAATTAGCGAATACTGCGGCCACCATCTACATTAATGGTTTGTCCGGTTATATAAGGATTTTCTGCTAAAGCCAGCACTGCTTGTGCAATGTATCGTGGGTCACCATGGTGTTGCAAAGGTATTTTGGCAATAATTTTGTTCCTGGCATCCTCACTTAAAGTATTTTCCTGCTCAGGCCAGGCAATAGCACCGGGCGCTACCGCATTAACGCGAATTGTTGGTGCCCATTCAAGAGCTAAACTTTGTGTTTGCATCGCTAATGCGGCTTTGGTTTGACAGTAAAGACTGTATTCTCGAAGCGGTTTTTGTGCATGAATATCGGTAATATTCACGATGGACCCTTGGGTGTGCTTTAAATAAGGTCGCGCTTCGACACTTAAAAGATAGGGGATATGCACATTTAAGTGAAAGAGTTGTGCAAATTGCTGCATTTGCGGCTGAAAATCCGTTTTTAGAAATATAGAGGCATTGTTAACCAACAAGTCGAGTCGTAAGCCCCATAAAGACACGGCTTGAATTAATTGCTTTGCCGCATCAGCCGCCTCAAGATCTTGAGAAAAGACCGCAGCACTGTTTTTTCTTTGCGTATTCAAGCAATGAGCGAGCTCTTGTGCCTCGGTGATGGACTTGTGGCAATGGATAGCAACCCGGTAGCCTGCTCCATGCAAACAACGTATAATAGCCGCACCAATGCGGCGGCCGCTTCCGGTAACAAGCGCTACTTTCGGTTCTTGTGTGTTGCCTGAATTCAAGGTATGTTCCCGCAATTAAATTGTCAACGTGATGCAGTTGAGCACAATAAATAATTATGAGTATACCATCTAGATTAAAATCTCGGTTACAAGAAGATCTCCTAACCTTCGCAGAATATATGCATTTGGCTTTATATGCTCCTGGAGAGGGATATTATAATTCGCATTTACCAAAATTAGGTGCGGCAGGTGATTTTGTGACTGCTCCTGAGTTGACGCCTCTTTTTGCGATGACCTTGGCCAATCAATGCCAACAAATACTAATCCACATGACCCGCCCAGATATTTTGGAATTCGGTGCAGGCAGCGGTGCTTTGTGTGTTGCCTTACTTAAACAACTCGCAGTCCTTAATTGTGTCCCGGAACATTATTTCATTCTTGAGGTGAGTGCCAATTTACGCCAACGCCAGGAGGAATTATTTCGGCAAGAAATCCCGGAGTTTATAGATAAAATCATTTGGTGCACACAATGGCCCGAGCATCCGTTTCATGGTGTGGTCTTGGCCAATGAAGTTCTTGATGCTATGCCTGTGCATCGTTTTATGTGTACCGAGACGGAAATTCTCGAAAGCTACATCGGGTTGGATGATCAAGGTGGACTTCATGAACAATTTAAACCGTGCACAAATGATCGTCTACGAAATTATGTGGAGCAATTACCAGTCTTAGAGTTGCCCTACATTTCAGAGGTTAATTTATTCATTGATGACTGGTTGATGCAGTTAGGGGCAATTGTCCAGCAAGGTGCCGTGTTCTTAATCGATTATGGTTTTCCACGACACGAATATTACCACCCTGATCGAAGTCAGGGGACAATAATGTGTCATTATCAACATCGCAGCCATCCTGATTTTTTACTTCACCCGGGTAGGCAAGACATTACGGCCCATGTCGATTTTACTCACGTTGCCGAGGCTGCGGTCGCTGCGGGATTTCATGTTGCCGGTTATACAAACCAGGCATCATTTTTATTGGCAAATGGTTTACTGGGATTTCTCCAATCACTGCGCGATGAAACTGAATTATTTACGGCCAAGCAGGCCGTCAAACAATTAACACATCCGAGTGAAATGGGCGAATTATTTAAGGTAATAGCATTAACAAAAGCATTAGATATTGATTTGAACGGATTTCTGTTACTGGATAAAAGAGTAAATTTATGAACCAAAAACGCTATATGACCACTGTTGAGCTGCAGAAAGAGGTGATGAAGTTTTCTGCAGGACATACCACTATTTTTTCGGCTACCGAGCGTGAACCCCTTCATGGGCATATGTATTCTGTGTACTTGGGCTTGACGACGTGGGTTGAGAATAATGGTTTGAATTTTGATTACCGTTATTATAAAAAACGCATTCTGGAGTTATGCAAGTATCTCAATCAAACTTTTTTAATGCCGGAGTATTCGCCTCATTTACAACGTACTGAAGATGACGAATATTATTATTTTACTTTTAACCACAAGAAAATTCCCTTTCTCAAAGAGGATGTGACGTTACTACCCGTAACCAATATTACGGTGGAGGAACTTTCGCGTTGGTTTGTCGAACAATTGATTGAGGATAAACACGAGCTGGAGAAACACCAAATTGAAAAAGTGGTCGTAAAAGTTTTTTCAGCTCCTGGACAATGCGCCAGTCACGAATGGCTGCGCTCTGCATGAAAAATATTTACCAGGTTTGTATACCTCATACAGCCCGGGATTATTTTGATTATCAAGCACCAGCCGAATTAGAGCCTACAATAGGGGCCCGTGTATGGGTTCCTTTTCGTAAAAAAATCCGCTTAGGTATTATTGTCGGAATTGTTCCTGCGGCAACAATTCCAGAGAACACCCGTTTTATTGAGACCCTAATTGATGAGTCACCCCTGCTCACCGAGGAGCTTTTTGCTCTTTGTCAATGGATAAGCCGTTATTATCAATCGCCCTTATCCGAAGTTTTACCTTTAGCCTTACCAAAAAAATATCGTGAGGGCGCAGTGGCACAATTGCCTATGACGGAGGCCTTCCAACTGGCTCTACCCTTAACCGAAGTTCAGGTAAAAGTAGCACCACGTGCGCAAAAACAACAACAGATGGCCGCCTTTTTGGCCGAGCAAGATAAGCCGGTGACCAAAAAAGAGCTACAGCAAATGGGTTTTTCCAGTGCTGTTTTAAAAACCTTGCTGCAATTACAATGTATAAATACAGTATTGCAGCCGCAACTACCCCCACCACCTGCGCATGAGTTGCAACCATCTCTTACGTTAAATTCTGAGCAGCAAGAAGCACTCCAGGTGCTTATGGCACATGGGCATGAATATCGTTGCTTCTTATTGCAAGGGGTTACCGGTAGTGGCAAAACTGAGGTCTATTTACAGCTTATCCAAAGCGTGCTGCAGCAAGGAAAACAGGCATTGGTCCTTGTTCCAGAAATTGGTCTAACCCCGCAACTGGTTGCGCGATTTATGGCACGGTTTCATGAGCTCATCATGGTTATCCATTCAAGCCTTAACGAATCGGAACGTCAGTATGCCTGGCAGCTAGCACATGAGGGTATGGCACGGATCATTATCGGCACTCGAGCTGCCGTATTCACCCCCATGCCTAGTTTAGGAATAATCATTATTGATGAAGAACATGATCTGTCATTCAAGCAAATGGAAGGTGTTCGTTATTCGGCACGGGATGTTGCCTTAATGCGTGCACATCGATTGCACATCCCCATCCTATTGGGTTCCGCAACGCCAAGCCTTGAGACACTTTATAATGTCGAGCAAAAAAAATATCAGCTACTACGCCTGACGCAGCGCGCTGAGGCTCAGAAACCCTTGCACGTGCAACTAGTCGATTTGCGTGCACAAACTCTGGAGCATGGTTTAGCCAAGAGCACCTTAAACGTCATAAAAGAGCATTTACAGCAACAAAATCAGGTTTTAATTTTTATTAATCGCCGCGGATTTGCTCCAGTCCTTATGTGCCATCAATGCGGATGGATGATGGATTGTCCTGCGTGTGATAGCCATTTAACGCTCCATAAGCATCAGCTTATTTGTCATCATTGCGGCCTCATCAAGATGATTCCTAAAAAGTGCGGTCGTTGTTCCAGTGATGAGCTTATTCCTGTAGGTGCGGGAACACAGCGAATCCATGAATTTTTAACACACTATTTTCCCCAATATACACTTTCCCGTGTTGACCGCGATGCAATGCGTAAAAAAGAGGCACTGGAACTGGAATTAGCGCGAATCCAACAGGGTAAAGCACAATTAATTGTCGGGACGCAAATGTTGGCCAAAGGCCATCATTTCCCAAGGTTGACCTTAGTTGTGGTAGTTGATGCTGATGCAGGACTTTATCATCAAGACTTTCGTGCATTAGAGCATCTTGCGCAATTATTAACGCAAGTTGCTGGTCGTGCAGGCCGTGCAGAGTATCCAGGGCAGGTGCTCATTCAAACTCATGAGCCACAACACCCCTTATTAAATACCTTAATCCGTAAAGGTTATGACGCATTGGCGCAGGAAATTTTGCTAATGCGACGACAGGCACAGCTTCCTCCTTATTATTATTTGGCACTCATTCGTGCACAGAGCCATGATTTAGAACAGCTGAAGCAGTGGTTTCAACAATGTAAAATTTTTCTACACCAATTAAATATTGAGGTAATGGGCCCGGCACCTGCGCCATTACCACGCAAGGCGCATCAGCACCGGATGCAGTTATTACTAAAAAGCGCTTCACGCAAAATACTGCAAGCCGCTTTGACACAATGGCGAGAGTGGTTAACAATAAATAAATTAAACAATTCTGTCCGCTGGAATGTGGACATCGACCCGGTAGACTTATCATGAACCCATCACAAAAGAAAACGCATGAAATCACTTTTGCCATTGCCTGGGGTGACATGGATGCATTGGGCCATGTAAACAATGCCCGTTATTTTGATTACTTTCAGGAAGCGCGTATCGAATGGTTACGGGAATTAGATATCAAAATGACCGAACAAACGGGTCCGGTAGTAGTCCATGTGGCCTGTACCTATCATAAACCAGTCATTTATCCAGCAACAGTTACCATTCATTCGCTGGTCACCGAAGTAGGTAATTCCAGTATGGTTATGGAGCATTCATTATATCAAGATGAAGTACTGATGGCGCAGGGTTTATCCAAAGTAGTTTGGGTGGATTACATGCAAGGTAAATCAGTGCCTTTACCTCCAGAAATGCGCGCACTCTTCATTGTAGAATAATTAGCAAAAGCTTATCGGGCACGATGAAATGGGCGGGGTGCTTTGGCACCCACCCAGTATGCATTAAGGATTGATAGCGGTTGACTCAACCTGGTTTTCGACAGGGGCAGAAGCAAATGCGCCTACTACCTCTCGAGCAGGTTTAAAAAATTGGCTTTTAGCCTGTTCTTGACCACGGACCTTTCCAGACTCGCTAGCACCAAAAATGGTGAGAGCGACACCACCCGTGAGCAGGATAGGAGATACAACGGATGCTGCCAAAGTTACTAAAGTTAAGCTTACCGCAAGTAACGGAGTGAAAACGAGCGCGAACAATCCTAAGCCAGCAAGGAAACTAAAGCTGGCTGCGGTGATTAAAGCGGCTGCTTTAAAGTGCTGAGCTTTATCGAATTTTGCTAAGCTATTGATGGATTCGATGGTTTTTTGACGATTTTCCTCGGAATTCTCATTGGGAGTTAAGAGGGTGTCAAAATTCTGAAGTATAGCCGTTATCTGGGGAAGCTTGTGGTTGAGCTCTTTATGCTCAAGCTTACTGTACAATGTAAATCCTTCGGCTAAAATATTATCTAATTGTGTTGCTGCCGCCAGTTCAGGCTGGAGAGCCATCTTTCGTAAGAGCTCTAGAGCAGTTTGTAAAAAATTGGTGCGGAAGTGCTCATTATTCCACTGGGTAGCTAAAGTATCTAATCGCTTTGCTAGTTTATTGATGTTCTCTTTAAAATTATTATCTTTAATTTTATCAATAATCGAAAAAAGTCCTGATTTGGATAATTGACCGTCCGGTAATTCAATCTCTTGGCCTAATTGATCCATATACGCATAATATTCAGAATTCGCCGCTAGTCTTTGGTCATGCACATCTTTTGCATCAGTCTCGACTTTGACTAAGGTATCTTCAACGTTATAATTGGGGTCGATATATCCAGCACCTACGATAGTGGTCGCTTCGTTTTTACCCGGAGTTTTCAGGGTTATGGTAATATCTTTTGGTACCAGAAGCTTAGAAAGCATTAGTGAACTTCTATTCGCCTCCGAGGCTAGCACCTCTAAATTAATTTTTTTACCTGGATATCTTCTGGCAAGTTCATTGATAACTTGGTAAAGCGTTCTTTTCGTCAAATCGCCTGATAAATCATTAGGTAAGAGCCCTAGTTCTAACTGCATTAGCCTTTGTTTGTAGCCGTAAGGCTTGTTACATCTTCGAGCCATCGTTTTGAGGGAATCGGCATAATAAGATGCTTCTACAGGGTATGGAACAGGAGGAACGAGCAAAATTTCTGTGGCAGAGGAGGGTTTATCGATTTCTTTAAAAACTTCTTTTGTGGTTACTTGTTTTATAAGTGTCGGTTTTTTCTCTTTATTTACTAATTCCAAGTCTTCGTTGGTAATAAAACTGGATGGGGCAACTAAAATAATGCGATAGTCCATAAATCCTCTTTGGCTAATAATCACATGTGATTTCCAAGCAATTCACTGAAATTGACTATAGATTGAGCACATGATGTTAAATTGGATTGACTATTATAAAGGAAGTTTATTAAGGAAAAATTAATTGATTTTTTAAATATTGCTGCATTTTCTCATTAAATGGGTATGCAATGCCTAGCCCTTCATGTTTCCTTAATAATCAGCCTGTAGAATATATATTATAGAGACCAATTAATTTAAATATGCCGGAACTTCAAAAAACAAGTGATCAAATTCATAATGAAAATTGCTTCAATTATTTGAAGAATATCGCCCTGACGAATCTGATTAAAGATGAATTGCCCAAGCATTTAGTTGCCGCTATAGAGTCTGTGGAATATCAGGCAGACGTAGCCTATGGTGATTTGTATAAAGAGTTTTTTGAGTTTATTGAGGAACATATCGATAGACTTTATGGTAGTAAACGAGAACAACTAAGTGCAGAAAAGGCGCGTATTACCGAGTTCAAAAATCTCCTCACTGAAGCTGAGCTTAATAAAGGAAAAAGCTTTGTCCAGGAAGTGGCGATGAATGCGGGTGTTTTATCGTATATCAAAAATATAAAACCTGAGACGAATACGAAGCCTGACTTAGACGTGGCGCTTGAGAGAAAAATTGCGGCATTAACCGCTGAAATCAAAGGTCTTGATCAGTTTGTCGCTTCCTTGTATCACAATGACAACAAAAATCTCGAAAATACCTTCCAGCATGTTCAGGAGCTTGCGTTAATTCATCAGCCTTCGTTTGAGAAATTAGAAAAATCACTCTCAATTCCTGATGGCAAGGAGCGCATTAACCGTAAATCCATGTCTCCTGCGGTTGCAGGGTCAATGTTTGGTCGATTTACGACCATGATCTCCGACGATTTCAAGCCACAGCACACGACGAGCATTGCCACCGTTCGGCGCTATGAGGAGAATCAGGATTACCCTACAGAATTTCGTATTGGCACCCAGGGACAGCGCCATAAAGGTAAAGCGCGTGTCAGCCCATTATTTAAAAATTTTTTAAGACAACAGGAATTAAATCTCGATATCGATGATGCACAATGGCTGGAAAAATGTCCCATAACCCACATCTATTTTAATAATCTGGGTCGCGATCGTGAGGATATGGAGGGCTTAAAAGAGCGTGGGTTAACCCTAAAGCTTGAAGAGTTAGAAAAAGATCATCCGAACGTAGCTGTCATTACCCTCCCTGCGGATAAGGGATTGATGAATCGTTATGCTTATACTCAAGTAAAGCCTAAATTCTCGCTCCACGAAATCAAAGCAGAATTTTTAGACATCGCTCTGGAGCGTCAGAGCTCTAAGATTAAAATCAGAGATTTTCATATTAGTGACCTAATTCGTCGTCGTGCTAAATTGGATGAGGAACAGATAAAGGCTTTAATAGAAGCAAGCTTTAAAGCTCAAGGTTTTGAAGAGACAGCCTCATTGACAGGGTCACAAAAACAGGCGGTATGGTTTCATTTTATCAAATATGAGCTGCCTAATTTTTTGATTACTCAGTTAAAACCGCAGAGTATCAATTTTTCTTGCAAAGATGCAATTGATCGAGGCGGAGTTTCCTCTGCCTATTATAATCTGATGCGTGCGCTTAAAGATTATCCAAATACCGCATCCAGTATTCTAACGCGTGAAGGATTTGAACAAGCATTGCATGCTGCGCCGGTGATGGTGAAAGCACGAGGAATGAACTTTCATATTCATTTGATTTGGAATGCAGTGGATAGCTATATTAACGCCCATTATGAGAATTTAAAAAATAAAGATAAAGAGGCGTTACGCTGGCTTATTGAATGGCGCGATGCAAATTGCCCCCATGAGCGGGTGGCGTCATTGATTCAACTGCGTGCCGAACAATTAACAGCAGAATTAACTACTCCAGCACCGGGTCGCGATTCTGAGCTATGTGCAAAAGCAATCAACGTTCTCAATGCAATTAGAACACAAAACGTACTTGGTGTGAGCGGAAAGCGTCTTATGCTCGAGGCGCTTACCTCTACAGCGGCACTTGCGTTGCATCCGGAGAAGCAGAGTCCGGCCCTCATAAAGCGTTATCGCGAACTCATCCACAAACTTGAAGTTGCCGCGCCCCTTGCGAAAATCATCGGGGGGGCGATGAAAGCATTCCTTGGGGCAATTGTTTACCTGTTTAGCGGTGGTAAAAAACAGGACGTACTTGAATCCGGACTTGCCACGATGATTGCGGGTGTAAACGCGCATAACCGGAGTGATCTTCAAGAAAAAATGAGAAAGCAACTAGGCCTCATCAGGTCGGAAGAAGCAGCCGATGTGAAGCCCAGTCTGAAACCCAATTAACGCGAATGCCTTCGGTATTATTGCAGATGGCTTCGCAGTAAAAGCATTCGCATATCGACAATCGTGCTAAATATTTAAATTATTAACCTCTTCCTTATTATCTAGTTCCAAAGCGATTCCGAGCTCTTGATATAATGCATCAATAATTGCTGGATTTAAGAAATTCGCATAGTGTAGCGCTGCCTGTAATTTTTTTAATGCATGGGGTTGATAAGCTAATGCATTGCTTTCGAGTTTTTGTACTAACGGGGTTAGTAAATTATTGCGATACTCCGTCCATAAGTTGTGTAAAGAATGGTTTTCCTTCAGGCGTTCAATAGGAAAATTTTTTGCATCATTGAGATATTCGACCGCTAAAAACTCTATTTCTATCTGCTGCTGAGAGGACAAGGATAGTTGGTGGTATTGATTTAATTTACCTTTTATTTCATTAAGCCGAAAGTTTAGATAAGGATGTTGCGCGGTCATATTTTGACAATAAGTGGTAATAAATTGATTTAATTTATTAATAATGATTTCTGGTGTCAGATGATCACGTGTGCTTTGCGCGAAACGCGTGCCTTCGGACCATAGCCGTCGTATTTTTTTCTTTAAGGATTTAGTGCACGGTTTGAGTGCTTTAAATAAATTGGGAAAATCAATGTTTGTATTATGCTTTGTTAGTTCAGAGGGATCTTGAAATTTAGTCCGTTTTGCCTCTCCTGAAAGTTCGGTACCTATGAGAATCAAGGCAAAAATATCATTTGCTTTACTGACTAATTTCTCATTATTATTCAGGTAATGGTCCGGTGGCATGTATATAGGGGAACCTAAATGTTCCTTGGTCATTTTTTTGAAGGTAGCGAAAGCAAAATCAATGAAGTTAAATGACCCAGTCGGTGACGAAGGATCAAAGATAATATTTTCGGGTTTAATGTCACGATGAACTAACTCTTCTTCAGGTTTGTCTGGGGATTTAATCGCATATATTTGTTGCGCATAACTCTGAAATAAGTTTCGGCATAGAAGTAAGTAAGCTAATACGGAAAAGTTATTAGGGTAAAACTCTTGCCATTCGATAAAATCAAGTAAATTCTTACCCGGCTGTTTGCGTAAAAGTAGATGAATGGATCGATCTAAATCAAAGGATGGATATTTTGCGGCAAGATGGGTAATGCGCTGACTTTTTCCTTGTTCGTTTTTTATAAAGAATTTATGTTGTTCATACCGGCTCCAATCAGTGTTATTTTTGTAAATTGCTGATTTTAATACACGAGTTTTTTCAGCAGGTTTCACTTTAAATTCAACGCGTTCCGGGGTAATTTTCCACACGCCAACTATCTCTCGGACCTCAGCAGTAGCACCTGCTCCTAAGGTTTTGTCTGAGGCTACGGCAAGATAGCGTTGTTTTAATCCTTTTTTATGTAGCGGTAAGCTATGGTCAGGTTTACTAAAAGCGAGTAAAGGTTGTTTCGGCGTGAAAAAAACTCCTCCCTGAACATAATTCTTTTCCGGGCTAAAGAAAAAGGTTTCCGGATGGCTCGTCATGAGTGCCGCTACTTTTGCAGCATTTTCAGGTTGTGTAAAATCAATTTTTTCGTTCATTATTTACTCTAACTATGCAAACCTTATTGATATCATCTCAATAAAGTTAGGTCAATGAAAAGTGACTTCTCAAAGCTTGCAGGAGATGTTTTGGTCATTTTCTTCAGTAATTAACGCAACTTTTTCTGCTAATTTAAGCAGCAAAGGAGGGTTTAAAATATTGCGATAGATTAGGCATTCTTCTAAAAATTGCGCGACCTTTTTTATATATAAACCATTCACTGAGGAGTTATCACATGCCGCGAGTTTTTTTTGTAGATGGTCAATTTGTGCATCGCGATATTGCATCCATATTTGTTGCAAACTTAATTCAGAATGAAATAAATTATGTGGAACCTTTTGAACGATTTCACTTAAGAATTGAGCCGCGAGAAATTCTTTATAGAGCTGGTTACGCTCTTTAGTATTCATGGGTGCGGTGTTTAGTTTTTGGAATAGCTCCTGAACACGCTCTTGTATTACCACAGGGGCTGTTATTTTTTGCAGGCATTGATGGACTAATTCATGAAACCACCAATGAATATCGTGCACAGACCATTGACCCCGATCACTTCTCTTAAAACGTGTCCCTTCTAAAAGCAGAAGTTCCAAAATTCGATGTAGGGCAGGATCCTGGTGCTGTAAATTTTGACCTAATAAAGGGAATGTAATATTGGTATTTGCCTTTTCCAGCGTGTATGTTTCTTCAATCGTATCACGACCATTATCACCTGCTAATTCAGCAAAAATTAGAAACAGCGCAAATAAATCATTTTGCTCCGTTACGGGTTGATGCTCATGTGTATAGTAATCGGGATCAATATAAAGGGGGGTACCCATTATTTTGCTCTCTTTATTCAGGTACCCATCATAGGTTGCAAAACCGTAATCAATAAAATTGATCTCAGGAATTAATGAGTCAAAATTAATTAATAGATTATCGGGCTTTATATCCCGGTGCACGATAGGGTGCTTTTTACCGGGAGGACCCCAGAGTATTCGCCGTACCTGGTGCTCGTATTGCTCGAGCAAATGGGTACACAGAAGCAAATATTGCATCCAATTTAAGGTAGGCATATTTTTATTTTGCCAGCTAATAAACTGGGTTAAGCGCATCCCGGGTTGTTTTCGCAATAGTAAGTGTGCCCTGCCCAGTGAGGTAAATACGGGATATTTGGCATCTAAATGCGGGGTAAGTGCAGAGATTTTTTGTTCAATTTTAAGGCGTGCAGTGTGCTTTGCTTGAAATGCAGGATGTATATTTTTGGTTGATTTGATCACCCATTTTTTCGGGGCAGATTTTTCTTTATAAAAAAATGTATGATCTCTAATTTTCCATTTACCTTCTACTTCCTGCACACAGCCATAATTGCCCTCGCCCAGGGGCTTAGGCTTAATTACCAGATAATGACGAACAAATTTCTTTTGATCAGCTGTTTTTAACAAATAAAGGGGCTTCTGATGCCGTATTAGCGTTTGCTTTAAGATGATTCGTTGATTTTCAATAAAGAAGGAACTGCCTGCTGCAAAATAAGGCGTACTTGGATAACGCTGAATAAGACTTTTGATGAGTAACGAATTTTTTTCTAATGTTAAATCGAGCTCCATACTCGGCGCTCGCCGTTCATGAGGATGCCGAGTGTACATAATAGGCCTAGATCGGGTGCAATATTAAATTTGATACATTAATAATGCTTAAAGGTCAACTCTATATAACATGCTGAACACATTGTATTTTTATACTGCAACAGGGGCTTTAATTGGCGCGTGTGATTGATAGTTCACAATTTCAAAATCTTCGTATTGATAATCAAATAAACTTGCGGGTTTGCGCTGAATTTTTAAAGTGGGCAATGGAAAAGGCTCACGACTGAGTTGTAATTGTGCCTGCTCCAGGTGATTTAAATACAAGTGACAATCCCCGCCTGTCCAAATGAAATCGCCAACGTGTAAGTTACATTGTTGAGCAACCATATGGGTCAATAAAGCATAAGAAGCTATATTAAAGGGAACGCCAAGAAAAACATCCGCAGAACGTTGATATAATTGACAGGACAGACGATTATCGGCTACATAAAATTGGAATAATGCATGACAGGGCATTAATGCCATCTGTTCTAATTCACCAACATTCCAGGCACTAACGATGAGGCGCCGTGAATCTGGATTATTTTTTATTTGGTTGACGACCTCGGTTAGCTGGTCAATTGTTTGACCATCCGCGGTAGGCCAACTACGCCATTGACGCCCGTATACGGGTCCTAAATCTCCGTGTTCATCGGCCCATTCATCCCAAATGCTCACCCCATGATCCCGCAAATAGGCAATATTCGTATCCCCTTGTAAGAACCACAAAAGCTCATGAATAATGCTGCGGGTATGTAATTTCTTGGTGGTGACCAGAGGGAAACCCTCGTCTAAATTAAACCGCATTTGATAACCAAAAACCGAAAGGGTTCCAGTACCGGTGCGGTCGGTTTTCTGAGTTCCTTGATGTAAGATATGTTCCAAAAGCTGTAGATAGGTTTTCATCGCTTAGTACACCATAAGTAAAGGCCTAATAGTAACATAGGAATAGAAAGAATTTGCCCCATAGTGAGCCACCCGAAAGCCAGATAACCCAATTGCGCATCAGGCTCGCGAAATAATTCCGCTATTATGCGGCATAAACCATAACCAATAAGAAAAAGCCCAGATACACGTCCCAAAGGGCGAGGTTTTCGCGCATACCACCACAATAAAATAAAAAGACCAATGCCTTCAAGTCCGAATTCATAAAGTTGTGAGGGGTGTCGTGGTTGTTCATCGACATGGGGATAAATCATAGCCCAGGGTACATCGGTTACCCGACCCCAAAGCTCACCGTTAATAAAATTACCAATGCGTCCTGCAGCTAATCCCAAGGGTACTAAAGGTGCTATGAAATCACCCACTTCCCAGAATGATTTTCGGGTGCGTCGGGCAAACAGCCACAAAGCGAACAACACACCAATTAAGCCGCCATGGAAGGACATACCGCCTTCCCAAATTTTAAATAAAGACCAAGGCTCCTGGAGTAATTCGGAAAAATTATAAAACAACATATATCCGATACGCCCACCGAGAATTACCCCGAGCGCTGCGTAAAAAATCAGATCGCCAATTTGTTCAGAGGTCCAGGGGAGATGGTATTTTTTCATACGCCAATGTGCGAGCACCCAAGCGCTAAAAAAACCAAACAGATACATCAACCCATACCAGTGAATTTTGAGCGGGCCGATGCTGAGCGCCACTGGATTAATTTGTGGATAAATAAACATAAAATCCCTTAAAAGAGTAGTCGTATGGCAGTGATGAGAAGGATGATAATAAATCCATAGCGCAAGATAGTCAGGGGCAACTGATAGCTAAGTCTTGCGCCAACCGGGGCTAGAAAACTGCTAAATAATGCAATCCAACAGACTGCAGGCCAATAAACATACCCCGTCATTCCGGCCAAAAATGTGGTCGCGGTATACCCTGTAATCATAAAACTGAGCGCGCCAATGAATCCTACGGTTAAGGTACATAAATTTGTTAAAGGCGCAATTTGACGTGCGGGAATGCCGCGATAAGTCAGGTAGGGAATTAAGAGCAAACCACCGCCAACACCGAGGAGTCCGGATTTAAGGCCGATTAAAGAGCTGACCAAAAAATTGATTAGCGCGGGGACATTTCTTTCTTGATGGGTCAGGTGGCGACCGCTCCACATTTTAATTGCGACAACAATGAGAAACAAGGCAAAAAAGATTTGCAGCCAATAAGTTGGAATCCATTGAGCAAGCACTGCACCACCAATGGTTCCCAGCATAATCCCTGGCCATAAAGGCTGGAACGCAGACCATTTGACCGTGCTTAATTTGTGATGGGCTTTGATTGATGAGAGCGAAGTGATCACCATCACCGCAAGTGAAGAGCCTGCCGCTACCTGCATATACATTGTGGGCGGGATAATATCGAGGCGTTCGAAAACAAATAATAAGCCGGGCACCACCACGAGTCCGCCACCGATACCGAAAATTCCGGCCAGCAAGCCTGCTATAATCCCAATAGTGGCAAACATAAAATCATGGAATAAGTTTAAACTGATCATAGTGCTTTTCCAGCACGAATCAGTCCACCTAATCCCTCACGATCCAAGGCTTTTTCTAAATGCAGACGTATATCGGTCGGATGTTCAAACTCTAAAACTTCTGCCAATATTTTCCGTGCATTTGCGATGGATAAATTGCGGATAACCCATTTCACTCGGGGTAAGCTTGATGAGTTCATACTCAGGGTATCAAACCCCATAGCGATTAACAAAATTACGGCTAAAGGATCACTTGCCATCTCGCCACAAATACTCACTTCAACGCCTGCGGCATGACCGCCTTCAACAATCTTGAGCAATAGCCGTAACATGGCTGGGTGCATGGCATCGTATAAATTGGCGACCCGAGCATTATTGCGATCTACGGCGAGTAAATATTGGGTCAAATCGTTGGAACCTACGGAAATAAAATCCACGCGCTTGGCAATTTCTCGAGCTAAATAGGCGGCTGCCGGAACCTCAATCATGACCCCTAATTTAGGCTTGTCAATGACACAACCTTCTTCTAAAAGCTCCGTATACGCCTGGCTAATAAGATAAGTCGCTTCCTCAATCTCACTCAAATTTGTTACCATCGGTAACATGATGCGCAGATTATTGAGCTCTTCACTTGCGCGCATCATCGCCCGAACTTGCATTAGAAATACATCAGGATGGTCTAAAGTGACCCGAATACCTCGCCAGCCTAAGTAAGGATTGTCTTCTTCTACAGGAAAATAAGGTAACACTTTATCACCACCAATATCGAGCGTGCGCATGGTAACAGGTCTTGGCGCGAAGGCCTTGAGGGTTTGGCGATAAATAATGGTTTGCTCATCTTCGGAAGGAAATTGGTCGCGGCTCATAAAGGGGACTTCTGAGCGGTAGAGTCCTACACCTTCTGCGCCAACGCTCATGGATAATCCGGCATCCATTGCCAGACCCGTATTCACTTGCAGAGAGATTCGGTAACAGTCGGTGGTTTCGGCCGGCTTATCGCGCAAACTGATGAGGCTCTGATTTAGAGCTTTTTCTTCTTGCTCTAATTGCTTGAATTCAGCAAGGACCGCTTTGGATGGGGAAATGTGAACTTGCCCAAAATAACCATCAACAACAATAGCGCGCCGTGATAGATATTCAAGCTTAAGGCCACGAACGCCCATAACGGTGGGCACATCAAGTGCTCGCGCTAAAATGGCAACGTGAGAATTATTCGAACCTTTTGCTGAAACAATACCCGCCAGATGACCTTCAGGAACTTCTGCAAGGGCTGCAGCAGTTACTTCATCGCCAATCAGTATCGTGCGTTTCGGGTACACCATTTCTTCATGCTGTGACCATTGCAGGGCAGCAAGTACGCGGCGTCCTAGATCACGAAAATCACTTGCCCGCTCACGTAAATAATTATCTTCCATGCTCTCAAATTGTGAGACATGTTTTTTTATTACGGTGGCAAGTGCTGCCTGAGCACCTATTTGCTCTTCACGAATTACCGTTTCAACTTCGGCGCCTAGGCTGTCTTTATCCAAAATACGTAAATACACATCAAATAAAGCATGTTCTTCTTCGGCAACAACAGCCTTCATACGGCGACTGAGGCGTTGCATATCTTCTCGAGTGGCATCCAGCGCTTCGTAAAATGAGTGAATTTCTTCATCCAGCGTTTCAACTGGATTTCGCGGGACAGCATCAATATCTGCGGGCGGGTAAACGACTACTGCTGTACCAATACCAATTCCAGGTACTGAACCAATTCCTGCGAGTGTTGTCGGATTAATATCGACTTTATCCACACCGCCTAGAGGCTTGGGTTGGGTTAACTCCGCTAATTCGCCGGTTGCCTCGGCGTGCGCAAGGGTGCCACCGAGCTGTGCTGCAAGCGTTATCAGGAAGGATTCTTCCGTATCATCAAAGCACCGTTGTTCTGTTTGCTGAACAATAAGCACTCCGTATAATTTGCGGTGTTGAATAATGGGCACGCCTAAAAAGGCGTTAAATCGTTCCTCGCCTAATAGTGAGTGATGATAGAAATCGGGATGTGCGGGAGCATTTTCTAAATTTATGGGTTCTTCGCGACGGCCCACAAGCCCGATGAGGCCATTACTTAAGGATACGCGTACACGAAATTCGGCTTGTTTATTGAGTCCTTCAGTTGCAGTCAGTACATATTCCGCATGTTTGGTATCTATAAGATAAACAGAGACCGCCTCAGCATTAATTGCGAGATGAATTTGCTGCACCAATATAGTAAGCGCTTCATAAAGTTGCTGCGCGGCAGTGACTTCCTGAACGATGCGTTTGAGTACTTTAAGCATGTATGCCTGTGATTACCTCTTTTTACGTTTGGGGCCAAAGGGTGTGCGCCGATTATTTTTTTTCAATAAAGGTTCCAATTCTTTTAACGCTTGCATATATACTTGACGTTTGAAGAAAATGACTTGTGCCTCCGGTTCGTGGAAGTCAATCCAACGCCAGCTGTCAAATTCCGGTGAGTCGCTTAGGTCAAGTTTGACTTTTTGCTCACTTGCGACAAGTTTTAATAAAAACCATTTCTGTTTTTGTCCAATAACAAGAGGCGTGGTGCCATGACGCAGGTACTGCTTGGGAAGTCTGTATTTTAACCAGCGCTTGGTCGCGCCAATGACTTCTACATCCTCTTTATCCAGACCTACTTCTTCATGGAGTTCGCGATACATGGCGTCCAAGGATGATTCGCCCGCTTTAAGACCTCCTTGCGGGAATTGCCATGCATCATGCCCACTGCGTCTGCCCCAAAATACCCGATGCTGTTCATTAACTAAAATAATCCCCACATTTAACCGGTAACCGGCACGATCAATTACCATATGTCACTGTTTCTTTTATAAAGCTCCAATAACTTGATTTTCCATAAACTGCAAGATTTTTGCAATTTAATTCCTTCACTTTGTTATAAAAAAATGTTGATCGCGGTGCTTTGCTCGTAATCTATTCGCAATGACCGAGACAAACCTACCGCATGTCTTTCGCTTAATGAACACAAATTATATAATTAATATAAATTGATTTATCTAAGAGTGTATGAGCAAGCGTATTTTGATTATTAACACCGGTGGCACGATCAGTTGTACTCAATCGAGCAAAGGTTATGAACCTGCTGCAGGTTACGTAGCCCGCGCTTTACAAGAGATAAACATTCTGCAGCACGAAGACTTGCCCAAATATGAGATTAAAGAGTATGCTCCGTTACTTGATTCATCGAATATGACGGTGAATGATTGGAACCGTATCGGGCAGGACATCGCGGATGTCTATTCCGAGTATGATGGGTTTATCATTTTTCACGGCACCGATACCATGGCTTATACGGCATCGGCTTTATCGTTTATGCTGGAAAATTTAAACAAGCCAGTCATCCTTACCGGTTCCCAAATACCCCTTTCTGAAGTGCGTAATGACGCGCTCGACAATATTACTACCTCACTTTGGTTATGCGCACATCACCCAATCCCCGAGGTATGCATTTATTTTAACCAGCGATTGTTACGTGGGAACCGTACACAGAAGGTAAGTGCTCAAGGGTTTGCCGCCTTTGATTCCCCCAATTATCCCCATTTAGCCAACATTGGCATAACCATTAATTTACGCCAGGATTTACTGCGCCCCGCTCCGACCTTACCTTTTCATTTTCAACGAATCGAACCCCAATTTATAGCAAATTTTCGCTTATTCCCTGGATTTGCATCCGAGGTTCTTTCACATATTTTGCATCAACCGGTGCGTGGTTTAATCCTCGAAACCTTTGGCGCGGGCAATGCCCAAAATAATAACCCGCTTTTTTTAGAAATTTTGACCGAAGCCTGCGCGCGGGGCGTTATAATTGTCAATTGTACCCAATGTCACCAAGGTCACGTGGAAATGAGTCAATACGCCACCGGCCACTCCTTGTTGCAAGCGGGTTTAATCAGTGGTCATGACATGACCCCTGAGGCCGCCCATTGCAAGCTGCTCTATTTACTGAGCAAACAATTGGGCGTGGACGCCGTTAAAGAGTATATGCAGAAAAACTTGTGTGGAGAGCTGGATCTTTAACCCTTAAACTGGAGATAAAGAGCTCTTTAATTCAGGGTCTTCTGCGGGCTCTGACTTAAGTAAAGAAAGCGGTTCGTAATCTAGCTCATTTAGTGATTTTATTGATTGAATTGCCCTGGGAATTAAATAGTCAAGAAAAGTTGACTTGGGGATGACAAGACTCATAAGCGAGGTATCATCATCCAGCTGAATTTTTTGATACATTTCCTCAAGCTCTTTAATGGCATAATCCTTTAGTTTTGAAAAGCTAATTTTCGAATCTAAAATTAAAGTGCTTACCCGTTGTGCAATAACCGCTTCTTTTTCTCGATGCTTTTCAGGAGAGCTACAAGGGGTAAAAATCTCTTTTCCAATATATTCTAGTAGGAGTTGATAGATATAATGAAACGGATTTTTTAGAGCTTTGGTATTAAGCAATACACAGGAATAAGTATTATTGGCTTCAAAATCCTTTATTTTTTTATAAAATTCTCTCGGTTTATTGAGCATCATCGAAAGGCTATCTACCGCTACGCCCTCATGTTCCGAAACCCCATGCTTAATACGCACATTTTTTACATCACATAAGGCATTGGAAATTAGATTTTTGATAACTTTTAGGATTTCGTCATCATCAGTTTGTGGCGGATTGTATTCTAATATATGAATCATAAGCTCTATAAGAATGTCTGCTTGTTCATAAGAAAGTATGGAGTTGTGGATTTTAGTCAGTGCCTTTTCCATCTCTTCTGCGATAGTGAGCGCTAATTTTTTAACAATTAAAGATTTTACTACTTTAAGGAAAATAGTTTCGCCAAGATTTTCCAGGTTTTCATGTTTATCTTTCGGCGTGTTTGACTCAAAATATTCTTCAGCGAGGTTTTCAGTTAATCGACTCGCTTTATGCATAAGACTTTTCATACGCGTGGTACTTGCAAATTTTGGTGTTAGTGGAATTCCATTGTATTTACTAACAATTTCAGTGATTTTACCGAAAAAGGAGATGTTTGGAGCCTCTTTAACAATCTCTTTATTTTGAATGTGCATTTCATTAAATTCTTTTAGACAGAATGAGCTTAAATCTTTAAAACTTTGATTAGATTGTAGCCTGATATAATGAAGTCTTTCGACAAACCCTTCTTCTTTTTCACGATGAATATTGGGATCGCTGCTTGGTTTCGTTATTTCCATTGCTATATATTCGAGTAGAATTCTATAGGAGTAATGAATGGGATTTTGTAAGAAGGGCGTGTTCAGTAATTCTTGAGGGTAACTGGGTTTTTCCTGAATCAGTTGAGTCACTTTACTGTGAAATTGGGTGATTTGTTTTTGCAAAGCAGATAGGACATCCAGTGTTGTACTATGTGTGGTATTTTTTGCTTTTTTTTCTCGAATACTTTGAATGGCGCTATAGGTTGTTGCGACCATCTCAAGAATTGCTTGCGTATTATATTGGTCCGATAGGTGGCCTTCAAAATTAGCGATGTCTTTGATTAAAAGATAAAGAGCATCCGATTGTGTCAGAGATAAAGATGCATTATATATGAGAGTATTCTTTGACTGGTCTTCTTCAACTGCAATAACACCTACTAATTCCTTTATAACAAAAAATTTCAAGGATTTAAGAAAAACCGTCTCCATTGTGCCACTCCTGTGCTTAATCGATCTATTTATTTTTGCATTGACATTGTGAATAATGAAATGCAAAGTATCCCGTTATTTAAGTCCCCAATTTTGGAACTGTTAATAATCCTATGAAACTTCATATTGTCATTTTAGCTGCAGGGCAAGGGAAACGTATGTTCTCTAATCTGCCCAAAGTTTTGCATCCGTTAGCCGGTAAACCCATGTTACAACGGGTTGTTGATACGGCATTACAATTACAACCAGAAGCCATCCACGTCATTTACGGTCATGGCGGGGAGCTCCTACAGCAGTCTCTCCCTGACTTGCCGGTAAACTGGATTTTACAGGCAGAACAATTAGGAACCGGTCATGCTGTCCTGCAGGCATTACCCCATATTCCAATGGAAGCTCATGTCCTGGTGCTTTCTGCTGATGTGCCCTTAATCAAAGTGGAAACATTAGCAGCGCTTATTGAGGGTAGCAAAACAATGGATAGCCATCAATCTACTCTCACACTTTTAGTTGCAAATCTTGTAAATCCTACAGGGTTAGGACGTATAAAGCGCGATTCTCAAGATGAAGTTTATGCCATTGTAGAAGAAAAAGATGCAAATGAGCAAGAAAAGAAAATCCAGGAAATCTATAGTGGTATCTGCTGTACTCATGCACATAATTTTGCTCGATGGTTACCTGAATTGGGCAATGACAACGCACAAGGAGAATATTATCTCACGGAAATCATTGCCCGAGCGGTCGCAGATCAAGTACCTGTGCACACGGTGACAGTTGACGATGTTCTCGAAATTACCGGGGTTAATAGTCGTTTGCAACTGCAGCAACTGGAGCGTGCCTGGCAAACCCGAGAAGCAATTCGTCTTCTTAATTTAGGTGTAGGTATTGCTGATGCGCAGCGCTTCGATGTACGTGGTGAGTTGATTTGTGGTAAAGATGTATTCATTGACATCAATTGTATTTTTGAAGGTAAGGTTATTTTGCACGATGGGTGTTCTATAGGTCCTCATTCCGTTTTAAAAAATGCCGTGGTCGGTATGGGTACGAAAATCCACGCTTATAGTCACTTAGAAGCATGCGAAATTGGCCCAAACTGCGCGATTGGTCCTTTTGCGCGCTTAAGAACAGGGACCCACCTCGATGAGAATTGTAGGGTTGGTAATTTTGTTGAAACGAAAAATGCTCAGTTGGGCAAAGGTTCCAAGGCCAGTCATTTAAGCTATCTTGGTGATGTGACGATGGGTAAAAATGTCAACATTGGTGCCGGAACAATTACCTGTAATTATGATGGTGCTAATAAACATAAAACCATCATTGAAGATGAGGTTTTTGTTGGCTCAGATACCCAGCTCGTAGCACCTGTGCACGTTGGCGCCAATGCAACTATTGGTGCGGGGAGTACGATTCGCAAAGATGTCCCTCCAGGGGAATTAACGCTCACCTTCTCACAACAAAAAACGATTACTGGATGGAAACGCGCAGTAAAAAAATCTTTGTGATGCATATTTAAGCCTAGAGCGCGCGTGAGGCGCGTCTCTAAAGGCATAAGAAGTATTTCACGTATACTGTAGGCTTAATGAGTTTTTTCTTTCCAACGAATTGCATATTTTTATGATAATTGGTACTGAGATCAGCGCCACCACGGTTTTGTATTCCCATACATTCAAGACTAAGTGCATAATCTGCTCATAAGAATAAATGCCGCCGAACAATAAGCTGTAATCGATTAGACACAACAAAGAGTTGGCGCACATGTTTGCAATAATTATGCGTAAACTGCGCTTAACCTTCATTTGTTTTAGTTGATGAAGTAAAAATGCATTACTGATAAACGTGACCAACAATGTTAATGAATCGGCAGGTAATCGACGGACCATAATGTAGCTGTAAAAAGGATTTAAATTGTAAAAATCCGGAGAGGGCAATGCAACAAGAGCCATTAATAGTAAATCAAATAAAATTTGTGTAGCACTTAAGAGCAGACTGAGTTGAAAATTAATCCGATAACCCAACAGTTCACCGATTATGGTACTAATTATCAAGGTAAGCGGAAAAAAAAGTGAACTTGCAGCCAGGATCCAGGTCTGGCCCAGAGCAATGATACGATATTCGCAAGCCAAACAAATTAGAATAACTACCAAAGCAAAACAGATTAAATAGTATGGAAAAGAAATTGGTGAACCGATACGCGCTTTTGCGGATGCGTTTTCGCGATATAAAAGAGTCATCAAATAAAAGGCACTGCTGCTGAGTAAAACAAATGCCGCCACCAAACTGGAGTCAATACAAATTTGTTCCAACTTCGGTATTCGTGTTCCTGAAAATAAAAATAAAAAAGTGATGATATAAAAAACGATCCCGCCCAGTAATGCCAGAAGTAAACAAAACTTTGGATTCGTTGTGAGACTCCGCTGCTGGGAGCAGAATAAGAAATGCGGAAGGTAAAAACTCAACGCAAAGCCAACGGTGATTGCAAAAAACTTACGGGGAATATCGTCGAAAACAATTTGATATACCGGATTGTCGTGCATATATTCTGCAGCTGGCAAATTTATTAATAAATAAATACCAATACAAAAGGTATATAAAGCAATAAGGGCAATATGGAGCAGATGGCGCTGCTCTTGCCAGGTACAACAACGAAGTACTGCTAAATAAAGCATACTAAAAAAGGGACAAAGCAGGCTATTGACCGAAAGAATAAATCCATGAAACTCAATGATCTTAAAAGCAACATTGATCAGTACCGTTAATAAAACAATGGCATTAATGCTTAATACCATAAAAATTGGAGACTGTTTTGTCAGGGTGCGCTGCTGCATCATAATCGCGAAGATGTATTTAAACTCAACAGAGTCTCATTACGAGGTCAAAGTGGCGAAAATATAGCATTTCTATACGCGTTAATTCAAGCTTATAAAAAGTATGTGCTCATAAAGAGATTATTTCATCCCTATTTTGAGCCGTTCACTTCATGATGATGGATTATATTTGGTCGTAAACGAAGAGGCGGATGTCGGTGAATGTGATGATTGAGGCGCGGCAGGAAAGAAGCGATGATTTTGGGTAAATCTGCGAGCGCCGCTCAAAGATTTGGGTGCTATATAAGCCTCGGCCGCAGTGCGTGGTTGAATATTCTCTTTATTCGTATTAGGAGGTGTTTCGGTCTTCTCGGGATTTGCCGGAAAATAGGGTTCTTTTAAGGTCGAACGCTGTAAATCCTCTCCCTCTTTATGTTTATCCGCTGAATACTCCAGGCGCTTAAGCCAGCCTTCACCCGCAGTGATTGCCCCAGGAAATTCTTTAACATGTGCTATTTTCCATAATATGGCACCCAGTTGGAGTGGAATACCATATTGATAATAGAGGTATTGAGCTGCTAAGGCATCATCCTTAGGAATTTTTTTGAGGAAACGGACTTTTGATAATTTTTCTGAAATGGTTCGCATAAAACTGGTTTTATCCGTGACTTTCGCTTGTACGTCATTCAAGATACTAAAAATTTGCGACATCGTTGAAATAATCTCGCCTAAAAAAAGCTCAGTTACCCGATCCCGTTTAAAATCTACGGTGCTATGTAAGGAGCGGGGTAGCGCTATTATTTTGGAATAATAGCCTATCCGTTGTGATAAATTAAGCTCTTGTTTTTGAGGACGGTCTGCGTCGAATAGAAAATAAAGTGATTGCAGTAATTTTTTTATAATAAACAATGGGGGGCGATCGGGTCGCGGTTTAAAAAGATTTTGGCACTGTTTGAAAATACCGTAAAACAAAGTATCTAATGCAAAATTAATTCCGCGGTTATAAATCATGATCGGATCTTTGGATATTGTTCCTTTGCCCAGCTGCACATAAGGAATATTCATATGATTGGCATTATTAACCAGTGCAAGGATTAACAGCATGCGCAAAGTCCGCTCTACAAAATAAGGGGCAGGGCCTGTAGTTGAAGCTAGAAAATTATCCATCAATCGATACATCATGCTGTAGTTAAAGCCTACGGCAGTGATTAACTCAGTCGCAGTTTCTTTGTGCTCACCACAGCGTTGCACATTGGCCAAATCGACAATATATTTACCGGATGTAGCCAGATCATTTACCAATGCGAGAGCTGGACCTATACCTGGCACTTTATTTAAACCTATAGTAACCAAGTCCGATACTAACGGCAAAAGTGGGGCTCGCAGTGATGCTTTACTCCGTTGCTGAAAGCTACAATCATCACAGGGAGCGATAAATTTATCTTCTTTATGGGCCGCAAAAGCTCCGGGTGCCATACTACTTAAATTAAAGGTACGCATGAATAATTGAGTTGATTGGCGCAGCGTTATCAGCATAACAGCCCAATCAAGAACCGCAGCGGGGATTGCGACATAATTTTCTTCAGGATACTCCTGGGCAAAGTTTTGTAAATGAAAATTGATTCCATTCAGTGCTAATAAAGGTAAGGTATCTTGTACTAAAATATAACTAGCTGCCTGCATTGTTTTACGAGAATTCTGCGAGAACAAGGCTGGAATGGAATGCCTAAGTGCCATAACCTGGCCTACTCCATACACTAAAACCGTGTTTGCGATAAAAGCTGCACTTTTTTGCAGTGGGGTGGGTAAATACGAGCCGACAGTAGACAAACTTTGTCGGACAATATTGACCGTGGCTTTAGTACTGTCAACAAACGTAGTCCATAGTCCCATATCATTCTCCCTGAAACAAAACATCCATCATTGCGCAAATAGCATTGTTGCTGATGCAAGTTATTTCGTCAATGTCTTTTGCTTGATCAAGGGCTTAGGTAGGTTTTTGTCGGGATACTCGCATAAGTCGGCGATGATGCAGCGAGTACATTGGGGGCTTCGCGCCAGGCAGGTGTAGCGGCCATGTAAAATTAACCAATGATGAGCATCTTGAAGAAATTCTGCTGGTATTGATTTTAATAGTGACTGTTCGACCGCTAAGGGTGTCGATCCGTTTGCGATACCGGTACGATTGGCTACTCGAAAAATATGGGTATCCACGGCCATCGTGGGTTGTCCAAATGCGGTATTTAAAACCACATTGGCTGTTTTACGTCCCACACCCGGTAACGATTCCAAGGCCTCACGCGTCGCCGGTATTTCGCCTTGATATCGTTCCAATAGTAAAGCGCAGGTTTTGATGACATTTTCTGCTTTTGTATTAAAGAGTCCTATTGATTTAATATAGGTTTTAAGTCCATTGACGCCTAAATCGAGGATTGATTGGGGTGTGTTGGCAACAGCAAATAAGGGGGCGGTGGCTTTATTCACACTCACATCAGTTGCTTGTGCTGACAGCATAACCGCGATTAATAATTCAAAAGGGGAGTGATAAATCAATTCCGTTGTTGGATGAGGATTTTGCGCTTGGAAACGCTGAAAAATCTCAAAAATCTTTTTTTTATTCATTGTTCCGTTTCGCCTGAACTCGTGCTAAAGCCAGGGCGATGTAATCTTGTTTTGCTTTAATATCATCCTGAACCTGATTTTGATCTTTCGCCAGAAGTCTTTTTTCACGATAAGCCTGTTGTTGCGCATGTTCTTCCCGTAAACTGCGCGCTTTTTTTTGCTGAAATTGTCGACGCGCACGCTCTTTATCATAGTTTACCTGGGGTATTTCGACCATTTCTATACAGTCTACAGGACAAGGTTCGACACAAAGTCCGCAACCGGTACATTCATGGGAAAGGATGCTGTGCATTAATTTCGCACTACCCATAATGGCATCAACCGGGCACGCTTTAATGCATTTGGTACAACCAATACACTCTGCTTCACGAATTACCGCGACCGAGGGTGCTCGCGTATTCGCCGCCATTTCCTGAAACCAGGGTTCGGGATTTATATCCAAGCAGCTACCCAAAGCCTTTAAGGTAGCAACTCCGCCTGGTGGGCACTGGTTAATAAGAGCGGTGCCTTGCACCAAAGCCTCAGCATAGGGCAAGCAACCCGAAAATCCACATTCGCCACATTGAGTTTGTGGTAGTAAGGCATCTACTTCTTTAACTGTGGGCATGACTCACCTGTTGTGATTCTGCGAGCATAGCTTTAATCTTTTCCGGATCCACACGTACCATCAGTGGTTGAAAGGTATTAATTTTGTGGTTTACTAGTGGGTTTGCCACCGCCGACCAGGTTAAGGGTTCGATTTGTAGAAACTCTTCTGCGGCCTGAGCCATCATCGGCAGCACGGGTTTTAAATAAATCATCAGTACCCGAAACAAATTTATTCCCATGGTACAAATGGCTTGAACCTCATCCTGGCGTCCTTCTTCCTTAGCCAGAACCCAGGGTTTTTGTGCATCAATGTATTGATTTACTTTGTCCGCGCCTTCCATAATCAGACGGATTGCTCGGGCATAATCTCGCTGGATATAAGCCTCGGTAATCGTGGGTTGTAGCCCTATTAGTTCTTGAAATAATTCTGGCGCCGCAAGCACGGGGCTTAGATGATTTTCAAAACGCTTATTAATAAAGCCTGCACAACGGCTGGCAATATTGACTATTTTGCCCACTAAATCAGCATTGATACGTTGCGTAAAATCATCAAAATTTAGATCTAAATCATCCACGCGGCCATTGAGTTTCGCAGCAAAATAATAGCGTAAGTATTCTGGATGCAAATGGTTTAAATAGGTTCGTGCTTCTAGAAAAGTACCTCGAGATTTGGACATTTTTTGTCCGTTCACAGTTAGGAAACCATGGGTAAATACGGACGTAGGGGTACGATGACCACTGGCTGCAAGCATTGCAGGCCAAAAGAGGGCATGGAAGTATACAATATCTTTACCGACAAAATGATATAATTCTGCGGTAGAATCCTTATCCCAGAATTCGGCAAAAGACCGATTATTTTCCTGACAGTATTTCATGAAGCTGGCCATATAGCCAATGGGCGCATCAAGCCACACGTAGAAAAACTTATCTATGGTACCGGGAATTGGGAAGCCAAAATAAGGGGCATCCCGCGAAATATCCCATGGTTTTAATCCTGCTTCAAACCACTCGTCTAATTTGTTCGCCACTTCGGTTTGTAGATGCCCATTACGGGTCCATTCCCGTAATAAAGGCTCCAGTCGGGGTAGATCAAAGAAGTAATGCTCTGAGTCCTTTTCGATGGGTTTTGCGCCAGATATGGCGGATACGGCATTGATTAAGTCCGTTGGGGCATAGGTTGCACCACAGGATTCGCAATTATCGCCATATTGGTCGTGAGCACCGCATTTAGGACAGGTTCCTTTGACATAACGGTCCGGAAGAAACATTTCCTTGACTGGATCGTATGCTTGGCGAATGGTTTTTTTGATGATGTAACCCTGTTCGTTTAATTGGTTATAAATATACGCCGCTAATTCGCGATTTTCGGGGCTATGGGTCGTGTGATAACAATCATAAGCAATGGCAAATGCGGCAAAATCTTGCTCATGACTTGCTTTAATCTGGCTGGTAAGTTCTTCAGGGCTTATCCCTAACTGCTCCGCTTTAAGCATAATCGGCGTGCCATGCGCATCATCACCACAAACACTCAAACAATCAATACCCAACATTTTATGCGTACGTACCCAAATATCGGTTTGAACATGCTCCACCAGATGCCCCAAATGCAAATGGCCATTGGCATAAGGCAAAGCGCTGGTTACAAGCATCTTACGAGATTGCGGAGAATGAAGATCATCAGTCATTATGGGGTAACTCCTGCGC
>JAFKHV010000131.1 GCA_017306715.1 Legionella sp. | reverse complement strand
ATTGAATAAAAGCGAACTGATATCAGATTTTAAGGATACTTACGCACCTCATCCGAGTACAACAGGGAGATCTCTCGCAAAGGCTCGAGATGACGTCGGGGGGCTCAGTCGGGGAGGTTCATTCCGATGATGTAATGCAGTAAATCAAAAGATTAAGGAACTTTCCCCACAGCCCGTTATCCAGAACGAAGCGATGACGTCCGAGGCTCGCTCGGGAGGTTCATTCCGAAGATATAATGCAGTAAATCAAAGAATTGAGCAGGAAATTTCCCCAACAGCCCGTCATCCAGAGCGAAGCGAAGGATCTCACGCATAGAGCACGAATCGATTGCATAAAAGCGCACTGTTCTGGGATCTTAAGCATATTAAGCACCTCATCCGAGTATAAGGAGATCTCTCGCCTTGGCTCGAGATGACGTATGGGGGCTCAGTCAGGAGATTCATTCCGAAAATGTAGGCAGTGAATCAAAGGATTCAGTAAATTTCCCCCTCAGCCCGTCATCTAGAGCGAAGCGAAGGGTCTCCTGCAAGGCTCATTTACACACCAAGTCATTTCAAGCTTGAGTGAAGGATTTGAGAATTCTCTACGCCCCTTTTGGGGAGGACACCTTGAAATCATGTCCTTCCCTGCTCCCTTGACGCATCCTGTACACTTCATCGAATCAAAAGAGCAAACTTCATCGCGAGATTGTGCAAGGGATCTCTGCGGATTCCTATACAGTCACTTCTTGAAATTACATTGTTAGTAATTAACAGTTCACATCCTGATTTAATCTAACAATTGAAACAACAATTTAGACCTACATAGATTATTTAGGGATATTATCAAATTGAATTTTAATCAATTTCAAAATTTCATCCAACATTTCCTGCATTGCTTCAGTATTCTCTGCAGTTTGCTTGTAAATTACATTTACTAGAAAAGAAGATAATGCGTTAGAAACCATTTTTTGATTGCGAAAATGAGGCTGTAATTTTTCCATACTTTGAACCAAAGATGAAAATAAATTTGAGCCGATAAAATTCATGGCTTGAGAGTATTCTTCAACTGTCGGTGCTGATTCAGTATTTACATTCATATTTTTTCCTACAGTTTACATTCAATCTGTGAGTATAAAGAAATACTCCAGAGATTAAAATAGACAGCTCGATATTAAAATAAGCAACCTACCCATAACAATAATGATTAGAAATATAGCATATGTATATTCCAATTCCTTAATCAATCTCAGAATTTAATGAATTATTGGATAAGAGCAGTATTTTTAAAAAAAGCTTGTAATAAAAAAATTTAGACCGCCATTGCTAGTGACGGTCTAACCTACTCAATTACGAGTTACTGTTGCCTGATTTATAAGACTTTTAACGTATAAATCATAATCCATAGTTCCATAGCTTGCTTCAATCTGTTGCTCAAGGCTATTTTTTTGCTCTTCATCCAAGCTATCCATTTGACCGTCGTGGATAGCAGTCAAAGCAACTACGGTGTAATCACCATTAGGTAGCATAATCCCATCACGAGCATGTACTCGGGGTAGGCTGAAAGCAAGTTCATTAATCGCTGCATCAACTTTATCACTATCTCTTGCCGCGCTTTCGATAATATTCCACTTTAATTCTGGGCTATTGAATCCCATATTGGTTGAATTGTTATCTTTAATCTTATCTCCTAATTCTTTTGCTCGTTGCTCTGCATATTGCTTTTCCAGTAAAGACTGAATTTTAGTTTTAACAGCGGTTAATGGCAGTTGCTTTTGTTCAGTATGGTCTTTTAAACGCACGACAATAACCGAATCGTTATCTAATTGGATAGGTTCGCTATTATTACCTAACTGCAGAACATCATGGCTATAAGCGGCATTAATAACCTGTGAATTTTTAGTAATCTCATGAACACCACCAGATCTTGGAAATAAATCGGTTTGCTTAATCGTAAGCTTTAACGCATCTGCTACTGGACTTAACGAATCAGGGGATTGATAGCTAAGATCAGATAATTGTTCCATAGCCTGTGAGAAGCGAGTTTGTGCTGTCTCATTAGCAAGTTGCTCTTTTATCGTAGACTCTACTTTGGCAAAAGATTGGGTAGTAACAGGCTTATAATCAATCAGTTTAAATATCTCATATCCATGAGGAGTTCTTATAGGTGGGGTAATTTGCCCGGGTTTCGTAATCTGAGACAAATATTTATTATATTCATTTTGTCCAGCGGTTATCCAAGGTAACTCGCCTTCTTCAGCAATTGATAACTTATCATCTGATTTTTTTACCATCTCTGTAAATTGCTCTGGATTTTTTTGTAATGAGGAGTAAGCTTCCTCTGCAATTTTCTGTATTTTATCTTGTTCCTCTTCTGAAGCATTTTCAGGAACTGTGAAAAGTATATGTGAAACTTTCCACTGAGCTGGCGTTAAATAATTGCTTGTATTTTCATCATAAAAACGCTTTGCCTCTTCCGAAGTAATTGAAATATTTTTCTTTACTTCATTCATTGATAATAAAACATACTCAAGGCTGACTTTTTCTGGATCCATGAAATCTCTTTTATGCTGTTCGTAATAATTTTTTATTTGTTCATCGGTAATATGAGCATCTTTAACGAACTGAGCAACAGGGATTGTTAAATACTTATAGTCTCGAGTCTGCATGTATAGTTTTACAAATCGTTCAATTTCATCTTGAAAAGCAAAAGATGTACCACTAAAAGCAAAACGTTGTTGATTAAGTAGCATTCCTTGTTTGACTTCGTTTTGGAAACTGGATTG
>JAFKHV010000130.1 GCA_017306715.1 Legionella sp. | reverse complement strand
ATTGTTTGTGAAATTATTTCCAGTGATTTTATATCGAGAGGGAGGGTAATTTGTGCCATATTTTCGTGACCTTCTTGTTATTTGAAGCCACCTTAAACCATTACCCACCCTCAATGCTATATCCCTAGAACTACAGAAGAGCCTTAATTTTTTACTAAAAGTTTTGACATTATTTACTTAAGCTATTCTTCACAAATGTTGGTAACGAGACGTTATTAAGAGGAAGTAATCCATTATTGGCAATGATTACACCTTCGTCAAAGAATTTGACATATAAAATGACGTTTGCAAGTGATAATTGTCAGCAATTCTAAATATGGAAAGGAGTAGCTGAAAAGCTCTATGATAAAGGCATTATCCCCGCCATTCCGCCCCCTTCCTATGCTGCCGTTCAGGGAAAAGCCAATAGCCGGTGGCACGATAAGATTGAGAAATATATTAAAGAGAAAGGGACTGTTTATGCTTTTCATAAAAAGTATGGCTATGGGGTAAGAGCTCTCGTTGAGGCTCAATTCTCCAAAATTAAAAGGTGTATCTGGTCAAGCCTGAAAACCCAAAAGGTCGAATCTCAAGAAAGAGAAAGAATTATTATTGGCAGTATCATCAATCAGTGGAACGCTTTTGGCAGATGCGTTTGCGTTAAGATAGAATAATTGTGCCTGAAAAAGCGTGAACTTATACGCTGCCGAACATTAAAGCCCCTATAAAATAGCTCCAACGCACAAAAGCTGAGCCTTTTTCCATGTGGGTGAAGAAAATAATTGAGAAAATGAGGACAGAATGTTAAGGATCAGTACCGGCAGGTGGACGTTCATGGCGCCTCTTATTCAACAGTTTTAGGCGTATTGTAAACGGTTTCTGCTGACACCTCCATTACAATAAATTGGCCAAAATGGAGACGTAAATTAAGGCACTAATACACTAAGTTTATTAAATTATTTTATCGAATCGAGGTAATATGAGTACAAAAACGACTTTTGCTGAAAAAGTATTACAATTTTATGATAAACTTTCACATGCGTCATTTGACTTACCTGCTGGATTTAAAATTATTAATCCATTTAACGGAAACCACAAAGATTTAGTTAAAAAAATAATGACTAAATTTTATCAAAAATACTATAAGGATGTCCACCCTCGTCGTCTAATACTCGGAAGTTCACCTTCACGTCGAGCATCAGGTGTAATAGGAATTCCTTTTGAAGATACCAAGCACCTCAGTGAAATGGGAATTTGTATTGACAAATTTTATGTAACTAAGTCTTCTTCGGGATTTTTATATGATGTTATGAGGGAATATGGAGGTTATGAAAAGTTTTATACTGACTTCTATATGAATTTTGCTTTCCCTCTCAGTATAGTTCAAATTACCTCCAAGGGGAATGAATTGAATTTCAATTACTACGAAAACCAAAAATTACAAGCGATTTTGTATCCTTTTATTATAAGCACACTGCGAGCTCAAATAGATTTTGGAATTGATAGTTCCGTGTGCTACTGTATTGGAAGTGGAGGAAACTACAGTTTTCTATCAAACATCAACGAAAAACATCATTTTTTTGATAAAATTATACCGTTGGAACATCCACGCTATATTATGCAATACCATTCAAAGGACAAAGTTATGTTCATGGACAAATATCTTAACGCCTTACACAAATAAACAAAACTAATATAACTAACTTTAATAAAACTAATAAAAAAAGGGAAAACAATATGCTAGTTACAAAAAATAAAGTGCTGATTCATTTTAATACAAATGATATTACTGTATACAGCTTAAAAGATAATACGTTAAAAGTGGTAGGGGAAGAGCGTGTTAATTTTGGAGAGAGTTTCAATATTGAAATATTGGTAGAAAAAATTGGCAAATTTTTAGCCACTTTACACAAACTTGTTGGAGTAATTAACAATGAATGCGTTAGATTGTATGCTACAGGAATATTCCAGAGGGGTTCTCAGCAAGAACAAACCAAATTAATGATTCAAATTTTTGTAAATTATGGGCTTTATTTTAATATTATACCTTCTGATTTAGAGCAGTTTTATTTGGAAAAGAGTATGTCTGTAAATGGACATAAAAATATGATGGAAGGTCTAATTTGTCAGGAATTCAGAAAAGTCGTCGTAGCTGGAAGTATTCAAAATCAGCTAGAAAATATTGGTGAGGTAATGACTACTTTGCAAAAACGCAACATTACCGTATTGTTTCCTACGACAACAAAAGTCGTTCCAGAAACTTTAGGAACAGATTTTCTTGTTTTAGAAGGCCAAAAACTTAAAAATAGACGTGATGGTTGGAGACTTCAATATGAACAAATGGAGACATATAAACAATCAGATGCTATTATTGTGTGTAATCCAGATGGTTTGACTGGTCAAGGTGTTGTATTTGAATTTGGTTTTATGGTAGCTATTTCTAAAAGAATAATATTTACCGAAAAACCAAAAAATTTATCAATTGTATTTCCTTATGAGATTGGTCTAAATTTTTAAATGCTACAAATAAGCCAATAGTATAGAGGATTCTGCCTCTATTTTTGGGAATTCTGGCACATACTCATTCGAGAACACATTAAGGATATTCATAGATGACTGTTTGATAGCGGTTTGGGAAATGTATTAACAAAAATGGGCTCTTCTGTAGTTCTAGGGATATAGCATTGAGGGTGGGTAATGGTTTAAGGTGGCTTCAAATAACAAGAAGGTCACGAAAATATGGCACAAATTACCCTCCCTCTCGATATAAAATCACTGGAAATAATTTCACAAACAATTGATAA
>JAFKHV010000035.1 GCA_017306715.1 Legionella sp. | reverse complement strand
GGCAGACGCGGTAATCGCTTACCGCGAGGATTACAAAATGTTACGCAATTGCAGGTGACGCGAGCAGAGTAGCGTCCGTAGATGATTTGCCACCAAGGATCTCGCTAAAATCAACTTGGTTTAAGCAATTGTATACCTCTTCAGCCAACGTTTCCGTGTGCGTTTTAGCATAGAAAAAAATCCGGTGTGAAGGATATGTATTTAGGGTTTGTTTTGGTGCACATAATAACTCATGAGCCGCACGGATGATTAGAAGTAGCAGGCCAATGCCTGTAAGTGCAATACCAAGATTAATCATTACGGGCTTCCAGATTTGACGATGTATAAATAATGGTTTCATTTTTTGGAGGAACTCTCGAGAGAGTTCTTCTATATCCCCTGAATGAATAATATCGATGATCATTTTTTTCAGCATGATATCTAAGAGCGAAGTAATGTACTCCTTACTTTCTGGCCGACGGTTTGCTATCGGTGTAAAAGCTCTCTTCAGATTAAGCAGGCTTTTATTATTATTCATAATATCACGGGCAAAAAAATCGAAACTCATTTTTTCTTGTCTAATTTCAGCAAATTGTAAATAAAGTTGCCGTGCTTTAACGAGATCACGTGGTTCATAGTCTCCTCGAAACAACATTTCTGCACGCAAATAAAAAGCCTGGGGATTTTTACATTCTATTGCACGTTCGAGTAGTGTTATTGCTTGATCTTTTTCTGGGGGGTCTTGCTCTAGATGAATTTTAGCACGTAAAACCATCGCATCAGAGTTATTAACTGAAAGAGCCTCGTCTAATAGGCTGATAATTTTTTCAATCTTGGTTTTATCTTCACAATAATTAATATCCGCAAGATAGCCGCAAGCATGTAAGTTACCAAAGTAAACTGCATCTTCATAAAGTTTGCGTGCAGCGTTCAGATTTTGGGGACAGCCATAACCAAATCGATGCATATATGCTCGTTCAATCATAGCTGCACTGTCATTAAATGTAATTGCCTTATCAAAATATTTTATGGCTTGAGAATAATTGTTCTGAATGAATTCATGCTTTGAGAATTTGTCATGCTTACAGTAGAGATAAATATACCCCAGATTTCTCAGGGCCTCGATACTGCCATTTTCCGCAGCTTTTTCCAGTAGATTTACTGCCTCATCGAAGTGTCCTTTTTGTTGCTGAATGCGGGCCATATTGATCAAAGCATTAATATTATTTTTGGCTAGAGCCTCTTCGTACATTTTAGAGGCTTTTTCTATATCTTTTGTGGCTTCCATTCCGTGTAAATAAAGATAAGCAAGCTGATATGATGCTTCATCATTACCTAATTCTTGCGCTTGCTTAAACAGAGACTCCGCTTGGATATCATCTTGCTCAACACCAAGCCCATGCAGATATAACAAACCGCATTGAATCATTGCGTCCGTATGATTCTTTGCGATCGCAATTTGTAATAATTTAAGTGCCTCAATGAAATTTTCTTCACCAATGGCATACATATAAAAAGTTGCACGCAAATAACAAACTTGCGTATAGGGTTCTCTTTTTAAACGGATTATTTCATCAAATAAAAAGATAAGCTCTCGTTCTTCGTCTTTATCAAATGATTTAAGCTGAATATATTGATTCCATAGGACTTGCGCGGTTAAGTCACCCTTTAAAAGATTATTGAGCCATGTATGAAAATTGGGAATTGCCATAAGTTATCGCATATAACAGAAAGCAACTAGTGTACATTATATGGGCACTAAGTTCAAATCAAGAATTATTCTCTTAACGGAAATCCCTCTATTCAAACGCGAAAACTAATGATAGAGTCATATTCGAAAGTTATTGTCACTTCATTTCCATGATGGAAAATTTTATAGGGATATTCACCTCCATGGTGCGGATTTTAAGCCTGATGCTTACCGCGTTGTTAAGCGCGTGTATGATGGTTGGCCCCAATTATAAAGAGCCGAAAAAGCCTGTGGCTGCGCATTGGGCAAAGACAAATCCATCCGTTCAGGAAAAACCATTTAATCATCAATTGTGGTGGCAAGCATTTCATGATTCAACGCTGAATGACTTAATTGCGCAAGGCTATCATAATAATTTGGATCTCCAAACCGCAGGGGTAAAGGTCTTACAGACCCGCGCACAACTTGCACAGACGGTAGGACAGCTTTATCCACAACAACAAAGTGCTGTTGGTAATTTTACTTATACGCGTCTCGGTGGCACCTCACTTAATAGTATTTTACCATCAACTTTTGATACGGCGTCTCTGGGCTTTTCAGCAAATTGGGAAGTTGATTTTTGGGGTAAATACCGCCGCGCAGTTCAAGCGCAAGATGCGGTTTTTTTAGGATCTGTGGCTGCATATGACAATGCGCTGGTGAGCCTCACTGCAGATATTGCGGCAACGTATATAAAAATACGCACCGATCAAGCGTTGATGCGCATTACTCAAGCGAATATTGAGGTGCAAAAAATAGGTCTGCGCATTGCTCGAGCACGCTACAGTGCAGGTCAAACCAGTCTGGTGGATGTAGAACAAGCCGCAACGGAATTGGCACAAACCCAAGCCACTTTACCGGGCATTATCACCGACCTTCAACAACAAAAAGATGCTTTGGCAGTCCTTTTAGGGACGCTACCTAATGCCGTAGATAGCCTGGTTAATCCGGTTAAAAAAATTCCTCAGGCACCTTCATCCATTGCAGTCGGCATGCCCAAGGAATTATTAGCACGGCGTCCAGATATTCAGGAAGCGCGCTTAAATGCGGTGAGTCAATCGGCAGCTATTGGTGCCATCCAGGCAAATTTGTATCCAGCACTTTCTTTAAATGGCAGCTTTGCCTTTACCGCAAATAATATCGGTTCCTCCTCGATTACCGACATTTTTCAATGGGCCAATCGCAACATCATAGCCGGCCCCAGTTTTAATTGGCCGCTTCTCAACTATGGCCAAATTACCAATGCAGTACGCGCGCAAGATGCCATCTTCCAGCAAGCCCTATTGCAATACGCGAATGTGGTACTTAAGGCGCAAAAAGAGGTTCAAGATTATATTACCGCTTATATTGAAGCAAAGAACACAGTGGTCCTGCTTAGCCGTGCTAATGGTTCTGCCACGAAATCACTAAAGCTCGCCCTGATTCGTTATAAAGAGGGGGAAACTGACTTCACTCCCGTATTGAATGCGGAACAGCAGCAATTAAGTGTACAAACTTCTTTGGTTAACGCTCAAGGCAATATTCCGCTGAGTCTGATTGGGCTTTATCGTGCCTTAGGTGGTGGTTGGGGTGTCCGCGGCACGAACGATTTGGTTTCACAAGAAATAAAACGTGATATGGCTGCACGAACCAATTGGGGAACCTTATTGCAGCCAGCAAATCATGAGCCACCCTCGACCCATAAACAAAAATTAAAACAACTTTATTTACCCAAATGGTAATCTTATGAAATGGAATCAAGCACAGTTACGCAAAATCATATTGATTGGATTGATAAGCATCCTACTGCTTTATCTACTTTTTTCACTGTTTAAAAAACCAAAGCCCCTAGAAATACCGCCCCCAGTGGTTCAAGTAGCCCATCCCCAGACTCAGGAAGTTGTGGAGTATGTGACCCAAACCGGTACGACGGTTGCATACCAATCGGTAAACCTTGTGGCGCGTGTTGAGGGATATTTAGAGAAGATTTCCTTTAAGGACGGGAGCTTTGTAAAAAAAGGTCAGGAATTATTTATTATCCAGCCAGAGCCTTATGCGGAGCAGTTAAAAGCCGCGCAAGCAACGGTCGCGGCCCAAAAAGCGATCGACGCCTACAATAAATCTGAGTATGCCCGTCAGCAGCGCATGTATAAACAAAATGCAACCTCACTGAACGAAGTGGAAAAATGGTTGGCGCGTACACAAGAAATGACTGCAGAAATTGAAAAAGCAACCGCAAATGCTGTGAATGCCTCGATTACCTATAGCTATACGCACGTGTTAGCCCCCTTTGCCGGACGCATTGGCCGACATTTGGTGGATCTTGGAAATTTAGTTGGCAAGGGGGAAGCGACTACGCTGGCGACGTTAGAACAAATCGACCCGATTTATGTTTATTTTAATCTGAATGAGCTGGATTTAATAAAGTTACGTGCTGCGGCACGTGCCAAAGGCATTAATTCGGAAAATCATCCGCAAGTACCGGTTTATGTAAGTCTGCAAAATGATCCCAATAAATCCTATCAAGCTACGCTTGATTTTGTGAATACAGGACTAAATGCTGCAACGGGTACGATGGAATTGCGTGCCTTACTGCCTAATAAAGACTATCTCTTTTTACCCGGATTTTTTGTCCAGGCACGGATTGCGCTATCGGCTCCGCAAAAGCAATTAACCATTCCCAATAGCGCCATCTTATACGACCAGATTGGTCCTTATGTTTACAAGGTCGATGATAATGAAAAGGTCGTACTGCAACGCATCACTTTAGGTGGAATCGCTGCAGATAGACGCGCGGTCACCCAGGGACTTAAGGACACCGATCGCGTTATTGTTGATGGCATTCAAAATGCCTCCGTTGGAAACAAGGTACGCATACAGAAAGAAACAACTGCGAACGAGAAAAAAGCATGATTTCTAAATTTTTCATTGAACGTCCCATTTTAGCCAATGTCATTGCGCTCTTGCTGGTACTTTTAGGTTTGGTCGCGATTATGGCCTTACCCGTTTCGCAATATCCTGCGATTGTGCCGCCGACCATCCAAGTGACCACCACTTATCCAGGAGCAGATGCCAAAACCTTGATCAATACCGTGGCATTACCCATTGAGCAGCAAGTTAATGGGGTTGAGGATATGATTTACATGCAATCCACCAGCACTAACAGTGGTAGCTATACTCTCATAGTTACCTTTAAAATTGGTACGGATTTAAATTTTGCGCAAGTATTGGTACAAAACCGGGTGCAAGCGGCGATGGCGCAGCTACCTATGTCGGTACAAAAGCAAGGTGTTGTGGTGCAACAAAAATCCACGGCGATCCTCCAATTTATTGATTTGACCTCAGAGAACAACGAATACGACGGCTTATTTTTAAACAATTATGCGGTCATTAATATGCAAGATGAGTTAGCACGTCTTCCCGGAGTAGGAAATGTCCTGATTTTTGGCACAGGAACATATGCCATGCGCATCTGGCTTGATCCTCAGAAAATGTTAGCCTTTGGCTTAAATCCCAGTGATGTATTAGATGCCATCAGTCGCCAAAATCAGGAGGTTTCGGCAGGACAAATTGCCGCACCGCCTACTGTTGGTTCGCAACCCTATCAGTTAACCGTGAATGTTCCTGGCCAGTTGTTGAACACCGAGGAATTTGCCAACATTATCATTAAAACCGATGCGACCCAGGCTAATCAGAGTGCGAATACCAGTTCGAGCGCGCGCATTGTGCGCATTCGTGATGTGGGCCGGGTCGAGTTGGGTTCGGCAAGTTATAGCCAATCAGCAGAGCTGAATAATAAACCCACTGCTGCCATTGGGATTTTTCAGTTACCTGGGGCAAATGCTTTGGATGTGGCCTCCGAGGTACGTAAAGCTGTGGAAAAGATGGCTAAGAAATTTCCAAAAGGCATGAAGTATACCATTCCCTTTGATACCACAAAATTCGTTACTGCATCGATTGATGAGGTCTATAAAACTCTGTTTGAGGCAGGGATTTTAGTTTTGGTTGTCATTTTACTTTTTTTACAGAATGCCCGGGCGACTTTAGTGCCAACAACGACGGTTCCGGTAACAATTATTGGTGCTTTTTTCGCCATGTTGATGTTGGGTTTTTCAATTAACTTGTTAACCTTATTTGCTTTAGTACTGGCCATTGGTATCGTTGTGGATGATGCGATTGTGATTGTTGAGGGCGTGACCCAACATATAGAGCGCGGGGCAACGCCTAAAGAAAGTGCTATCGAGGCCATGCGTGAATTATTAGGTCCAATCTTGGGCATTACCCTGGTACTGATGGCCGTCTTTGTTCCCGCGGGTTTTTTACCCGGTTTAACCGGCTCGATGTATGCGCAATTTGCATTAGTGATTGCAGCAACCGCATTTATTAGCGCGATCAATGCATTAACTCTTAAACCGACGCAATGTGCCTTATGGTTAAGACCGGTCGATGCGCAACGTAAAAAAAATATTATTTTTCGCGGATTTGATCGCGTCTATTATCCGATTGAGAAACGCTATGTGGGCTTTATTACACGCTTGGTCGGACAGTATCGACGCGTCTGTCTTCTAGGATTTGCCCTGGCCGTTTTAGCCATCCTAGGATTAAGCCATATACCTACGGGATTTATTCCTGTTGAAGATCAGGGATATATGATGATGAGTGTTCAATTACCTGATGGCGCAACACTGGACCGAACCCAGGCCGTTTTAAGTAAACTGAGCCGCGAAATTCGCAAAAATAATGCGATCGCTGATGTGATTGCAATCAATGGCATCTCCTTACTGGATAACAACGCAAGTCTTGCTAATGCGGGTGCTTTATACATCATTTTCAAAGACTGGAGTGTGCGCGGCAAAAAAGAAGGGCTACTTCCTCTTTATCAACAGTTAACACAAATTGCACAAAATACCTTAGAAGCCAAAATTTTAGTTATGGTTCCGCCCCCAATTCAAGGTCTAGGCACCTCCGGTGGTTTTCAAATGCAGCTAGAGCTGCAAGATGGTTCTTTTGATTACCGTAAATTACAAGCAGCAACTGATCAAATGATTTACTACGGCAACCAGCAACCCGAATTACAGCATTTAATGACCTCATTTCGCGCCTCAGTGCCGCAGGTCGCGGCACCGATTAATCGTACTAAAGCTGAATCCTTGGGAGTGAAGGTCGGTGATGCCAGCGACACCTTGCAAACCTATCTTGGCTCCTCTTATGTCAATTTATTTAGTAAATTTGGGCAAGTATTCCAGGTATACGTTCAGGCTGATGCGCCGTATCGGATGACTATTGAAGATGTCTTGCACTTTTATGTACGCAATCAATCAGGGGGCATGGTGCCATTGGGAACATTAACCGATATCAATCCTACGGTAGGTCCTGCGATGATTTCCCTCTATAACCTTTACCCTTCGGGTAATATTTATGGCGCTGCAGCACCAGGCTATAGTTCAGGCCAAGCCATGCAAGCTATGGAACGCCTGGCTAAGGCCATCCTTCCCGATGGCGTATCTTATGAATGGACTAGCACGGCTTATCAGGAGCAAATTGCCGGCAATCTAAGTTATTATATTTTTATGTTGTCGCTGGTTTTGGTTTATATGATTCTTGCCGGACAATATGAAAACTGGGTAACTCCCTTGGCGATTTTGTTTAGTGTGCCCTTGGCTTTATTGGGAACAGTATGTGCTCTAACCGTTTTGGGTCTATCCAACAATATGTACACCCAAATTGGGGTTTTGCTGCTCATTGCTTTGGCTGCAAAAAATGCAATCCTAATTGTTGAGGTTGCACGAGAACAGCGAGAATTACATCAAAAAAGTATTATTGAGGCTGCTATTTTGGGGGCGCAGACTCGTTTTCGCCCGATTTTAATGACTTCTTTTGCTTTCATTTTAGGGGTGATGCCTTTGGTTTTTGCTAGTGGCGCCGGTGCCAATTCTCGACGGTCTATCGGTATCGCGGTAAGTAGTGGGATGCTTGCCTCAACGTGCCTTGCTGTTGTTTTTGTTCCTGTTTTCTTTGTGTTGTTGCAAACATGGCAAGAAAAGCGTCAGCAGCGTAAATTATTAAAAACCGCCCCCTCACCTATGATACAAAGCCCATAATGGATTTAAACTTATCTTATTTTCAATAACCTTACAATAAGTCCAATAATTTTTAATTTTGTACATAAAATGGTGCTAAACTGGGAGTAAGAGCCTAAATCTCGGGGGGTCTCGCCATGTCTTTATCTGACGAACAAGAATATGTTCGCGCCTTACAGGATGCTGCTTATCACCAAATCGTGAATATGGAGCCCCAAGACCGCGTTTACGATCCCCAAGGCCGAATTTTAGTCGAAGTCACCCTCCCTGAAGCAGTGCACCAATATTTCGAAACGCAATTAGCGCAAAAATTAACGCCTACGACTTTGGTGAGCTTTGATGTCTTTTCCGAGCCAGGTTTAAAACAAGAATTTTTAGAGCGGTTTAAACTACACGAAGATAGTTTTGCTGTCCATCGTGGCAGCATTATCGCACTCCAACATGAATTTTATTTTCATATGAAGCTGGTTTCACGGACCTATAACAAGCTCGCAGACCTAAAATTTCCTCAAGAGAAGATGGAGCAAATACATCAGCAGGTAATGCGTAATTTGGGAAAGAGGATAGAAACTTTTTATCAACAAGCAATATCTGAATCTACCAACAGCGAAAAGATCATTGATGAAGTGGTATTAATAAAAAAATTAAATAAAGGCCGTAAAATTCTATTAAGCCAGGCGCACATACTATTTGCCGAGGAGGTCTTGACCCAAACTGGACAGGTCCTAAGTTCTAGAGATGCCAAACATTTGAAACACCTTGCTGAGACCACGACAGCTACCGATAATGATGTTTTATATATCGACGAATCGATGAGTATGGCCAATTGGATTGGCGGCAATAAAGTTACGGCGCATGATCGGGGCATCGGCACAGAGCACCTTGCAGATCGACGCATTTTAAATATTCCTTTTGATGCGACAAGAATATGGAGTGACCGTTTACAAATAAGAGTTCCTTCGTTGGATGTTAAAAAAGGAGTTAAATCTGAAGCAGCAATCATGGATATCGTCGACAAGCTTGAGCATTTGTCTCGCAAATATCAGATGTATGAGCACACCAGTTTCGGGCTTGCAGATGGTTTAAGAGCGTTTACTTACAATCTACATACTGCAATTAATGATACTCTCGAGGGTGGAGGCAATAAACAATCGCAGGGTGCGCGCTACATTCTTGCTGCTGCTCATCAATATAATGCCCAACAGATACAAACGAATACAGAAGGACGCCTGTTATGCTTAGTACAAAACATCTCGGTGAACGGTTACGGCGATGATCTGGGCTATGGTGCCGACCCCTTACAACGCGAAGCCACATTAATGACCGAACTTGCCTTAGCCTATAATAACGCACCCGCCGATCCACACCTGCATAGCGCATTACAGCACTATTATAATTTCTTAATGGATAAGGCGCGCCCTTCTTATTTCTCACAGTCAGACGAAGGTAAGCAAGCCATTAAGAATTTGCGACAGATGAAAATGCAATTAAGGAGTGAAAAAAATCTTGGGGAAAAAGAATTACGGGGAGGCGTTCAGGATGCGCTGCGCAAAGTGTTCGCTTTTGATTTACATATCCACCATGATTATACAAAATTAATCCAAGCTTTATCCATTTTTAGTGAAGAGGTGAGTATTTCTGGTTGTAAAAGTGGTAACGAGCGCGCCCAGGCTGTCAATGGACGGGTGGCTATTCTTGATAAAGCCGCACAAAACGAAAATAATTCCATTACTAAATTAGTTAAAGAACTTGGACAAGCACAAACCCCAGTCGCGGCAACGCGAGCAATGAGAGCCTTAAAACTGGAAGTTGATAAACAGTATGACCATCACTTGCAAGGAGGGATGGCATTAGTCAGTATGGTTGACCAAGGGGCTGCAGCTAAAGTTAAAGCGAAAAAAGGGTTTATGGGCATGGTTGATCGTAATAGTGCTGAGGAAAAAGAATTAAAGCATTTACATCAAAGTTCCGCGGGCTTGATGCAAGCACATAAAGGAATGACGCGGGAAATGACAGCTGCGGCTAAAAAAGTAACACCGAGTTCATCGCAGCGCGCGGGTCAGATTATAGGTAGCATGGTCGCTACGCTTTTCGCCCCATTTATCCTGGTTGGCTTGGCAATTGAGCGGATCTATAAAGCCATTACGAGGACTGGTGTAAAGGATCAAGTGGATCATCAGTTCGTTGCTGCTGCCCCTCCTCCAAAAGATGATTCTTATAATGTGATGCACACACACATACCTGCCGTTAGGAGAGCGCAACCTCCGGCTCAGGATGTTTCGAGCTTAACAAAGGAATATCATAAAATAGGTGAGCACCTAGCGCATGATAAGCACGATATAACACCATCTGGCGTTAAAAAAATAGTAAAAGAAGAAAAAGAACGTGCTGCAGACAGTAACCCCACTCAGAACCTCAAAAGTGTGCAATTTAAAGAGGCCCTGCGTCAAGAGAGTCCTAAATCTGACGATACAAGCAACACAGTATCTGCTAAAGGTTCTGCATAATCATTTCGACTGGAGCCCTAGGCTTATCACGACATATCTGTTTCGTTTAAACATGAGGCTTGCTTCTGCTCGCTACATCAAGTTTAATAGAGCCATTAATGGATTATGACGAACATCTACATGAAGTGTTTTTATAAATTCTTTTTCTCCATCACTCTTTGGAGTACTGCATTTTATGCACATTCGGGTGCCTGGACGCAAAATAAGGGATCGGCTTTAAATATTGCTACAGGGCAGTATTATCAAAGTAACAATTATTGGACCAGCGGCGGGCATTTACGTTCTAGCCCTATTTACAAAAAAGGGTATGGCAGTAATTATTTTGAATTCGGAATCACCGATAAGCTTACTTTCGGGGGGTATTTTTCTGGATTGAATAGTTATACCCAGGCAGGAGGCACCCAGGGCGGGGGTAATGACAATCTCATTTTAGGCCGTTATCAGTTGTGGAAAAATGATCAGTACGTTATTTCTACGCAACTTTATTTTGATGCGCTAGGGCATGGTGCCAAATTAAATATTCCCCCGCAAAATGGTCGTTTCAATTCTTCCGAAGCCTTATGGATAGGTACGAGTGGTACTTCAAAAGAGAAAAAAGTAAACTGGTTTTTTGATGGCGGCATCGCCTACATTCAACGCTATGGTCCTGGGGACCAAATTCAAGTTATTTTAGAAAGCGGCTGGAAGTTTAATCAGGATCGATTGTGGATTTTTGTCCAGAATTACAACACCGTGGGCCTTGCTTATCCGCAAAAAGGATCCTTTAATTTATTTACCATTGCGCCAAGCGTCCTCGTATGGCCCACCAAATACTTAGGGCTACAATTAGGAGTCACGCAGGATTTTTATGGGCAAAATGTGGGTGAAGGAACAGGACCCTTTGTGGCATTGTGGCTAACGGTATAAGGATATACTGTGAAATTAGGTGAGTATTTAAAAGATCAAAATCTCATAAACCAAACAGAGCTTGAAGAAGCCTTGGCGCATCAAGAGCGCGCCGGTGGAAAACTAGGAGATATCCTTCTTGCCATAACCTCCATGCGTGCACAAGATTACTATCGCTCACTTGCAGCCCATTATAGGATTAGTTTTGTGCAGCTGATGAAGCACCCCATCGACTTGTCCTTATTACACAGCAAAGATAAAAAAATTTATTTAGAAAAAGAGCTTATACCGATTGCTCAGGATAAAAAGCGTATAACAGTCGCTACATCGAATCCTTCTCCAGAAAATTTTGCTTTTATAAAAGAGCATTGGGGTGAAAATACGGTAATCCTCGGTACCTCCAAGTACGATATTCTGTACGTATTGCAAAAGCATTTTAAAGAGTTTTACCTCACTGAATCGATTAATCAATTAGTGACTGAAAATCATGAGCTGAGCTCGAAGTTCACTTTATCCACTGGGCAGCGGATTTTTTTCTTCCTCTTTTTGGTTTTTATTATTTATGCAGCAGTCAACACACCACAGTATTTTTTATTCGGTATTAATGTTTTTTTCACCGTTTCGATTATTGGAATTTTGTTGTATAAAATTTTATTATCGCTGGTTTCTTTAAAGGTAAAATTAAACTTTAAGGATGCTGATTATGAACAATTACCGCAGGATGATTTACCAGTATACAGCATTTTAATCCCACTTTTTCAAGAAAGTGAAGTGACGTTAAGAAATTTGTTTAACAACATCAATAAACTGGATTATCCCACCCATAAATTGGATGTGAAAGTACTACTTGAGCAAGATGATTTTCATACCATTGAAATTTTGAAACAATTAAATTTACCACGCCATATTGAGTTTGTTTATATTCCCTTTTCAGATCCGCGGACTAAAGCCAAGGCCTGTAATTATGGTTTGCATTTTGTGCGCGGTGAATTTTTAACTTTATACGATGCTGAAGATAAACCCGATCCGAAACAATTAAAAATCGCCCTTAAGGCATTTTATGATCATGGTGAGGAAAAACTTGCTTGTGTGCAATGTCGTCTAAATTTCTATAATGCCAATGACAATTGGCTGACGACGATGTTTGCTATCGAATACATTTACTGGTTTGATTTATTGCTTCCGGCTTTGGAATATTTTCATTCCCCAATTCCTTTGGGCGGGACAAGTAATCATTTCCGTACCATTTTTTTGCGCAACATTAATGCTTGGGATCCCTTTAATGTGACCGAGGACGCTGACCTGGGCGTACGCTTAAGCCGTCTTGGTTACACCAGCCGCGTTATCCCCTCAACGACCTATGAAGAGGCCACCTGCCGTGTATTTAGCTGGATTAAACAACGCACACGCTGGATTAAAGGTTACATGCAAACCTATTTGGTGCATATGCATAATCCGTGGCGATTATGGCGCGTGTTAGGGACTCGGGGTTTTGTTGGTTTCCAATTATTTATCGGGGGTACATTACTAACCAATTTAGCAAATATACCGTTATGGATAGTCTTTTTTATTTCGTATTTTCTAAATACAACAGAAACAAATTTTTTGTTCCAGGGAAATTTATTGTTCATCGCACAGCTTAATTTTTTTATTGGCTCATTGATGATGATTTTTTTAAATATTTTAGGTGTTGCGCGTAGAAATCGTCGCAATATTCGTTTTATTCTCTTTGCGATCACTGCACCTATTTATTGGCTACTTATGTCTATCGCATCTTATCGTGCTTTATATCAGCTCATATTTAAACCCAGTCATTGGGAAAAGACCCAGCATGGGGTAAGCAAAACCTTAAATTAGGTTCGCTTAATTCGTTGTAAGGATGTAATCATGCTTTATCTGTTAAAGGGCAGTGCCCAGGAAGTTTTTACCGCTTTTGGGCAGCAATCGTTTATCTTACCCTCTCCAAAACTTGAGGAAGAAAAAAATACCTTTATAAAAGACATTTCGCGCTCACCTTTTCTCGGGACAGAGGCTCAAGCCCAAGTGCTTTATTCCACTTGGTCTAGCAGTGCTGCGTTTACTTATTATGCGCAGGGAAATATTTTTGGCGGAATCCTTAAATGTCTCTTTGGATCAATGCCCTTGCTTAAAGAAGATGAAGATATCGAATATTATCAAAAACAATATGCCCAACTGGCTTTTGCCTATGTGGATGAGCACAATAGACCCTGTGCTTTTTTTTGTAATTTTCGTAAAGACCAAGTGCATGAGTGGCATATTGGATTAATTCGGAACACACACCTCACGCCCAAGGAGCGCGAAATCTGTTTGTTGTCGAGTAGAGAATTAAATCTCCAGGAACCCATGCCTGTAAAGCGTGTTCCCTGGCTTAAGAATCCACTTGCTTTATTTAGTCATGCGCCATTAATTCAAAAGCTAATACCTTTGATAAGTGATGGTAATGACATTAATCCAGACCTTCTACAACTTAATTTAGTACTGCGCTATTTAAATGTCACAGGTTCTCGTCTAAATTTATGGAATGCAATTAATTTTAATCAATTTGATATCCAAAACGTGTTGGTACCTAATCCTTTATTGGATTTAATCCTGGAAACCAAACTGGATCGTGAACGGTTAGTGACCATAGAGTTTCTAGCGAATATAAATCATATCGACTCAGCGATCAAGGTTAAATTATTATCTCAGGATACGTTGTCCAGTAAATTAAAATTAATTTTATTTTTTGTCTTATATCACGCCCATCGTTTGGATTTATTCTTGCGCTTGGTGGACGAGGCGCAATTTATTCAACTTATTCCGAAATATCCGCAAGATGCTTATCAAGTGGGTGCTTTTTGTTTTTTATATTTGCATCAGGTGCCGCAAGATATTGTAGAAAGCATTTTGGCAGATGTTGATTTTAGACGTTTGGTCAATGATTATTTGTCGCAAAATCCAACTCCTGACTTTTTGAAGGGCTTAAACTATCTGGCGCAGCTACCGCCATCATCGGGTCGAACTTTGTGTCTTTTCTTTCTGGAACATGCACCGCTCACACGAGACGGCTATCAGGAAATTTTACAAGCAGCAGTAGATAGTCCGCTCATGCCGGAAGCTTTTTTTTATCTTTTACGCAATAACCTGCTCAAAGGGGGCATTAAAGAGCGTGTGAAGTGGATCTTGTCGCCACACGATCATTTATGGCCAACAATCAATATTCATTTTTTTAAGAATCAAGCGATCAATCCCATACCTGGCGATCAGTCACCTATGGCAATTGGTTTTTTACGTTCCATTATGCAGGTTCTTATTCTTTTAAAAGAGTGTGATATCGATGAGAAAAATAAAAAACACCAGTTATTAGAAATGGGTGCACGCGGAAATTTTTTACGCTTGCTCTTGCTGTATTTACCGCAAGTGCCGCCTTTAGAAAAAAAGTTACTGATAAACCTGGTTTTTGATGGATTGGAAAATTCAGCAAGAAGTATTGAGGTAAATCATTTGCCCGTGGCACTACACAGTAGCGCACAAGAGCTCCTGCAAAAGATTAGCCTAGGTCATATTTTATTAAAATCCAGTGCTGAAGAGGCAACATATCGGTGGTCAGTAACTACGCGTGATCTGCGTAAATGGCAGTGTTTTAATATATTGATTCAAAAAATAGAACAAACATTTACTTTAGTTGAACATCACTTGCAGCAATCCGCATATCAAGAGCAAGGCCAACGGTGGCAGCAGCAGAAAATCATCTACCAGCGAAACCTGCACCGTATCATTTGTCACGCTTTAGAAAGCAAAGATGACCGGCAGTCAATCCTTGAGCAGGCAAAATGGTCGCTCAAGTCCAATCAGCAACAATGTACTGATTTTATTGAGCCATCGCATTCATTAATTCTTATCTTATTGATTAAATTAGCCAATTTTATTATTAGCGTACTCACTTTGACTCTTGCGAATCATATAAAAAAGAGATGCACGGGATACGGTCAGTTTTTTACCTATAGCAAAACCTCAGAGCAACTTTGTTTATTAACCCGGGCTGTAGAGGAAGAAATGGAGGCCTATTTTTCACCTTTTTGAAAAAAATAGCTGAAAACGTTCCCATAAGTTTGCCGATACGGATTATTTTATAGCATGTTAGGTAAAAAAAAGCAGTGCGTTCTTGAACTGGAGTGGATTTTCTGCTTAATATGAACTGTAAAGTTAGGGACTAATCATGTTTAATGGACTATCGTATGGGCTTACCGAAAAAAGCGCTGAGGAAAAGCAATCTTATTGTCAGAAAAAAAATAATTAATGGTTCCCATGAAATATTTTTTGTTGAATTTGTCGAGGATGGGAAGGTTAAAACAGGTTATTACAAAAAACTCGATGATCAGGGACATTATCCTGCTTTTTTGGCAAAAATTAGCGTAGCGGTATCAGTTATTTTACGCCTGTTCCAGGGAGACCAGGTAGCTGCTACAGAGTATTTAGTCTTTGATGACGATGTGAATAACCCTCAAATTGATGGAACCTTATCTTTAACCCTGGATGGTTTTAAACCCCTACCCTTCAAAAACGATATCAACGCCTCGTCCGATAATAACCCTCCTAAAGTGGACAAATTAATCAAATATAATATGACCTTACCAATCGTTGGGCGATGGATTTGTCGTGATGACGATACTCATTCGGGAAATATAGGATTTCGAGAGTTTCTGGACGAATTGGGTAATGCTTATGGTTGGGCTGCTCATCTGGATTATGGGATGTTTTTTTATAGTTTTAGCTGTTTAGCGAAAGATGGGGGTAGAAAATTCGTTGACCGGCCTAAAGCAAGCTCAAACTTAACCCGCGAACAATATCATAATTTTCCCGATCGCTGGATAAGTTATCATAATCCAACCTCGCCTCATCCTGGGGCCACAGTGATTATGGGTATGGATAGTTTGCCTAATTTCGTAAAAGAAAATATCGCGCAGCCCATTTTAGGTTATTCGCTACCTAAAGCCTATGCTGATCCGGGTGAATTTATAAAATTAGCGGGCAGAAAAGAGGCGCGTAAGCAGATGATGGATGCGGTATTGCGTCAGTTACTCACCTTCCAACCCCTGGTGCTACGAAAGCGTTTACAAGAGTATTTAGGCGACCTTTCCTTATCGTATAAAGATTTGCCGGAAATTAAACGCAAGGAGTATGAAAAAAAATTCCCTCATCTATGCAATAAAAACACCAATAATAAGCCATTTATTGATGTGATGATGCAAATTTATCAGGAATGTTATGACCATATTTATCGAATCGTGATTACCGATATGGGTTGTGAAAGTAACCGACATGGTTTGCAAATAAAATCGACCAATGAAGAATTATTTAACAATCCCTCTTATTATCAAACTATCTTAAAGTGGGTTGAGGAGCAAAACGCCACCTTATATGAAGATAACGTTGAAAGCCAATTGAATCTGAGTCATTTGGAGGCTCGGTATCATAAAATATGGCGAGATTCTTATACAATCCGTTTTGCTGATTTATCCTTTCTAACACGTAAGGTGATCTATCAGTACGCAAAACGTTATGATCAATTCAAGGTAGTATTGTCTGAAGCAGATATGGGCATGCGCGCTAAAGTGCTCCATACGCTGAGCAGTAGCAAAGACACGGAAAATTTTGATCAGCAACCGGAAGTGACCGAGGCAGTGCAATATTTTCCCTTTCAACAGGGCTTTAAAATACTCTCAGAGACAGAAGCTGCTCAGAACAACCCTCATCATGAGCTTCTTAATCGCTTAATTTCATTTAATAATAATTTACAACAACTCCTTCACCAGTATTATCAAAAGAATATCTATGATGCGGATACAGAAAATAATTTAAATATTGACGATAATAAACTTTTTATAACGAAGCTTGCCGCACTCTGCGAAGAAATGGGTGAAGAAATTTTTCATGGCCTGTATTCGCAAGACCAAGATGCCGCGCAGACTTTTGCCACTATAAAAAACGAGCTGAGGTCGATTGCAGCAAAAATGGATTTTGCCAAGGGACTTAAGTGTACCGATCAGGAACGACTTGCACAAATGACCTTGGAAAAGCCGCTTGTGTTAACCCAAGAAGAAGTTTTAGAGTATTTCGCAGAACAGCTCTATAGCTGGGTAAATACATTAACCGAAGATGAATTCGAAAAAATTATCGATGAAGCATTAAATTTATATCGGCCTCTACTGACCACAGGAATCTGGCGGACCCGAGAAGAGGACGTGAAGAGGTTAATGAAACAATCGGTAAATAATGAGCAAAAATTAGCAGATATCTTGTGTGAGGGGCATATTTATGGCGCATTAAACGTGCAAGTTATGACCTTGTGCATCCAAAAAATGCTCGACATGCGCATGATTCCCGGGGTGGTGCGTGAGAATAAAGAAATCAAATTACAATTTGAATTAAGCAGTTATATAGGTGCAGCACAAAAATTCAGGGATTATGGCCTCTCTTATCCCCGACAAAGTTCATTGCGACAACATTATTTTGATGAAACCTATGCCTTCCTGCTCCAGTTAAAAGAATCGGAGGTAATGAGCATGGTCCGTGAAGGGGTTGCAGAATATAAAAAAACCAAGTCCTGGATCACAGCTTCGCGCGAAAATGAAATTTACGAAACCGTCAACAAATATCCCATAGCAGAGGCGGTAATGCGAATTTTGTCCTCGGGGGATGAAACGTCGACAGCGAGTCATCATTTATTCAAAGCCGTAATATCTAAAATAAAAAACTCAGGCCGCGAGAATTTAATTCCTCTTGTCGATTTTATGCAGAATAATGGACAAAAATATAATAAATATTTAAAAGTAATGGCGGAAAGTAAACTGCCTCTGATCGAACAGGAAAAGAAAGTTTTTATTCAAACGATATTTTCTTGGATTGTTGCTATGTCAAAAATGGATAAATTTAAAAATCTCATCAACCAACTCGATAAAAAAGCTGCTCCTGCTGATAACATAGTGCCATACTTAACGGGATTATGTAAAAACCCGAAGAATCTGGAATGCTTTTTTGAAGGGGCTATAAAACTTATCAAAAAAACGGCAAATGAAAACATTGAGTTAAAAACGCGTCCAGGATGGGCGCTGATTGAAAAATATCAAGAAAAATACAAGGAACTATATACCCCTTTACTAAAAAATGTTTTTACCGATTCTCTAAAAATATTCATCAAAGAAAGCAATCGCACAATATTTTTTAATACTATATTTACTTGGTTTATCGAAGAGAAAGAGCAACCAACTAATAAAACAAATTCCTTTTTTAAACCAGGTCTGGTTATGAAAGAGCCACTACAATATCTTGAAGAGGTGGCAGCAAATCCAAATAGTCGCGAGCAATTTTTTGATGAACTAATTAAAGATATGAAAGCCTGGTGCCTCAATAACAAAAGTCGAGTTTCGGATTCAAAACGCTACTTATTTATTGAGCATTTTCAGAATAAAGAGAAGCAGGAATACTTTCCATGGTTTGAAAAATTTTTAAAAGAATTTATCCAAACTTACAGGGTACAAGCGTGTAGGCCTGCTGAAGCAATATAGCTAGTTAGGACGAAGCATGGCTCATGCGAAACCTTAATTACATTGTAGTGCTAAAATAAGTCTATGTTATAATAGATTATGTTTGCGCTACAGAGTTATTTCCTTGAACATCTCGTCTCAACATTTTTTGCCAAAAACAGCTCTTACCGTACTTGCTGGTAAATTCGCGGATATAAAATCACCAATTATTAAAAATTTTCTCATCCAAACCTTTATAAAAAAATACCAAGTAAACATGCAAGAGGCCTTGGAAGAAGATCCTACCGCCTATCAAACGTTTAATGATTTTTTTATTCGCACTTTAAAACCTGAAGCACGCCCAATAGCAGATGCGGATATTATTTCCCCTGTAGATGGGTGTGTCAGTGAGCTCGGAGCCATTGGCGCAGGAAAAATCATTCAGGCAAAAGGCCTCGACTATACCGTGACCGAGCTCTTAGGTGGAAAAGAAGATGTGGCAGCACCTTTTATGCAAGGACAATTTGCCACTCTATATTTATCACCTAAAGACTATCATCGCGTACATATGCCGTTGAACGCGGACTTACTCTCCATGAGCTATGTACCAGGGGCATTATTTTCTGTGCGACCATCAACTGCTGCGTCGATACCCAGGCTCTTTGCACGGAATGAGCGTTTGGTTATATTTTTCGATACGGTTATTGGTCCTATGGCCATGATTTTAGTCGGTGCTACCATCGTCGGGGCGATCGGCACCAGCTGGCATGGCGATGTATTACGCAGTCGTGAGCAAACTCAATTTTTATATCAAGCAGACTCGATGTCCACGGCGCGAAAAAAAGGAGAGGAAGCGGGTTATTTTAAGTTAGGCTCCACGGTTATTTTGCTGTTTGCTGAAGGAAATAAAATGCAATGGCGTCAGGATTTAAACGCTGGAAGTTCCATACGCTTCGGGGAGGCTTTAGGGCACTTTGTGCGCGGATAAAAACCAAAGAATGACATGATTAAATGATTGGAGAGAGATTATGACTAATAAAAGTAAATTGACCTCACAAGAGCTATTTAATCGGATGATCGAAGGAATAGTGGTTCAAGCAAAGTATTGGTTAAAGGATGAAATTTACCCGGTTTTTGTGGGGCTGGAGCGGAGTAAAATCATAATCGAGGCCCGAAATCAGTTTTCCAAAGGTTTGTATAAACTATGTGAGGATTTTTTTAAAAAAATTAAGCTTCCTGGATTATCAGATGAATTTTTGCTCTGGTTTATTGGTTCTTTTTATTCTGGTCAAAAATTTATCCTAACCCATTTCCTCGAGCAGTTAAATACAGAACTGAAAAATCATAACCTGTACTTCACTTACAGGGGGGATGTCAGTTTAGTCCATCAATGTTTCCAACCCCTGACCTATGACATGAAAATGCTCACCGAACCTATGCGCATGCCTTCATCACATAATTTACGTGAGCTTGATAAATCCGATGATCCATTTGCTGATGAGGATAAATTTTTAATAGAAGAAATTGAGATCCAGGTGCAATTTTTTAAGCCATTAGAAAAGGCTATGTGCTCTACGCTTGAAGCGCTAGGCGGCAAATATTTTGTAAGTCATTATCAGGTTAAAAAAGAGTCTTTAGAGGCCAAAATTACGCAATATGCTGAGTATTTTGAGCAAAAAAAATGGGATAATGCATTTGAAAGTGTAATTGACTTTGTTATTCAAGCATCCATTGTGCGTAAAGGACTCCTTAATTTTTTTCCTGCTTCGTTTGGAAGTACTCACTCGGCTACTGTATTTTTTAAATCCTTAGACACCTATTGTCGTGAACGGGATTTTCCCGAACAATCAGTAACCGATATTATGGACCTATTAAAAAATAGAATAAAAAATGCGACAAAGGCGCAAAAAACAAATTTTTCGGTTACGTAATTTTACGAGATGTATTTTTCAAGCTGTTTTTTTATTTTTCTTCTTATCAGTGCTACATTAAAAAGAGACAATGAGATTGATATTAAGGATAGATGATGTTGAGCATGGTTGATTTACGATTACTTAATCACTCCTATGAATTTTCTCTGACCGAGAAGGATGTAACTTACTTAGGTAAGGGAGATGTTAATAGCGTTTATTTAGGAAAAACGGCACAAGGTCAGTACGTCATTAAAAAAATTAATGGTACACAACAAAGTCGTGATTTTAACAAGCCCATTCCCATACTAATCCAATCAATCAATTTCAGTGAAATGATTGCACAGCAATTATTATCCACGGAACATGTATGTGTTGCCATCTTTCAAGGCGATAATTGTGTCATTGAAAATGAGGGACAATTGTTAATTACCTATCCTTATGTGCAAGGAGTTGTTCGTGAAGATGAGCAAATTTCCATCGCAATGGTAACCGAAATAGCGACATTCCTAAAGACCGTGCATCAAACCCAGTTTCATTATGATGAGTCTTTTGCCGCATTTAAGAAAAAAGCTTTTTATGATGTGGGTAGAACAATAATCGATCATTCGATTTGGAGCCATATCCAGAAATTTGTACCGGCACAATTGTTCAAAAAATTACATGCAGTTTCTTCCCACATGATTGCGCACCGAAAAGCATTTCATGATGCGTTTTCTGCGCCCACACACGATGTTATCTGTCATAATGATCTCAAACCAAAAAAAGTATTGTGGCGGGATCAGCATGATTTTACTGTTATGGACTGGGAGGCTTCAGGATTAATGGATATAACCGTTGATTACCTGGATACCTTTTTCGGTTGGAATACCGATTATCATAATCACCACTGTTCGATGAATAAAGAACGCGCATTGGCGTTCATTAAGGCCTATCCCATCCCCGGAGAAATCTCTGCAGCTAATATAAAGATACTAATTATTAAATGTTATTACTGGCTGGCGTTTTGTTTATCTAAAGTAATCAAAAATCCGTTTACTTGGCGTCAGTATTCTCAACATATTCGCACTTCTTCAGATTTCATTGATTATTTGATTCAGACCGATATCCAGCAAGAGCTTAAAAATCTAGAAAAAAATTAAATGGCTTATCTATACCTGATTATTTTTTTCATTACCTTGGGGACCGGCATTATTAGCCCTTTAATTGCCCCAATGCTCTTTACCGAAAATGGTTTTTTTGCTGCGAGCGTTACGCACGAACAGCGCGTTTATGCCTATGCACTCATTATGGGTGTCTACGCGGTAGGCATGATTTTCAGTCATCTGTTATGGGGTTTTATTGCAGATCGCATAGGTGGCAAAAAAGCAATCATTTGGGCATTAAGTGGTAGTTTGCTTGGATATATTCTCTGTTGTATCAGCTTTATTTACGCTCTATTTTTTTTATTTCTATGGGGGCGGCTTCTCGATGGTTTTATGGCAGGCAGGCGCTCAGTTGCGATTGCATTGTTGGCGCAACAAGGTCAAAACTCATCGCATGTATTTCGTTATGCGGAAATAGCCAATGGTATGGGTTTATTAATTGGCCCTGCCGTTTCCGGATTACTAATTAATTTCTCCAGGCCCGTGCCTTTGTATTATTACGCCTTGCCTTTAGCGATTATGGCTTTGATTATGATCACCAACATCAGCCTAATCGCCTGGGCTCCCCTTAAAAATAGCGTGCCCGAGCGAAAAAAACACATGAAATTTGATTTATCGGGTTCGCTGCTAAAATTATATCTACAATTTTTTATGATTCAGCTTTCCTGGTACGGGTATTTTTTGGTGTTGACACCATTAGTCATTCTGCGTTGGCAATTTACACCTTTACAGGTAGGTCTTTTCTTTTCAGGTATGGTTTTATTCTATATATTCGCCCTCGGCATTATTGTGCCGGCCTGCCGAGAATTTGCCCTAAAGAATCTCCTTACCGGAGCATTGTTGGTTACGGGATTTTCGTTACTATTTATGTTTTACACTTCAGAGATTTTCTGGAAATTTTTAATTGGAAATATCGGGGTCATCACGGGAATGGCATTTTTAAACCCTGGGTATATGGCACAAATTACCGCCCAAACCGATAGTGCACACCGAGGAAAAGTTGTCGGCATTCAAAGTGGGCTAATTGGTTTTGCCTGGTTGTGTGCATCATTGATGCTGGCGAGCGGCATTTCCGTTCTTTCAGGTCAAATATTCCTGTGGGCTAGTCTTTTATTATTGATTCTTGGCGTCTTGCGGTTTATTAAATTAATAAATTAAAGAACATAGCCCTATATGAGGAAAATTTTTAAAAACAACGGTAGTGAGGATACGTTGCATGATTTAACAAGGGAACATCTCCCGAAGTATCACCATAAGCATGAATGATTTGGGCCTCTGTTCCGATAAGCTCCAAGGTACGTCGCAATTTCTCATCACCATTACAACTTTTCCCTACTAAATCCCCAGTAGCAATACCGTGGGCATCAAAGGCAACGCGTGTGGAAACCACGCCGTCAAAGCCATTATTCAATGCCCAATCATCAATGTAAATATTAAAGGCTGAAGAGGCTAAGATACAAGTATGCCCTTGACTCTTATGCCAGTGTAGTTTTTGTAAGGCCAAAGGTCTAAGAAGTTTGGGAATGATACGCTGGTTAAAGAGCTGCCCCATACTGTATAGGTAGTCCTGATGCAGCCCTTTAAAAAAGGACTTACTAATGATCCTGTTCATCGTATCAATGTGGATTAGGTGCAGCTGATAACCTGCAACAATATAAAATTTACTTAAAAATTTATATAAAAAATTTTGTTCATCGAGAAATTTTAAAAAAGGTAAGGTGGTGCTTTTACTAGTAATTGTGCCATCAAAATCAAATACTGCGATTACATCTACAACGTTTTTCATAGTTATCCTAAGTAAATGGATAATATAATTTTAGCACCTGGTATAAAAATTGCACTAGATTTAAAAAAATATCCTATACTCAGAAACACAGACAGTGTGAAATCACTTAAAACAGGTGATTTTGGAAACTGAATGGTTATAAGCCCATATTACTGAGGGTATAGAATGGATAAAAAACGATTCGTAGTCGAAAAAATTCTTTCTTTTTCACAGATTCAGCCCGATAAAACGGCTCTGAAATTTTTTGAAGCCGATTACCAAACGAGTCACGAGATAAATTATTCCGAACTCGGGGCGCGTATCGAAGGATTAGCAGCAACTTTATTGGCACTTCCCGTATTGAAAGCCCGTGAGCAGCAACCGATCATTTTGCTTTTTGATTCCAGTATCCACTACGTCATTTCCTTCCTTTCCGTGCTCTATAGTGGACATATAGCCGTTACTGCCTACCCGCCACGTAATATCCGGCATCTACCCAGGTTGCTTAAAATTATTGATAATGCTAAGGCCCCGCTCATCTTAACGACGACTGCAATAAAGCAATATTGCGATGCCCATGAATTCCAATTTCCGGCAAAATTATCAATCGTGTGTATCGATGATTTACCGCGCAACTCATTAGCAGATCACTTCACTCCGCCCGTACTGGAGCCGCAATATTCTGCATTCTTTCAATACACGTCAGGTTCTACAGGTGCTCCTAAAGGCGTAATGGTAAGTCATAAGAATTTAGTCGCCAATCTTCGGTTATTGGAAAAAAAACTAGGGCGCGAGGCTTTAGAAAAATGTGTCTCCTGGTTGCCTATTTTTCACGATATGGGCCTTATCGGTAATACGTTATTGCCTCTTTATACTGGCGGCACCTGTGTTTTCATGGAGCCATTAACCTTTTTAAAGAATCCACTTTTTTGGATGCAAGTAATGAGCGCGGAGCATGGAACCTACACCATGGCACCTAATTTTTCTTACGACTTGGTGGCGCAGGCAGCCATTGAGCAAAAGAGGCCTTTGGAACTAGATTTTTCCCATGTCCATATTTTGGTTAATGTCGCGGAACCGGTACGCAAGGAAACCGTAAAAAATTTTGAGCATGTATTTAAGCCTTATCATATAAAAGAAAGAGTACTTCGCACGGGTTATGGGATGGCTGAAGTTACTTTATATATCTCTATTGAGGTCACTAAGAAGCGTTTTCTGTATGTTGACAGAAATGCCCTTGACCAAGGAACAATTCAAATTGTTCCAGAAAATTCATCCGCTGCGGTAACGATGGCTCGTTGTGGAAAAGTGGCGGATGAATACACGCTACGAATAGTCGATCCAGAAACCAAAAAAATACTTCCTCCGCTAAAAGTTGGTGAAATTTGGTTAAAAGGAGATTCAGTCGCTACAGGCTATTATAAGAATCCCGAAAAGACGCAAGAAATTTTCCAGGCTTATACTCAAGAGGTGCATGAAGGTCCTTTTTTACGCACCGGTGATTTAGGATTTCTGGATGAGGAAAACCATCTTATTGTGTGTGGGCGCTTGAAAGATTCGATCATTATCAATGGTCGCAATATTTATCCGCAAGATATAGAATATGCTGCTTTTGCTGCACATCCAAGCCTTATTAAAGATAGTGCTGCTGCTTTTGGAGTAAGTGATAAAACGGAGCACTGCATCCTGATTGCCGAAGTGGAGGAAGGGCTTACGGATGCGGTTTATGAAGAAATAATGGTAAAGGTCAAGCAAGACGTTTTTGCTGAACTTGATGTAACACTTCAGGATATTGTTCTAATACCTCCGCGCAAAATTTTTAAAACCAGTAGCGGAAAAATTCAGCGCAGTGCCTGTAAGCAGGCCTATATAAATCAAGATCTTCTCGTTCTTGCTCAATGGAGCAATCGAGTAAACTCGACAACGAGCGCAGAACATCAACCAGAAAAAATAACATCGCCCTCCCCAAGTGTAACTGCGATGGCAATCCAAGACTGGCTTAAAAATTGGATAGCTGTACGTAAAGATTTATCTCCAGAGTCAATCCAGAGTGACCGGGCATTTGCTGAATATGGTCTTGACTCTGTAGATTTGGTAGCGATGATTTCTGCTTTGGAGGAGTATAGCGGATGCACCTTAGCATCTTGGCTCGCCTGGGAGTTTCCCACCATTGAGCAACTCTCAGAGCAAGTCCAAAAGCAAAATAATTCACCGCAAACCGAATCAGGACTTGAATATGAACCCATCGCCGTCATTGGCATGGATTGCTGTATTCCTGGACCAGGCGGACAAGATTTAGTTGGGATTGATGCGTTTTGGTCTTCATTACAACAGCATGATGACAGTTTTGGACCAATACCCGAGAGTCGGTGGTCCCAAGATGAATACTATGACGAAAAGCCCCAGCAGCCTGGTAAAATGTATGTGCAGCAAGGAAGCTTCTTACAAAATGTAAAAAATTTTGATAATAACTTTTTTAACATCTCACCCAAAGAAGCAGAGTACCTTGACCCGCAACAACGCCTGATGCTGACGACCACTTGGCGCGCACTGGAAGATGCAGGGATAACCTGTGCGGATTTGAAAAATTCGCGCACGGGAATTTATATGGGAATCAGCACGCATGATTATGAGCAATTACTGCAACAAAATTTACCAAAAACAAGTCTTAATACCTATCAGGCGACGGGCAATAGTTTTGCTACAGCTGCCGGTCGTTTGGCCTACTTTTTAGGTACTCAAGGCCCATGCATGGCGATTGATACCGCATGCTCTTCATCTTTAGTCACCATCCATCAAGCCTGTCGTGCCTTGCATAATCATGAGTGTGACACGGCGCTCGCGGGTGGTGTGAATCTGATTCTTGCACCAGACGGTCATATCATTTTCTGCAAAAGTGGCATGCTGTCCCCACATAATCGCTGTTACACCTTCGATAGCCGGGCTGATGGCTATGTTCGCGGTGAAGGATGTGGCATTGTCGTTTTAAAGCGTCTGAGTAATGCAGTGCACGATGGGGATAAGATATATGCAGTTATCCGGGGGAGCGTAGTGAATCAGGATGGTGCCAGTAATGGACTAACTGCTCCCAATCTTGCGGCACAAGTAGCGCTGCTGCAGGAAACCCTAAACGTGGCCCAATTAGAACCCGAACAAATCACCCATATCGAGGCTCATGGTACAGGTACTGCTTTGGGTGATCCGGTCGAATGGGAAGGGATTCGTCGTGCTTATGGTGTGCAACGTGAAACTCCATTATATGTCAGTTCGGTTAAAACACGTGTCGGACATCTTGAGGCAGCCGCGGGGGTTACCAGCTTTATCAAAACCGTATTGTCCCTAAAAAATGCTTATATTCCGGCACACCTTCATTGGCAAAAATTTAATCCCAAATTGATTCAGGAACCCAACATGGTGATTCCAGCTGAAGGACATATTTGGGATGCGCCCAAGCGTTATGCTGGGGTGAGCTCTTTCGGGTTTAGCGGTACCAACGCCCATTTAATTTTGAGTAATTATTCAGCTCAAGAAAAGGCCGAAGAAGATTTAAGATCCTACCATCTATGGGTATTAAGCGCTAAATCGGCACGTGATTTAGATCGTTATCTGGAGCACTATCGAGAATTTGTACTGGAAAAAGAGCCAGAGGATTTTGCCGCTCTAGCACATGAATCGCTGGCTCACCGCACACATTTCGCGCACCGTGCTTTTATCGTTGCTGACGATTATGAACAATGGCGTCAAGCCCTCCTGCAAAGCAATTGGCAAAAAGGAGTGATTCAACAATCGTTCACATTGTTTTGGTTTTTTCCCGATGTTTCAGTGCTGCATGATTACCGAGATTTGTTTTATCGGACGAATGCTTTTTTTGCGCAGACAGTCGATAACTGTTGCGCATTGGCGCAGCAATTATACGTCGTGGATTTAAATGTATTGTGGCAACAACAAGATGCGTCTCATGAAGAAATTTATACACGCTTACGCTCATTTATTATTGAATACTCTTTAGCACAATGGCTTCTTCATTTAGGTTTAAAGCCAGATTTTGTACAAGGAGTTGGTGTTGGCGAAGTGGTCGCCGCCTGCACCGCTGAGATTATCTCATTAACAGATGCTTTAGGCATAATCGGTCGAGCTCCTGCACGCATGGAAACGATTACCCATCATGAAGCACAAATACCTTTTATTCTTGCTTCTGGCGAATTTTTGCAAAACAAGCTGCTCCCACAAACCTATTGGTCTGAACCGCAACAAAACTATGCGACCAATGCATTCCCCAAACTATGCCATGGGAAACCGGCACTCATGTTGGAGGTAAGTTCCGCCCCTGCACTTGCGGATCATGAAGCCAATCATAATATCGTGGAAGGAAATGCCTGGCAAATTTGGTTAAATATCCTTGGGACATGCTACCAATGGGGGTGTACCCTGAATTGGCAGGCAGTTGCTCCCTATAGAAGAAGTCCGCGTGCGCAATTATTACATTATCCGTTTCAAAATAAAGAATATTGGTTCACTACTGCTGCGGATATCACAAGGCCCCTATGTGACTATGTGGAAGAATTACACTGGGTAAGTCAGGGTGAGGTCCGGTTCGCACCGGTAGCGATACGCTCAGTCTTGTTACTGGGTGACTACCATGCAACCGCAAATTTATTCAATCGCACCTGTTCAAAAGTAGTGAATTTTACCCTGGAGCAGTGGCAAACCGAAGCAGACTGTACTGCAATTTTGCCCACAGTAAAGGAGGTAATATACATTGAGCGCCCGCAAGCCTCCTGGAGTATGCTTGAATTAAGCGAGCTTAAAAAATTACTGCAGCAATTAATTCATCATGCACCCAGTTTACCCTTTCGCTACCTTGCATCCATTGATTCTTTGCAAGGTGCAGCGATGCTGGCTTTACTTAAGTCAATTAAAGAGGAATATCCTAATTGGCCCGTTCATTATGTTGAATGCGACTGTTTAACAAAACAAAATGACCAATCCTTGAGTATGCTGCCAGTTACTACTGCGTGGCATACTAAAATCGCACAAGGGTTGTTGTATCAGCAAGAGATGGTGCCCATTGTTACACCAGCGATTAGTGCGGGCAAGATGTCTACCAAGGGGACTTGTCTTATCAGCGGCGGGAATGGGGACCTAGGCCAGGCTGCTATCGAAGCGCTGATTCAAAAGGGCGCACGGTATATCGTATGCCTGGGTCGTAGAGCGGAACCTCGCCCCTGGAGTTCCAGCATTCAGAAATCAATCCAGTCTGGAATCGCATTGCTCTATCTATCCGGGGATATTGCCAACGAACATGCTCTTAGAGAGGCCTTAACGAAGCTTCCCAGTGGCTATCCTGAAATTAAAATGGTCGTGCATGCTGCAGGGATAACTTATGATAAACCGTGGCTTGACCTTACAGATGAAGAATTTACAGAAGTATTGGCCACCAAAGCACAGGGTGCCTGGAATTTGCATCTTCTCTCCCAGGATTGGGATTTAGAACAATTTATCAGTATTTCATCCTTAAGTGCTGTTTGGGGTAATGCTGGTCAAGCAGCTTATGCTGCAGCAAATGCTTTCCTCACCGGATTAACCAATTTACGCCATAAATTGGGGCTGCCCGCACAAACATTGATTTTAGGTCCTGTGAAAAATATGGGGATTTTTAAACACAATGAAGCCCTATTAACTCCTTTATTAAAAAATAAAGGGGTCTACCCGATAACTCGAGACGAGGTAAAACAGGTTTTACAAGCAAATATTGCTGTTGCCAATCTGATTGTGTGTCCGCTTGATAAAAACGTACTCTTAAAACAAGAATCTACCCTGAGCCCCCTTCATACTGCAGCTACACCAAGTGTTGATGAGACCATCATGCGACAAATAGAGGAGGTATTGCATTTACAACGAGGCGAGCTGGTTCTTGATGCGAATTGGTTTGAATTGGGTATGGATTCGATTATGGCCACACAATTAATGCATAAAATTAACGCTCTTTATCCTTGGGCTGAACTCCACTCGAAAGATATATTTCACTATCATAGTGCTGAAGAGTTAATAAACAGAGTCCGTCAAAATCAACCATTGCCTGAGCAAATTGCGGATACTCGGAGCCTAGATGAAGTTATTGTACAGCAAATAGAAGAAGTTTTGCATTTACAGCGAGGTGAATTGGTTCTTGATGCGAACTGGTTTGAATTGGGTATGGACTCGATTATGGCTACGCAATTAATGCACAAAATCAATGCTCTTTATCCTTGGGCTGAACTTCATTCAAAAGATATATTTCATTATCATAATGCCCAGGATTTAATTGATCGAGTTCGTCAAAAAGAGCCTTTGACCCCTTGTATTGAGGAAGTCGCTCAGTCCAAGGCACCGATTTATTCCACATTACCGCTATCGTTACAACAACAAGAAATTTGGCAATATATAAGGCAAACTAAAGAACCTCTTGCTTATCAAATCGCTGTAGAATTAGATGTGCAGGGGGATTTACAACCCCAGCGCTTAGCAGATGCGTTCAATCGGGTTCTTGCACAACATGATATTTTGCGTTGCAGCTTTCATGAAATCATGGGGCAAGTAGTACAACATTGTCATGATGAATGCACCTTGGCTCTGGAACAAGCTGCTCGCTATGATGAGCAAGAGGTCCTGGCATTTTTTAACCAGACTATTGACCCAACTAAAGCCCCCTTAATACGTACTCGTCTGATTAAACACGAAAATGGCTACCGTTGGCTCGTTCTCTACCATCATTTACTCGGGGATGGTTACACTTTAAATCATGTATTATTAGAGGTAGTGGGAGAATATGATGGGCGAGCTCGAGAGACCCATAGAGAAAAAAGTTATGGTGATTTTATCAATTGGCAATGGTCTAATTTACCGCAAATTTATGATGAGCGTTTGAGGGGATATTGGCAAGAGACATTGGCCGATGTTACCTTGACCGTGCCTTTGGCAGCCGATACCGGAAATCGCAGGGAATCTGCCTTAATCAGCGAAGTGCTTCCTGGGCAACAACTACACCACACCTTGGAATTTATTCATAAAAATAATCTATCCTTAAGTAATTATTTATTGGCAAACTTGTTTGTTGTTCTCCTAAAACGTTTTGAACAGAAAAAATTAGGTGTAGTTGTCTTTTTCTCTGGGCGTGAATCGGACGAGTTTACAGAAGTATTTGGCGACACATCTAATGATGTTGTGGTTACCGCCGCTCAATCGGATGCGCTGCTGTCCATGGCCTTGGAAATACAACAACAAATTTTGGAATTGCATGATAAGCAATTTTTCCGCATCAACCTCTTGCCAGAAATAGGTATTGATTTACCAATGATTTCCTTTGATTTTCAACGTGAAGAAAATTTAGGTTTTGAATCCACGCTAAAGATTAAATTTATTAAAAATGGTAACGCTCAAAATTATTTATGGGGGAGCCAACCGCGATTACTTTCATTTAAAATCTTGTCTAAAGAGCGTGAATTAAAGCTGAGCTTGAAATATCGTTGCGATAAAATTTCTCCTACTTTGGCACAATCACTTTTAACAGAATGGAAGCAAAATTTAGTGTTCCAGGAACAAGCAATCCAGAAAAAAACTCACGACAAAATTACCTATCGCCCATCGCCCTTACAGGAAAATTTGTTCCGTTTAATTAGCCAACATCCCAATGGGCTACCTTATACAATAATCTTGTGTAAAGAGCTCAATGCCAATATTAATTTTACACAATTAGAACAGGCTTATAATCAGACTCTCAAGGAAAATGCGGCATGTAGCGTATATTTTACCGACGATCAACAATGGATGATCCATGAGGCGATTGCGGAGCAAAAATTACGCCATGTGGTTGTGGAAAACTTTTATGAGGGTGTGGCGGGGCTCATCGAGGAACCCATTTCTTATCAAGATGCACCCTGTGCTATCGGTTATCTGATTCAAGTTCCGAAAGTTGAAAAAGCTATATTGTTAATACGTTTTCATCATTTGGTGGCTGATGGTCTTTCTGCAGAGTTATTTTTTAAAAAATTAGAACAAAATTATCTCCAACAGATAGAAGCCTTGCCGATTTTAGTGCAATCGCAACGGATGAAATTCATCAATCATTTTCTGCAGGAGCAAAGTTATTATCCTACTCTTTTAAATGACTATAAAAATTACTTTGCACAAATTAACCCATTATTACCCCCCGAACAAATTGCACGGCCGTCGATAAAACCGTGCTATATGGGCAGTGTTGTGTTTGAGACCCTGACGGCTGAAGCGTCCTCCGCAGTGATTCGTTTTTGTCAGCTGCATGATATCTCCACATATACATTCTACTGTTATGTTTTTTCGCATACTTTATCGCACCTATTGAACCAATCAACACTATACATAAGCCTGGTCAAATCAAACCGGGGCAAACTCGATGATCCGGAGATGATTGGCTATTTTGCAGACAATATTCCGGTGATAATCGAACTTAAAAAGAGTTTAAGCTTTACTGAAAATATGCAGCAAATTCAAAATCAAGTATTGGATTTAGTGGAGCGCTTCCCCTATACGATTAGAGATTCAGACCGTGATGCTTTTGGTTATCAACGACCTAAGTATCTTTTTAACCAGTACACTACAGATGATTCAAGTAAAATAATTCGGTCCGCTGATTATATGGCTCGAGGTTTATTGGCCCTAAGTGATAACCGTGTTGATATGTGGAATTATGCTAATCCGGAACAGTATAACTTACTCATACGCAGTAAAAAATCTGGCGATATGCTGTTCTTGATCTTTGATCCAGAGCAGGCTCGTGAAACAGAGGCTGAGGATTTTATGGCGCTGTTCATTAAAAATGTTCTTTCTTTGATTGAGCCCAATAAAGGGTAGGTTGACGGCCACAATTTTATTATGAGGGTCGCCCTGAAGTTTAGCCTTACTTTAAACTTCAGGGTCGTGCATGCTTGAATTATCAAGTAAATGAATGAATGGTACTGTAATCGGTAAACACAATTTCTTCCTCAAAAGATGGCTCATTATCCTCTACATTTTGGATAGGCCTCTCCACAGGTTTACCATATAACCAGGCTTTCATGGTTGCTATCCAGCGAGCGATTGTGGCACGAAGATTGGCAAACAAAGGACGCTCCCCTCTAAGGGTTGCCATAAGGTCAGGGAATAAGGCTCCACGTCCCTCGCGCCACGCACGAAAATCAGCAAAGAGTGGACGCTCTCCTTTTAAAGTTGCTATCTCTTGGGCAAAGAGGCTTGAGTAAATACGTGCTTGACCATCATCGGAGACATCATAGCCTCGTTGTACTTGCAATACGGGCTTGTGGGGTTTGAAAAAAGCTTGCTGATGCTGTAACGATTCGAAGGTGGTCAGCGCACGCTCTCGCGCGAAGTTTTGCGGTTCTTCTTTAATAAAGCTAGCCGCACTGGATTCCCACTTTGTGGCAAATTTTCTAAACAGATGCGTAAATTGAGCTTGATCCACCTTGGCAATTGCTTGTAATAGTGCTGGTTTCTCACTATCCCAATCTTTTTGTAAATCACCCAGGAATTTTTCCCATATTTCTAGATGTTTCAATTGCTCAAGAGGTGCTTTTTTCGCCAGGCTGGATAAAAACAATTGATGAATATGCTCAAGAAACGTGGCATAAAGTTTCGAGACCTCTTCTTCTTGCGCGGCATTAAGCGCATTATTTTTCTGAATTTTGCTGATTTCAAAATTAAGATTATGTGAACGACCATTTACGTGGCCGTCGAGGGTGGATAAATTGGGAATCATGCGATATTCACCAATTTTGCCAAAGCGGCCAGTACGTCCTTTAATTTGGATTTCATCTTCCAGAGTTGGCACATAGGACGCTAAAACCAGTAAATTATCCGCATGAATATCGACACCGCGAGAGAACATACCCGCTGTGGATACGGTGAGTTTTCCAGGAAGTCCTGCTGTAGTGATTGCAGCGATTTCGTCCTTCTTTTCCGTTAAACCATGTACACGTACGTGGTGATTTAGCTGCCTACGCATTTGAGTATCGGCAAGTAATGCTTCATATAATTCTTTACTTTGCTCATCATTCTCGCAAATGAGTAAAATGGGTTGCTGTGGATTTTGTTGCAATTTTTCCAAGATGCAGCGTTTTATAAAGTCGAGTTGTTGTACTTTATCCTTTGCTCCCCAAATAGGTTTATCTTGTCGTCGTAAGGATTTTTGTCGCGGCACCCGTAAATAATCATAATGTTCGTAATTAATCACCGGATCTTTAAGAGGACCCTCATATCGTGTGGTTCCACTTACGCCAAAAATTTGACCCCGATCATATTTTGCCATAAACGAAACCGGAAATAGGGCACGTTGTGTCACATTTTCAGGTTGAATGATAAATTCTTCCTTCGTGGCGTCCTCATTTTGTATCGCGCAAAGACATTGATGGACTCCCTCAGAGAAAGTGCTTCCTTCAACAGGACGACCATTATCGGAGACCAAAACTTTTCGTGTGTAGCGTGTATGTCCGTCAACGTCGCGTACAGCAATGAGTTTATCCGCTGTGGCTTCGGTCACTTTAAATTCATGATCTTTTTTCATACGCAAAGCGGTGTACGCTGAGTTAAGCCAGGTAACAAGCTGTTTTTCATCCCGGCGTTCTAAGTTTGCAATACTTGCTTTATGCAGATCATCGGTGTCATGAATCGCTACAAAATCGACAAAGGCTTTGGTTAAATTCATTTCTTTGACATCGAATTTAACTTCAGGATTTTCCTGAAGTGTTTTGCGGACAAATTGAACCAGCAATGGATAAACCCAGATAAAGCCGCTTAATTTTTTCGATTTTGCTGCATAATTGTACGAGTCCCTGCTTTTATCGTGCTTGAACTTATCGACCTCATCGATTAATAAGCAGCGCTTATTTTCATCTTCTTCAAGGTAGGCAAATGGGTCGAGAGCGATATCGCTTTTATTGCGCAGCAGCAATAATTGACCGTTGTCTGAAAAATTAATGCCTCCTTTTTGGTACAGTTGCTTTGGAGTATTTAAAGAAATGAGGCTGGTTCTAATATTGAGCGCAGTAAAGAAGGCGTTATAAGTCAAATAGTCCCGCTCAGCCAAAGGCATATCACTGGTCATGAAATCTACGGTCTTGCCTTGAGCGACCTGACAGGCTGCTAAAATCATCATGATCCGCGACTTTCCTTCGCCGGTATCGATTTCGCTAATTAACTTAGAGTTCGGGGTATTGAGCATGGCATAGAGTGCCATGATTTGTGTGGTATTCAATTCTTGACTAATTTGTTTCGCTGGTGTCCCATAATTTTGTGCTGTGGTGCGTGCAAGCATCTCAATACAGGTACACAGCAATATCATTTTTTGTGAGGCATTTAGAGCTTCTAACGACTTAAGCTCAATGAAGTTTTGTCTGAGTTCCTGAACGGAAAGTCTACGGTTCTTAAGGATCTCGTTTTTTAGTGCTGTTGCAAGTTCCACTGTGAATAAGTGTTCATTGACGCCAATAAATTTGGATTTTTGTAGGGCAAATTCGTCCTCAATAAAACCAAAATCAAAATGTCTTTTTCCATAAGGACGCTGGCTTAAATTCTGGTATTTTTCTTGTAGTCTATTGATGGCAATCCAGCGCGTCATGGTTTTTATTTCCGGATAGGGGGGATGTGAACACTCCGTGGCGATCAGTTGAAATAGATTGGGATCCTCATTAATTTTAGTAATGAGATCGTTCAGTCCCGTAATCGACTGCTTATTTTGAATT
>JAFKHV010000034.1 GCA_017306715.1 Legionella sp. | reverse complement strand
TATCCCATCTTTTTAAGTCAATATTTTGGGGGTTATTTAGCATGGATGGTTCTCGGACGTGAACAAGCACCCAGAGGTTGGTTCATCTTTATTTTAGGATATATTTTTTCTTTAGGTTTAAGTTTAATTGCGGTACGCTGCATCGATCGACCGCTCACAATACTTCGAGATCAGGTACGTAAAAATCAATTAAAACAGGCTACAAGACAAAGCTTAGCTGCCTAAGTTATCTTGATAGCCCAGATTTCTTTCATGCTAATGAGCATTTTCCCAGTTGCTACCACTACCGACAGTCACTAACAGGGGTACGGCAAGGGTCGCTGCATGCTCCATGAGCTCCCGTATTTTTTGGTTACAGAATGCAAGTGCTGAAGATTGTACTTCAAAAACTAATTCATCATGTACTTGCATAATCATACGAAAAGGCGGATTTTCTTGTGTCGCGAGCCAATTATTGATAGCGAGCATCGCTTTTTTAATGATATCAGCCGCTGTTCCTTGCATCGGCGCATTGATGGCTGCACGCTCTGCTGCTTTTTGGCGCATGATGTTACGCGTATTGATTTCAGGAAGGTAGAGTCTTCTGCCGAATAAGGTTTCAACATAACCTTGCTGATGTGCTTGTTCTCGCGTACGTACCATATATTGCTGTACTTTTGGATAGCGCTGAAAATAGGTATCAATGTAATTTTGCGCATCGTGCCGTTCAACGCCTATTTGCTTCGCCAGGCCAAATGCAGACATTCCATAAATAAGACCAAAGTTAATCGCTTTGGCACGACGCCGTTGCTCAGAGCTCACTTCACTGCGAGGCGTTTGAAAAATCTCGCTCGCAGTAGCCGTATGAATATCCCAGCCATTGGCGAAGGCCAAGAGTAAATTTTCATCTTGCGATAAATGAGCCATAATCCGTAGCTCAATTTGTGAGTAATCTGCGGCGAGAATAATGTTTTCGACAGGGGCAATAAACGCAGTTCTAATTAGGCGCGCTTCTTCATTACGAATGGGAATATTTTGCAGGTTGGGCTCACTTGATGACAAACGTCCAGTGGCGGTGACCGCCTGATTATAGGAGGTATGAACGCGTCCGGTATTTTTATTGATTTTTTTAGGTAAAGCATCAATGTAGGTGGAGACCAGTTTGGTCAGACTTCGATGCTCGAGAATCACCGCAGCTAAACGGTAATCATAAGCCAACTCTTGTAATACGGCCTCGGCTGTTGATGGTTGTCCTTTTGGCGTTTTACTAATAATGGGTATCTTTTGCTCAAAAAACAAAATTTCCTGAAGTTGCTTGGGTGAACTCAGATTAAAGGGTCGCCCTGCAAGCGTAATGGCCTCGTCTTCAAGCGTGCGAATCCGTTCCTTTAACCGAATACCATGTTTTGCAAGTGTCTCGGCATCGATTAAAACCCCCGTTAATTCCATTTCAGCGAGTACGGAAATTAATGGCAATTCAATTTGCTCCAACACTTCCTGCACCGAGGTAGGCAGCATCGGCTCCAGTTTTTGATGCAATTGTAGAACCTTTATAGCTAGGGTTGCCGCAAATGATGCGGCTTGCGCGATGTTTAGATGTTCAAAATTGAGCTGTTTACTTCCTTTGCCGACTAAATCTTCATAGTTGCTGATACTTTGACCTAAATATTTTAGTGATAAGCTGGCAATGTCATGGCTACCGCCTGCACTATTCATGACATAAGATTCAAGTGTGGTGTCACCGGCTATCCCTTGCAACCGAATACCGTATCGTCGCAAAATTATGTAATCATTTTTCAGATAATGCCCAAGTTTCTTGATTGCCTTGTTTTCAAAAAGTGGTTTTAAGGCGTTTAAGACCCGCGGGGTCGGTAATTGAGCACCTTCCTTATGATTTAAGGGGATATAAGCTGCATGCTCACAATCCATAGCTACAGCAATACCCACGAGCTCTGCTTGCATGATGTCCTGGGATGAAGGCACAGCATACAGGGAGAACTGGGAACTTTGAGAAAGTGTTTTAACCCAAGTTTCGAGTTTCTGTTCATCAACGATAATTTCAGGTGTAAATGCTGTGATCGGCTTTTCCGGTGTATGTGCCTCTTCTTGTGGTTCTAATAATTCTTTTAACCAATTTTTGAATTCAAGTTCCTGCACCAGTTGTAGCAAATGATGCTGATTTACTTCTTTTAAAGTGAGATCGGACAGGGTTAACGGAAGCGGTACATCCGTTTTTATGGTCACAAGGGTACGTGAAAGAGGGAGGTGTGGAATACTGCTGCGGAGATTCTCGCCTATTTTACCCGAAATAGAGTCAGCGTGGGTTAACAAATTCTCAAGAGTTTGATGATCGTGTAACCACTTAGCCGCTGTTTTAGGACCGCACTTAGGGACCCCTGGGATATTATCGGAGGTATCGCCAATCAGCGTTAGGTAATCAATAATCTGATGGGGTTCTACCCCAAACTTGGCTTTAACTCCCGCGACATCCATGGTGTAATTGCTCATGGTATTGACCAGCGTCACATGGTCATTTACCAATTGCGCCATATCTTTATCACTGGTGGAAACGAGCACCGGTAAACCTTGTTCCGTTGCCTGTTTTGCAAGCGTACCTATGACATCATCAGCCTCCACGCCGTCAATAATAAGAAGGGGTAGGCCCATGCATTCCAATAACTGCATTAATGGATGGAATTGAGAGCTCAAATCAGATGGCATCAACGGACGATGTGCTTTGTACTCTGGATAAAGGTCTTCACGAAAAGTTTTACCTTTGGCATCAAAAACAACTGCCAGGTGCGTTGGTTGATAATCTTTGATGAGCTTTTTTATCATATTAGCCACCCCATAAATGGCGCCGGTAGGCTGACCCTTGGAGTTGGTCAGGGGTGGTAATGCATGAAAAGCACGAAAAAAATAGGATGAGCCATCGATTAGGATTATAGGTGCCGTCATGACTGCTCTGTCTCCAACTGGGTCATCTTTTTCGTGAGCACTGCAACTTGCTCTGTTAGATTTTTAATTGTTTTCCGCATAGCAGGGATGCGTGCAGCCCCTAACTCTTGTTTAATAGCTAAATCTTTAGGTCGGGCAGGACTGCCGATATAAATGTTGCCCGAAAGCAGATGTTTGTGGGGCGGTACACCGGAGCGTGCTCCCAGAATAACCCCATCATCGATGCGCACGTGATCACTGATGCCGCAATTGGCAGCAAAAATAACATTATTCCCAGTCTGAGTACTCCCTGCAATTCCTGTGAAACCGCACAGTATATTATGTTTCCCCAGTTTTACTGAATGGGCCACTTGGACTAAATTATCAATTTTTGTACCTTGTCCAATAACCGTACTGCCCATAGTTGCGCGGTCGATAGCTGTATTGGCACCGATCTCAACATCATCGTGTACGACAACATTACCGACATGAGGTATTTTTTGATGTTTACCTTCATCAAAAGTATATCCAAAACCATCAGAACCAATAACTGTGGATGCGTGAATGGTGACTTGAGAGCCAATGTGACAGTGATCGTAGATCGTGACGTGAGCATGCACCGTCGTATGATTGCCCATATTCACCTGACGGCCAATATGAATATGACTTTTCAGGACGCAATAATCACCAATGACACTGCCCTCTTCAATCACAACGTAGGGACCAATGAAAACGTTCTGGCCAAGAATTACATCTGCAGCAATGACTGCCGTTGGATGGATTCCTGCAGTCGCCTGAGGTTGTGGATGAAAATGTTGGATCAAGGCGATGAACGCACGCATGGGATTTTGTACCTGTAAAACAGGCTTGCTGCAATTGTCCGGAGCGTTCTTGGTCATAATCGCTGCTGCCGCAGAGTCCTCAGCTTTTTTGAAATATTCAGGGGTATCGGCAAATACCAGACTCCCGGGCGTAATATCATCAATCGATGAAATTGAGGTGATAGCGGTGGCAGCATCGCCAATAACTACCCCATTAACGTGTTGAGCGATATCGTTTAACGAGCTGATCATAGTAAGCCTTAATGAACAAATTCTTGATTATATCTTGGCTATGGCATAAAAAACAAACACTACAGTAGATAGGGCTTATTGCAGTAAATCACCATGAACACTCCGTATAATTTGTAAAAAGTATTCTATTTGCGATAATGCGCCAAGCCTGGGACTACAATTTTTGACCATGAATCGCCAAGAAAAAATTTGTATCGTGTTTTTAATACCCGCCGCCACGGTTATGGCCTCATTCTTAAGCCCTGCTTTGGGACTACTGCAAGATTATTTTATGGTTTCCAAGTCTACGTTAAGCTCGGTGGTTACCTACTACTTAGCAGGATGTCTTCTGAGTCAACCTCTATGGGGCGCTACGGGTAAAAAAATAGGAAAGGTTAGGAGTATAAGGCTTGGAGTTGGCACCGCTTTGCTCGGCTCTTTATTTTTAATAACCGGCTGGTATATACATTATTTTACTTTATTTGTTAGTGGCCGTTTTCTTATCGGTTTTGGCTTATCCGCTCATCTAGTTTGTGGTTTCGCTGTAGTTAAAGAACGCTTACCGCCTGCATCGCAACGCAATTTTTTTACCCTCATCACAGTAATTTTTACTGTGGGAACTTATTCCAGCATGATGCTTTCGGGGTTTATGGCGCAACATTACTCTCTAGGCGCGGTCGTTGTTTGCTATTTACCAGTCTGCCTTGCGTTATTGGTACCTGCATGGTGCTTATCTGAGGATGAAAAGCACTTTAAAAAAGAAGCTGCGCCTAAGCTTCTGTTGCAAAGTAACACTTTATTTCTAACGGTAATGTTTTCATTAACCTTGGCAATAACGACGCTGATTGCATACATGTATGCTTTCTATGCGCCTTTAATTGCCACGCATAACTTCGGTCTTCAGCCCCAAGCCTACAGTATATACAGTTTTTTTACGTTATTTTTTTTACTTTTGGGAAGTTTCATCTATCCTCGACTTGCTCAAGTTATGAGTGAATTAGCACTATGCATCAGTGGTCTAGTTTTCATCCTCTGTGCCAATGTATTATTGCTGGCGTTGTATTCGAGTGCTCTGCTAACCGTCAACTCAATGTTTTTATCATTTTATCTCATGAATTTTGTGTTGGGGGCAATTTATCCTGCAGCCACATTGCTCGCTTTAGAATTTAATCTATGCAAGCTCACAGCTGCAACCATTATGAACCTTATTAAAATGGGGGTACCCATTGTTGCTCTGTATCTATCCAGTAGGCTTTTCCAAGACAGTATTCATAGTTTTGCTTACACGGTGTTGGGCTATGCTGGTGTCTGCTTATTATTTCTTCTTGCGCTACAGTACCAAAAGAAAAACTTCACGATTGCTTAATTATTATGATATAAAATCATGACTTTAAAACCTTTAGGGACGAACGATGTATAAAGCGCTTATCGTGATAGCCAGTTACTTATTCAGTATGAATACGCTCGCGGGCAGCATGGGAGCCCACAAAGTTGTTGAAGACTGGTTGGCGGTAATTACCGTGGCAGGTGGTCCTGCCTGGACTAATCCTGGACGGACGCAAATCTTATATCCTAGTTTTCCCGATCAAAGCCAGCATTTCACCCCAGAAATCTCCAGCACCTCCATAGGTGTGGGCGCAATAACGTTTAGTTTGCAGCATGCTTTAAGCCCTGAAGTTTTTGGTCAGCTTGGCGTAGGCGTGAGTGTTGCCAGTGATGTCCAGGTTCGTGGAATATTGGGGATTAATGACGCGACAGGCGTTGCATTATATCAATATCAAGTGGCGCCAGTGCGCGCAGAACTCAAGGGAAAATTAATTTACGCTGGGCATTATCTGGTTCAACCTTACCTTAGTAGTGGTATTGGTTTAGGATTAACTCACAGCTACCACTACAAGACAATTATCCTTGACGAAGCCTACAATACCCTTTCCCTATTTAAGGATCACAGTGATACCACTTTCGCGTACAGTGTCGGAGCAGGATTACAAAAAAATATTACTCAGGCCTGGCAGTTGGGATTGGGATATGAATTTGCCGATTGGGGTGCAAATAATCTAGGTGGTGATGGCAAGTCCTTAGCTCAAGGTCCTGGGTCACCTCATCTTTATACCCATGAATTACTGATAAGCGTCAGTTATTTATTTTAAGAGGCAGGTTTCTTTTGCTTAAAAAAAATTACTTCTTTTTTTTCATCTTGGCCCTTTTGTTCGCTCAGAATAGCAATGCAACCACACAAGGTGATTTTCAAACGTGGTTCAATGCAACAGTAATGGGGAATTTTAAAAAGAAAGATCATGCTCGTAGTCGCTTTAAGTACTGGTTGGAAAACCAGGAGCGATTTGGTGAAAGCACAACGCATTTGACCCAACTTTTATTACGTCCTGGCGTGGGTTACGAGCTAACAAAAGACCTAAGCATTTGGTTGGGTTATGCCTGGATTTATACCGGCAAACCCCTAACTACGAGTCCTTATGAAGAAGATCGTATCTGGCAACAATTACTCTGGGTTAAAAAATTCGCACGCTTTACTTTTACGAGCAGAACTCGAACTGAGCAACGGTTTTTAGAAAATGCACCGAAAACTGCCTATCGTTTTCGCCAATTGCTGAAATTTGCAATTCCCATGAAACAGCATCCGACCTGGAGTTGGGTATTTAGTGATGAAATTTTTATACATAAAAATAATTTTATCGGGCGTCCTAATCGGGGGTTCGATCAAAACCGAGCATTCGCAGGATTGGGGTATCGATTTAATACCCAGATAGTGGGGGAGTTTGGTTATATGAACCAGTATATTCGGCGTGTGGGCGTACCCAACTTTTGTGCAAATATCGCTTCTATAAATTTAATTGTGAATCTTTAATTCCTATTTGGGTTCTCGATATAGAGGACTAAAATTTATTATTCTTCAATTAATGAGCGAGTCGTTACCTATAAGGCCTTAATTGAGACATAAAGTGAGCTATTACTAAATTATTAATTAATCTAATAAACCGACTAAGTACTTAATTAACCATCTGTTTTATTTTTTTTGTCTACAAAATTAACTTATGAGAAAACAAAATTAACAAATTTGCAAAAAAACCTTCTAATTGGTTTGTTTTGCTGCAGTGCATGGTCTATAGTTGATTAAAACATGAACAATTATAGGAGGGTGCTCACTGCTGCATTGTATGGAACTTGGACATGGATGAGCCGTCAGTATGAGAGCCAAAAAATGCTATGACCGAAACCCAAATCAATTTAATGGATGTATTAAGAACACGTGCTCGCAACCAACCTCAAACCACCGCATACACCTTTATTAATGAAACCACCCAAGAATCATTAACCTATCAAGAATTGCTCATCAAAGTAGAGCATATGGCATCTACCTTGCAGACGATGGGCACTGCAGGTAGTAGGGCACTGTTATTATTGCCCCCGGGACTAGATTACATCATTACCTTTTACGGATGTCTTATGGCAGGAATCATTGCAGTTCCCGCGTATCCTCCCCGTGGTAATCGTCATGCACAACGAATTGCGGCCATTATTGATGATGCCCAGGCTGAACTCATTCTTACTACCGCTAATGTAGCAGAGCAATATCAATTTCAAATCAAGGTATTAGCGGTGGATGAAATGGAGTTCACTCAACCAAAAAAATCTCAAGACCATTTGATAAACATACAAGATATTGCTTTTTTACAATATACCTCAGGCTCTACAGGGACCCCGAAAGGGGTACAGGTTACGCATGCCAACATCATGGCAAATACGCGTGCCATTCATACATTGTTTGAAGAACGGATGGAATCAATTTGTTCTTGGGTACCTCCTTTTCACGATATGGGATTAATCGGGGCAATTTTATATCCTTTAGCGTGTGGCCTACACAGCATTTTAATGGCCCCAACCACCTTTCTTAAAAAACCGTTTATTTGGTTAAAAGCAATCAGCGATTATCAGGTAATGCTTGCTCCTGCGCCTAATTTTTCTTATGACATTTGTGCTACAACCATTACTGCTGAGGAAAAAAAGCAGCTTGATTTAAGTCATTGGGTGGTGGCATTAAATGGCGCAGAACCGGTGAGCGCGAAAACCCTGGCACGGTTTAGTGACGCTTTTAAAGAGTGTGGGTTTCACGCGGAACACTGCTATCCTGCTTATGGCATGGCAGAAACAACGCTGATGGTCAGTGGTAAAGCACCACAAACTAAAACGACAATCGCCTACGTCGATAAACAGGTCTTGCAAAATCAAGGTCAGCTACGGTTTTTGGATGAGGAAGATGCCGATGCAACGGCGATTGTTGGCTGTGGTTATGCGGCTGCAGGTCATGAACTGCAAATTATCGACCCGCAAACCTGTGCGGTATTAGCTCCCAATACCATTGGTGAGATTGTGGTGCAAGGACCGAGTATTGCCGAAGGTTATTGGCGCAAACCAGAATTAAGCCAAGAACTATTTGGATTGCAATTAGCCAATCACGAAGGAACTTTTTTACGTACAGGTGATTTAGGTTTCTTAAATGAGCAAGGTGAGTTGTTTGTCACTGGGCGCTTGAAAGATTTGATCATTCTACGGGGACATAACATATACCCGCAAGATATTGAAGGTTCGGTCCACGATTGTCATCCTGCTTTAATTGCTCATGGTTGTGCGGCTTTTACTCAAGAGATTCAAGGTGAGTTAGAGCTGGTGCTGGTGCAAGAAATTCATCGCCATGAGAAAGATCATCCGCAGGTTTTCAACGCAATACTCGAGCGGTGCCGTGAAGATTTACCTCTATTGCCCGCAAAAATAGTCCTTATCCGGCAAGCGACTCTCCCCAAAACATCCAGTGGTAAAGTGCAACGCAGTGCTACGCGGACGGCTTTGGAGCGTGAGGAGCTTGCGCTTATCGCGCAATGGCAGCGCAGCAAAGAGGTAGCTGCACCTTTAAAACGGCATCAGAATAATCGTTTAATTCAGTGGATGCAAAATTGGCTCGCAACCCATTTAGAGGTTCCGCCTGCGCAAATAAATATAGATACGAATCTGGCTCATTATGGAGTGGATTCCAGTTTATCGGTACAGTTTTGTGGTGCTCTCGAATCAGAACTTGGCTATGCAGTTAATCCGAGTCTTTTGTGGGAATATTCATCACTAGCTGCTTTGGCACAGCATCTTGAACCCCAAGCTGAACCAAAGGGCTCAAGTACACCCGTCTCTTCCACCCAAGGGCAGGAGCCTATGGCCATTATTGGAATGAGTTGTCGATTACCTGGTGGCGTTAATTCACCTGAAGAATTTTGGCAGTTACTTATGGCCGGTAAAGACGGGATTTCCGAAGTTCCGGCCGAGCGCTGGAATGCGGCACAATGGCATGATCCACAACCCGGAACACCAGGCAAAATAGCAACCCGAAAAGGGGGATTTATCGACCATATTACCGATTTTGATGCGGCGTTATTTGGGATAAATCGTCAAGAAGCCGAAGCCATGGATCCACAGCATCGTTTGCTTTTGGAACTAAGCTGGCAAGCTTTAGAGTATGCAGGAATCGCTCCATTGTCGCTTGCAGAAACTGCCACTGGAGTATTTGTTGGTATTGCCTCTCATGATTATCAGCAACGCATACAGGCGCTTCAGGAGCAAGATGCGAATGTGTATTTTGGTATTGGTAATGCACATAGTGCAGCAGCGGGCCGGCTTGCCTATTTTTTTGGGACTCAAGGACATGCGATTACGGTAGATACAGCGTGTTCATCCTCTCTAGTTGCGGTTTATCATGCGTGTCAGGAGCTGCAACGAGGTGAGTGCTCACTGGCAATTGTGGGTGGGGTCAATGCGCTACTCGATCCGACGCTTAGTGCCAGTTTCTCGCAAGCGGGCATGCTATCGCCTGAAGGTAAATGTCAGGTTTTTGCGGCACAAGCAGATGGATACGTTCGCAGTGAGGGTGGTGGTGTCGTTATTTTGAAACGCTTGGCGGATGCCCAGCGGGATCAGGACCGGATTTTAGCCGTCATTCATAGTGCCGTAGTGAATAGTGATGGTCGAAGTAATGGTATCACGGCTCCGAATCCGAAAGCCCAACAGGCACTATTAAATAAAGGCTTACAGGCTGCCCAGTTAGAGCCGGATGCTATTGATTATATCGAGGCTCATGGCACCGGTACCCGCTTAGGGGATCCTATTGAATTTAATGCCTTAAAAAGTGTGTATGCCACCGGTACGCGAAAAATCCCATTACAGATTGGCTCTGTAAAAAGTAATATTGGCCATCTTGAGGCAGCCGCAGGTATGGCGGGCCTCATTAAGACGGTATTGATGCTGCAGCATCAGCGCCTGGTTGCAAATCTCCACGTGCAAGAAATTAATCCATTAATTCAGTTGGATGCAATACCCGCACAGGTGCCCACATCAGGACAGATATGGCAAAAAGATACAGGTAGACTGCGTTTTGCTGGGGTCAGTTCTTTTGGATTTACCGGCACAAATGCGCATGTTATTGTTTCTGAGCCTGAGCCACTTACCTCTAAAATAAAAGAAGAGATAAACGAACGCCCGCTGCATTTATTGACCCTCTCAGGTCATAGCGCGGAGGCTTTAGATGCACAACGTGTAAATCTCGTCCACTTTTTACAACAACAGCCCGCGCTTAACCTCGCTGAACTCTGTCATTCTTTAGCGGTAGAACGCAGTGCCTTAGAGTATCGCATGGCGCTTCTCGTGCAGAATCCTGCAGAGGCTGTAGCACAATTGCATCATGCTCAGGGTATTGCTATTCCCAAAGGTCAAGCTTTAGGTATTGTCTTCCTCTTTACTGGCCAAGGCGCGCAATATGTACAAATGGGCAAAGCCCTGTATGAAGGGCATCCCTTCTTCCGACAACAGGTGGATTTATGCAGTGAGCTCTTGCAATCTTGGCTACCTCAACCCTTAACGAACCTTTTGTTTGCCGATAATGCCGAGACTTTGCTGCAGCAAACCCAGTATACGCAACCTGCATTATTCGTAATTGAGTATGCCTTGGCGCAATTGTGGATGAGTTGGGGAATTAAGCCTGCTGCGGTTATCGGTCATAGTGTCGGTGAATATGTAGCGGCGACCATAGCCGGAGTAATGAGTTTGGCCGATGGATTAAAACTAATTGCCGAGCGTGCCCGATTGATGCAGGCTCAAGCACCGGGAGGGATGTTAGCAGTAAACGTGAATCAGGAATTGGCGGTTAATCTCTTAGATGAATTTAAAGAAGCGCATCCGCAGATGCTGATTAATCTTGCAGCTATTAATAGTGTTACTCAAATTGTGGTTTCAGGAACTCTGGGGGCTATCAAAGAATTTCAACAGTTTTGTGTGGCTCAAAGTCTTAAAACCCGCGTACTCCCTGTTTCTCATGCATTTCATTCAGCAATGATGCAGCCGATGCTGAAAGAATTTCAGCAGGTTACCCAAAGCATCAGCTATCACCCCGCGCGTATTCCTCTGATCTCGAATGTAAGTGGCCAGATAATAGAAACCCTTGATGCAGCGTATTGGGTGAATCATGTTGTTGCTCCTGTGAAATTTAGTGCGGGTATACAGACATTGCTTCAAGACCACCAGTATTCGGTGTTTCTGGAAATGGGGCCACAACCGTTACTGCTAAACTTGGCGATGGAGCATCATCCTCAGGCGCATGAAGCGTTGTGGCTCCCCTCCCTAACTAAAAACCGCAATAATTGGGAAACTTTATTTGAAGCTTTGGCAGCACTTTATCTGAAAAACGTTGCCATTGATTGGGCTGCTTTTGATGCCCCCTTTGACATAAATTCTCAAAGGATGCCTCTTCCAACTTATGCTTTTCAGCGTGAGCGTTATTGGTTACTACCCACAGTGGACGTCCAAGTGACAGAACAGGAAACCGGTTCTACCGACCACTCTTTATTGCAAATGCACTGGGAGCAGGGTAATAGCACTCTTCAGGAGCCGGTAAAAATACATTCCGGCCTCTGGCTTATTTTCTGGAGCGATAATCCAGTATTAGAGTCATTACAGATCCAGTTCAAACGATATTTTCCTCAGGCGGTATTTGTTTATTCAGGGCAGGAATACTGCGTTCATGCCAATCGAGTAGAGATAAATGAACACTCTTCGGAGCATTATCAGCGTCTACTTCAAGAATTTCCAAATCACGAAGGAATTTTATATTGCTGGGGACTCGAACCATTTTTTAATCAAAGCAGCGAAAAATTCGAGCCTAAAGATTTGCAGCAATCGCTCCAAAAAAATCTTCAGGGGTTATTGTATCTAGCACAAAATCAAACTCATCATTCTAAGCCTCTATTTGTAATCACGCACCAGGCTTCAGAAAAAAGTCACCATCCAAATCCTTTTGGTACGACCTTAATTGGCCTTGGAAAATCCATTTTATTGGAATTTCCACAGCGTGCTTACTATCATCTGGACGTAGTCTCAACCCCATTAACTGATAAAATCATTACCGCCTTGGCGTATCTGAATGATACCCCAGACACCAGAGGGCTTTGGGTGTTGGATGAGGGACAACTCTGGTCCGCTTACTTAAAGCCTATAACCCCGCCGCAATTACAAACCGTTACCATTAATTCCGATGGTGCCTACATAATCACAGGCGGACTGGGCGGAATAGGGCTCATACTTTGTCAGTGGTTACTGCGTCATCAAGTAAAAGAAATTATTCTTCTAGGACGCCGCCCTCTAACTCAAGAATGGCAGAATCGAATCAACCAGTGGTCTCAGGATGTAACTCACATTAATTATTACATGGTGGATGTTGGCAACCGCGAAGAACTCGAACAGCGACTAAGTTCTTTAAAATTAAAAGCACCGGTTAAAGGAATTTTTCATACTGCCGGAGTACTGCGTGATGGATTACTTCCTCATCTGGGTTGGTCCGAGTTTGCTGAAGTATTGCAGGCTAAAGTTTGGGGTGGCTGGAATTTACATCAGCTAAGCCAGGACTTATTTCCTCAATTAGACCATTTTGTTTTATTTTCCTCGATTAGTTCCCTACTGGGCTCTGTAGGACAAGGAAATTACGCGGCAGCAAATGCCTTTCTTGATGGTTTGGCCGGTTATCGCCATGCCCAAGGTTTACCTGTTCTGACCATAAATTATGGCCCCTGGAAGCAAATTGGGATGACTAAAAATCTCGATATTCCTTGGGATGAATATGGGATAGAGCCTCTAGATGAGGAGCAAGGGGTTGCAGCCATGATGCACCTAATGTCCCAAGGTGAAATTCGCGCAGCGGTTGTTCCGAATCATTTTAGTGATGCTTCATTAAAATTACCCGCATTACATCAACACCTACTTAGAAAAATTCGGCCTGCGGTTCAGGCGCATACGGTCCAAGAGGACATCATCACTAAGCCCAAAGAGCTCAGTATTGAGACCATTAAAACGTGCCTAGAGGAGGAAGTTCGAAACGTCATGCGGCTGGGTGCTCATGAGGAATTGCCTGGCGATGCCACACTCTTATCCTTGGGCATGGATTCATTGGTGGGTATGGATTTTGTGCGCAGATTACAAAAAAAATTAGCTTTACCGACCTTAAGTATGCAATCTGTTTTATTCGAAAATCGTAATCTAGAAGCATTGATTATTTTTCTCCAAGAAAAAATCCTCGAAGAGCAAGGATTGCAGGAAGAGTCTAACAAGCCCATGACGGTCATTGACCATAGTCGTCTAACCCCATTATCGGTTCAACAAACGCGGATTTGGCGTCACATACAGCAGGATCCGAAAAATCCCGCTTATGTTATTACCAATTTTTTCCAGTTAGAGGGGGAAGTTGATGCAGCAATACTCGAACAAGCGATACGCGAAGTTTTAGCGCGCCATGCGATGTTAAGAGGCAGTATTCACACGTACATGAGTATGCCGTTTCAATATGTTCATGAACAAGTTCCATTTAGCCTGGATTATGAAGATATAAGCCATTTATCCCCTACGCAGCGTAAAAAAATGGAGGAAAGCCTCATCCAGGTAATGACGCATAAGCAATTCGACTTAGCCGTGCCTCCTTTGTTAGCGAGTACCCTGTTGCGCTTAAGTGATAAGCAGTACCTCTGGGGGCTGTGCGTCAGTCATATGCTCGTAGATGGCTCAAGTAGTCTTATATTGTTTCAGGATATTTTGCATGTCTATGCTCTTAAGAAAAAAACAACGTCAGAGCATTTACCAGCCGCAGTTCCTTATCAAGAATTTATAAATTGGCAACTAGGCAGTATTGTGAATGGGGTTCAGACTCGGTATGAACAATACTGGCAAAAAACCCTAAAAAATTATCAACCGCCGCAACTGACTATTGAAGAGGCGGAACCCAAAAAAATTCCTTCCGGTGCGCGTGAAGCTTTAACGATAAGCCATGAAGTATTAGGACAATTGCAAGCACTGACACGACAAAAGCAAATCACTCTGCCGAACCTATTGCTTACAGTGTATGGAATGGTTCTTGCGAATCGAACTGAGCGCAGGGAGGCATTTATCACCTTGCTGTGTGGCGGACGAGACAAAGAGTTGTTTCGTACCACGGTGGGAAATATCGCGAATGAATTGCCGGTCATTTTAAAATTTAGTCCTGGGATGTCCTTTATTGATGCCGCGCTCTATGTGCAGAATCATCTCGCTTCAGCGATGGATTATCAATACATGCAGCCTGAGCAAATTAAAGAGCTGAACTTGGCAACACCTGAAATTTCCTTTGATTTTCAACATCTGCAGATGCACCTTAAAAAGACAGGTTTTACGCTAAATACGGTAACTCCGAAAGCAGAGAAGGTTCCTCTGTGGGGCGATAATCCACGCAAATTATCTTTGAAATTAACCTATGATGGCACATCTCTAAATGGTTATTTAAAGTATCGTGCGGATTATTATCATCCGAACTCCATAAAAATTCTGGTGGAGAATATGTATTATATCCTCCAACAAATTATTGGGAATTCGGACACTTCTTTAGACGTATTTGCTGAGCTATCCGGAGTTAACTATGAGTAAGTTTTATATCACTACCCCTACTGAATCCATTTTTAAAGAATACGATGTTCGTTATGCCGTTGGGGAGGATTTAAATGAGAATACTTACTTTACGTTGGGCTTGGCAATTGGCACGGAGCTGCAAAAGGTCTATCAATTGCATACTATTCTTATTGCTCGCGATAGTCGAGAAAGCAGTCTGCGCTTTAACCAAGCGTTAATACAAGGACTTTTGTTAACGGGTACCCGCATCATCGATGTGGGCTGTGTACCAACCCCGCTACTGCATTTTGCAATGCATGATTTACAATGTCTCTCGGGTTTAATGATCACGGCAAGCCATAATCCTGCTTCTCATAATGGTTTAAAAATAACTTTAGGCGGCAAAAATTATTATGGTGCACGTTTGCGATCTTTATTTCAGCGCATCCGTGATGAGCAGCTGATTCAGGATCAACAAGAGAGCGGGGTGCTGATTCAATACCCCACCGACCAAATCATTCATAAGTATGTCAAATGTGTCAAAGAGGACGTTGCTATTACGCAAAAATTTCGCGTGGTCGTTGATTGTGGTAATGCGGTGGCAGGTTATGTTGTGCCACAACTCCTGTCCGCGCTTGGTTGCGAAGTCATCCCCTTATATTGCGACGTGCAACCGGTATTTAATAATCATCATCCTGACCCCGCAGTTGAGGAAAATTTACGCGATTTACAACAAGCAGTCCTTGAGCACCAGGCTGACCTGGGCGTGGCTTTTGATGGGGATGGGGATCGCTTAGGTGTGGTTGATGCACAAGGTACTATTATTGCCTCAGATTATTTGCTGTTAGCTTTTGCTCTGGATCTGTTACGACGCCAACCGCAAGCAGCCGTGGTCTTTGACGCCAAATGTACGCAGAATTTATCCAAATCTATTTTAGAGCATCAAGGACGAGCAATTATGTGTAAAACCGGTATGGCGCATGTGATGGCGAACATGGCTAAAAACCATGCGGCAATTGCTGGAGAATTTTGTGGACATTTTTATTTTAATGATCGGTGGTTACGTTTTGATGATGGTATTTATGCAGCTGCTCGCACATTAGAGATGCTCAGTAAACAGAAGCAGAATATTCATAATTATTTTAGTCACTTTCCAAAGGCGGTGAGCACTGCGGAATTAAAAATTGAGATTGCTGAAGAAGATAAAGAAGTGTTCATGCAACAGCTTATTGAGCACGCACCGGACTTTTTGCATGGAGAATTTATAACCCTTGATGGATTACGAGTTCATACAGAGCAAGCCTGGGGCATTATTCGCCCTTCAAATACAGCAGCATACTTAACTTTACGTTTTGAAGGGCAATCACCAGAGGCTTTACAAGAGATACAAGATGCATTCGCCGCATTAATTTTAAGCGTGGATCCCGATCTTGAGATTCCTTATGATTTTAATGAATCCGTAGGGCTCCATATGTAAAACACCAAACTATTTATCCAAAGTTACCGGACAGACGAAGCCCTGTGGTTTAATCGACCACAGGGAACAACTCACTTGTTGCAGAATATTTTCTGCGGTGTTTCCGATAATAAAACCGGAGAGACCTGTACGGGCAACAGTCCCCATAACTAGAATATCAATATCTTGTTGTGCTACGGTATGCGGGATTAACTCAATGGGATCTCCCTTTAAATGCATCGTATTCACTTGAACCTTGAGTTTTGCCTCGGTCATTAATTCATGCAATTTTAGATAATGTTCATTTTGTGTCTCGGTTACGCGGGTATCAATATCTTGATTGTTGATGTCAATAAAGGCACTGCGGCGCATAAAGCTCTCTAAAACATAATCCCAGCAGGAGATAACACAAAAATCTCCGTCATAACTTTGGGTGAGCATTTGCCCTAATTTTAATAAACTCAGCGATAAGTCATGGCCGGTCTGATTCTCAAATTCCGTTGAAACCGCAGCCGCAATATGAATTTTTTGTTTATTTTTAAAGGGACGATGTAAATATAATGTGCATGGGCATTTCCGTAAGAGTGCCATGTCCAAAGCTTTAAAGCCTCGTTTCTGAGAGGTATTTTCGGCAGCTTTAATCAGTAAGTCATAATGATTCATCAGCACATGTTGAATAATGCGGATGCTTGGGGTGTTATCCCACAGGATTTCAATCGTTGGCGGTGACAGTGAATGATGCGATAACTCGGCATTTAGGTTATTAATGGTAGCTAAGGTTTTCTCTATCAAAAATGCTTCATAGGAAGACTGTTGCTCCTGAAACAAGTCCGGAAACGCAGGTCCTACGAGCAAAATAGTTAGCTGTGCATGTTCTTTGTGCGCAAGGAAAAGTGCCTCTTTTAAAGCGGGTTCATCACGAGCACTTCCGTGGCTCACGAACAAAATATTATGAAACAAGCGCATCAGAGTCCTCTCGTATGGTAACGCTTTTATTCATATTATAGATGATTTTATTTTAAGAATGATTTGGTTAGCAGAATTATGTATCGCATCTATGATGCGATACAGCGAATATCAAAAATTAACCAGAGTTTATTGCCCCCTGTTAATCAATGTATTTTCGTAAAACAAGTGCTGCGTTGGCGCCACCAAAAGCAAAATGGTTCGATAAGGCGATACCAATAGATTGTGAGCGTGCTTTGTTCGGAACATAATCGAGATCGCATTCCGGATCTGTAGTTTCTAAATTAATAGTGGGAAGTAATCTATCTTGCTGTAGACACAAAGCGGTGGCAATAATTTCCATAGCGCCTGCAGCGCCAATCGCATGTCCCGTCATGGATTTTTGCGCTGTAACTGGAACGTCATAGGCTCGTGAGCCTAGAATGGCTTTTATGGTTTGCGTCTCCACACTGTCATTAAGGGGAGTACCGGTGCCATGGGCATTAATGTAATGGACATCATTGGCAGAAACGCGCGCATCATCCAAGGCATAATGAATGGCGCGTTGTTGGCCTTCGGAGCTGGGTGCTGTTACATGAAAGGCATCACAGCTGGTACCATAACCGATAATTTCAGCATAAATTTTTGCGCCGCGCGCGCGGGCTTGAGACAACTCCTCCAAAATAAGGACCCCAGCTCCATCGGCAATCACCATACCATCTCGTTCTAAATCAAAGGGACGACACGCTTTATGAGGTTCTTCATTACGTGTAGACATCACTTTGAGTTTACACCAGGTAGCCATTACCGCTTCCCATAATAACGATTCGGTACCACCACATAATGCCGTGGTTATCCTTCCTTGAACAATTTGTTGATAGGCAGTGCCGATTGCCTCTGCTGAGGAAATACATGCGTTCGAAATGGTTGAGTTAGGACCACTTAATCCAAATTCAATTGCTATGTGATTGGCAATGGAGTTGGGCATGACGCGGATGATACTTAGCGCGGGAATTTTTTTCCAACTATCATTCAGCATGGTCTGATAAATACTCTCAATTTCAGAATACCCCCCCATGCCACTACCGATATAGGTTCCGGCATTTTGTAATAATGTGGAATCGATATTTGCTTGCTTAATGGCATTATGAGCGCAGTAAAATGCGTATTGAGCAGCGCGAGAATAGCGTCGCGTCTTATTGAATTGGGGTAGGTTGTCAAGAGAGAAGTCAGTGATTTCTCCGCCGATTTGGGTGGGATAAGGGGTTGGATCATATCCTTGAATTTTTTTTATACCACTTTGGCCTTGTTGAGCAGCCTGCCAAAACTTTTCTAAGCCTGTCCCAATTGAGGACGTGATTTCCATGCCGGTTATGACTACCCTTTTCTTCATTCCATGTCCTTGATAATTGACTTTTAAGCTTTGGGCGTAATACTAAAGGTGTGGTTGAAACTTTGTCAAGTTTTAAAGAATAGGTGAATCAGAATTACAATTCCTTCAGTAGGTTAGGAGTTAACCCATTGGTGAATTTTTTCAATATCAATCATCCAATAATCACAGGCGTTTTGCGTTAAAAAACCGAGCCGCGTATAGAGCTCAAGGGCTTTTTTATTATGGGTTTCAACATCGAGATTAAGTTCAGGCTTACCTTCACTTAAAGCGTAATTGATGCAATAGGTGATTAACGCGGTACCTAAGCCTTGACCCTGTTTTTTAGGAAAAACTGCGATATCGGATAAGGTAGCACCATGATTTTGCCAGCGCAAATGCGCTTTACCTACCAATTTATCATTCTCAAATGCCAGGATAATCTGATAATTTCGCTCGCTTAATATATGCATAAAGCGGGGTTCAAGCTCAGCATGAGTTTTATGAAAACATGCTTCATCCAGCAGACACAGTTGCGGTATGTCCGCAAAATTAGCCGTACGAAAACTTAATGATTTCAGTGAGTCTAGCAGCGGATTAAGGTTATTACGCTCCATATAGTATTCACTATGACGATAAACAAATCCGAGCGAGTTAAACCAGCGATTGTTCAAGTGAGCAGGACTTGAAAAAATGATTTTAGCGTAATGATGCTCAACGACTAAAGGGAGTATTGTTTGCAGTAATTTTTTTCCTATCCCTTGTTGGCGTTCTTCAGGGTGTACGAGTAATGCAATTTCCACCGCATCATCATAAAAAAAATAAACACTTAAAAAGCCAATCAATTGTTGGGCTCGATAGTATAATAGGATGGTCGGGAGGGTTCGTGGTTGTACCAGCAAATGCATATACAAATTTGGAATGCTACCATCGGCTTTTTTGCAGATGGCTCTAAGGGCTTCCAGGTCTTTTAGTTGTTGCTCATTGAGCTGATTCGTTGTGCTTATCATAGGCCATCTATAAAAACTCTTTTCTTATAGAATAGCACATTGCACACATATCGATAACTATGAATTAAAAATGAATATTGAGCACCGCAACAATAATTTCCATTATAATTAAGACAATAATAATGATTTCCAGATTATGGCCATGGCGGTTATCAAGATAGCCATTAAACATTTCGAAAATTTCATTTAAGGTGTCCAGTCGGTGATTTAATGCATTAACGCGCCTTTGGATATGCAAATAGCGCTCAAGCATCGCAAAATGCTGCTCAAGTGTTGGGTGCTGCCAAAAATATTTAGGGTGGTAAAGGAAATTACTAATCAGATTCATCTCACTTTTTGCACCTAAAATCTCACCGATTATCTGTTGAATTTGCGTACGACTAATATCCATTTCACCCCGATGAGAAAGGTTTTGGATCATAGGATTGTATTTTTCTATAAGCGCTTCAATGATGGTTTCGAAATATTGTAATTTGACCGATTGTGAGAAACCATAGGAAAGGCTTAACTTAAGCTCATCACTCTCTGCTTCAATGCTTAAGCAATCGACATCAAAATAATCATGTGGCTCGATGGAGGTTTTATCACTGTACTGAAAATGGAACTCATCATGCACTTGCAGTGAAACCGGTTTATCAATGAGTTTCTTAATGGAAGCCAGGTAATCATTTATCTGATAGCGTTTAATGCCCCAGGAGACGACAGTACCATTTTTAAAAATATAAATAGTATGATGAGGATGGTTTATAGGTGAAATTTTAAGAACATCTCGCGTCTTTAAAGAATTAAATTCGGTATTGTTCTTAAAATGATTATCCACTCGGGATAAATCGATAGCTTTGGCGATACAAAAACTTAAGCATTCCATGATGTTAAAACCCTGCGATTAAATTCAATGTTTGCAGGAACGAGTTAATGTGCAAACCGCTGCTCGGGCGCAGCATGTGATTATTATACATTAATTTTAGCATTTAGCTCAAATGGGATGATAATTTGCCTGGGAGGGTTAGAGCGCGACACTCTAACCCTTAGACGCTTAAGCCTCGTTTTCTACTGTTTCACGTACCGAATAGGCTTTTTTGCGGTCAGTGACACCACTGAGCCAATCTGGGCAAACCTCCAGAATAGCTGCAATGCGATCCAATTTTTCCATATCTGGCAATGTGTGACCAAAGATCATGGAATTAGCTAAATGACGGGAGACGTCAAATACTTTGGATACGGCCTTTATTTTTTCAGCTAAATCTTCCGGAAAACCCAATGTCGCCAATTCGCGATTGAAACGTTGCGAAAATACTTTACTGTTCATTTTCTCACTCCGTGAAAAAACATAATCCAGCACTACGCAAATCAAATGCTGCCCTCACACTGATCTATCAATCCTTGAATCAGTCAAAGAGTTATAACGCATTTTTTGGGGAACGCAAAGACTTTTTATCGAGGAAAAACCAAGGGTTAACATGGGAGCAACATAGTGTAAACTTCGTGGTCATTTATCTGGTTATAGTGAGCAATCCCATTCTTGAGTAGAGACTGCTCGTGCGCGATAAAATATGATACAATCGAATCATAGAAACTATTGATGTAGCTTTTGATGTTCGGTACCAATCAACAAAGCGGCAAATCCTATTTCAAACAGGCCTCATCAGGCAAATTACTGGTTACGAGCCGTTTTTACACCTTGCAAGGCGAAGGACCATACCGCGGGCATCCCGCATATTTTATTCGTTTGGCAAAATGTAATCTGTCCTGCTCTTTCTGTGATACTTATTTCGAAGAGGGAGAATGGTTTGAGTCTTCAGCACTTCTTGCAGAAGCCGAAGCCATCATTGCTCAATTTTATCAGGAACGCTTTCTTCCCGTTCCTTCCTGGGCTCAGGGGGAGCGGAAGACCATCGGTTTGGTCATCACCGGGGGTGAGCCCTCATTGCAAGAACAGGTGATTGAACTATTGACGTTGGCGAAAAATAAATTCCAATTCCAACAAATTGAATCCAACGGGAGCATACTTCTACCGCAGCTGCCGCAAGAAACGACGCTTGTTATCAGCCCTAAATGCCTGGAGCAAAAGGGAATAGCGATTCGTTATCTACAGCCCCAAGGAAAAGTACTCGAGCGCGCAGATTGTCTTAAATTTGTTATGGCTCATCCGGGAGACCCACGGTTTAGCGCATACAGTGAGATCCCTTCTTGGGTGGCTGACTGGGCAAGAAAAACGGGAAGGCCTGTTTTCATCAGCCCGATGAATCTTTATAAAAAAGAACCGCAGCGCGCTAAATGGGCGCGGGATACCCAACATAATTTATCAATACACGAACGCTCAGAGATTAATGAGCGTATTAGTTTTTGGGAGGATGAACTCCTGGACCGTGAAGCAAATCAACGCAATCATGAGTATGCTGCTGAATACTGCTTAAAGCATGGTTATATATTAAATTTACAGCTTCATCTCTTTGCCAACCTTCCTTAAGCGGAAAAATAAAATTTTTTCATACCCATTCCGGTTCTTTCAGTCGCTTTTTAATATGGCATAAGGTTTCATTCATTGTTTTTAGAAGTTGCTCATACCGTTGCACAAGCAAATGATCATCTTGATGCAGCTGCTGTTGTTCAAAATATTCGCAGGCATAACGCAAACGTGTCGTACCGATATAAATGGCAGCTCCTTTAATTTTATGCGCTATTTTGCCAATCTCTTGGAAATTGCGCTGGCTAAAGGCGATTTGTAGCGCCTGATAATCTGCGGGTAACTCGTCGTTTGCCATTAAAGTTAATAAATTCATTAAAATGTCTGCGCTGCCGCAATTGTGTAAACCTTGTTCTTCATTGAGTAGATCAAACCGAGTTAACGAGAATAATTTGCTCTCATTCATGATGAAGGCATTGGCACCACAATAATGGCTTACTGAGGAGGCTCTATGTGCAAGGACAAAATTTTGCAAAATATGAAGAGCATGACCTTGAGTCAATGGTTTATTTAATACCGCATCGATTCCTGCCTCGATGCAGGGTTGGCGATGTGCGTCAATGAGGTGAGCTGTCAGTGCGACAATGGGCACCCGTTGCTTGTTTTTTGACAAGGCTCTTATATGCATCGTCGTCTCATATCCATCCATTCCTTCGCCTAAACCGATGTCCATGAATACCAGGTCATAGTGTTTTTGCTGTACTTTCGCGATGGCTTCATGCCCAGAGTATGCTACGTCCACTTGGCAACACAGTGCAGATAATAAGGATTTGGCTACTGATTGCGCTATGGGGTGATCGTCCACAACCAATACTTGAATACCTTTCTCCAAGCTTGATTGATACTTTTCTAAAAAATTAGTTTTTGCAATAAATTCATGTTCAATGGCCTCTACAGGTTCATCTAATAAGGGTTTTTGTAAGGAAATAAGGCAGGTAAACTCAGTGCCTTGTTCCAGCTCACTGTCTACATAAATCTCACCATCTAATTCCTCGATAAATTGTTTCACCGTATAAAGCCCAAGTCCTATGCCTTTATACGAGCCTTCGTAGGAAGGGGTAAGCCGTTTAAATTGCAAATAAATATCTTCCTGTTTTTCTTTGGCGATGCCAATTCCCGTATCACTTATTTTTAATCTTAAGACCAAATTACGTTGTTCTTCTCTAGCTAACTCCATACTTAACTGTACTGAGCCACTGTGGGTAAAATTTAAAGCATTGCCGAGGAGCTCCAAGGCGATACGATGGAGCCGAGTTTTATCACCAATAACATAACGCGGTAAGCGCTTATCAAAATTAAAAATAAGCTTTAAGTTCTTTTCATGCGCACGGGGCTGATACAAATCACGTAAATGATTACTCAATTGCACTAAATCAAATTTCTTTTTTAAGAGAGGTATTTCACCGGCATTAATGCGAACCGCTTCCAGAACCTCATCCATAAGGTGGAGCAAGGCATGACTGGATGCGACTAAGCTTTGCGTGTATTTTTTGATTTTGGGTTCCTGGCTTTCAGCATGGATAATTTCCGAAAAGCCAACAATCCCCGATAATGGGGTGCGGATATCATGACGCATGTTAAATAAAAACTCGGTTTTTGCACGGCTGGCGGCCTCCGCATGTTCCTTAGCTTCTTTTAATTCTGCTTCAATACGCTTGAGCGAGCTGATATCTACAGTATTACCTACAATACCGATGATTTGCCCACGTCGGTCGCGCATGGGGCTTTTATTTGAGAGTAGAGTAACCTGTTCACCACTGGGTAGTTGTGTCACTTCTTCTCGGGACAGGGTTGCTTCATTTTTTATCACGTATACATCATTTTTACGGTATATTTCGGCAGAAGCTTGATTAAATAGTTCAAAATCATTTTTACCTAAAATCTCACTTTCTAAGCCTTGATGTATAAAACCCATGCGTTTTAGACTGTTCACGCAATGCTGATTCACTCCTAACCACACCCCTTCATTATTTTTCCAATAGAGATCACCTGGAATGTGGTTAAGGAGGTTTTTTAATTGGAATCGCTCATCTTCAAGTAATGCGACTTGATTTTCTAAATTGTGGATGGTTTGTTTTAATATCGTTATTTCTTCATTATCCATTTTATTTCCTAATCCGTGTGTCTGAAAATAACGTTACTTTACCGAGCTGATAAAGAGTTTGACAATTATTTAAATAATTGGTACATTATTTGCCCATAATACAAGGCTGATTGATTATGTTAACACCAAACGGACTGCCTGCTAAGCAAATCGAAAAATTAATGTTACTTTCCTTGTGGGCTAATAAAATAAAAGAAGAGCAAGAAAAAAACAATGGCTTCAGGGATAAAAAATTTATATTAGCGGGTTTGGGTAAACCGACCTATCCGGTGAATTCGACTACCGTGGCCGCATATCTTGATTATTGGCAACAATTCACCCAGACAACGAATGGTCCCGACCCGGTAAGCGAGCAAGCGATTGATTATGGCAATCCTCATGGCGATTTATACCCGCGTACTCTAATGGCAGAGAGCATGACGCGTTGGTATCAAACCCGTATTCATGCCGACAATATTTTGTTTACTGTGGGCGGGGTTGGCGCGCTAAGAGTAGTTTTTGATACGCTAAACAGTTATTTTTCAGAAATACCGGGCTATCGTGTTCTCACACCCCTTCCGTACCATGGTGTTTATGCCACTAACCCAATGCATCGGTTACACCCGATACCGGTTATGAAAACCAAGGGTTATCAGTTTACTGCCGCTACTTTAAAAACAAGTATTCAAGAAGCTTATAGTCGGGCTCAAATCGATGGCGGTTTACCTAAAGCGCTTTTAATGTGCAATCCATCCAACCCCCTGGGAACAGTTATCCCTGTCGAGGAGATGACTCGCATCGCGGAGGTTCTGCGCCAATACCCCGAGTTATACATTATCATCGATGAAGCATATATAGAAATGAGTTATGTTCCTGCAGTATCGTTGCTGCAATTAGCACCCGATTTGCAGCCACGCATGGTCGTTTTGCGTTCGGCGACCAAGGCATTATCTGCTGCTGGGGAGCGTATGGCCATGTTAATGGCATTTTGCCTTAACTTAATGCAAGATATGGTTTATCGCAACATGAGTTACTTTATTCATGCTCCGCGTTCGGCACAACTCGCGTATGCCCAGACGATGATGCATTTTGATACAAACGAACAGCAGCGATTACAAACCTATTATCAAAAAAAAGTAGATTACGTACAGCGAAGGTTAATTGAGATGGATGCAGCAATGCCGGATCCGGATTATAGGGTGCAAGGTGCCTTTTATGTTTTAGCTGATCTACATGAATTATTTGGGCGACCTTTACCACCTAAAGCGCAATATATTTTACAAAAGGGCGAAGCAGTAACCACGGATGAGGAGCTGGCTTATTATCTTTTGGTTCAGGAACATCTCATGATTGCACCCTTATCCTATTTCGGTGTTTCGCCGCAAAAAGGGTATATGCGGATCACCTGTAGCGCCCCTGAAGAAGAATTATGTGAACTGATGAATCGCTTGGAGTTGCAATTATCGCTGCAGCGAAAATTAAAAGAAACGGTTCAAATTGACTAAAAAATGATAATTTTGGAGGTTATTTTATAAATAACTCGCGCTTGCGAGTAAATTTGGGATATAATGGTACGCGCTTTTGACAAAGCAAGTTTCGTCATGGGACGCAGACATTTATCCTGCTGCAACAAACGAAAAATTTAGGAGTCAGAAACGAATGAAAATGTTTTATACCATATTAGGATTGTTCATCCCGGCCTTAGTGATTGCGGGAAATCCTGGTACACCAGTGAACCACAAAGTCTTACTTAGCGGTCTGCAGCCAAATGAAGCACGTATGGTGCTCATTAATGAATACGTCAATCATAAATTTCGCTCAGGTTATTATTTTTGCGCGCGTAATGGCGCAGCTTTATACGATCAAACTTATAAACTTCCTCCAAGCAAACTTCCGTTTCATGAAGATCACCTCATCAAGTTTTCTCTTTGTCAGGATGATCGTCTGGTCGATTGTCAGGAATTTGCCACAGATAAATATCTAACCTTTAGTACTTTAGATGGCTACCTTGAAAATGATCAGCATGAGGCTAAAGTGGATGCTTCGCCAATTAAGAATAATTATCAACCTTGTGAGCCCAATGCGCATATGGATCAGCTAGTGAAGCAATCGATCCATGTTAGTGATCGATTTTTGGCTCATGTAGGTTAAAGGAATTATTATTATGAAGAGATTAGTTATATGTTTTTTTAGCCTGTTTTTAGGATTTACTGCAGCCGTACACAGTAAGGCCGAGGTGCACAATTTCGAAGTTCACCAAACATCCCATAATACCAAGCTTGCGGGTTTAACTTATGGTGAAGCGCGTTTCATCAAAGTAGATGAATACATCAACAATAAGTTTGTTAATGGCTATTTTTTCTGTGCGCCTGCAGATGAGATTATTTACGGCAAAACCTATACTTCGACACAGTCCAATGGTGCCATGGAACAGCACTATTTACTTAAATTTTCACTGTGTGATGATGAAACCCTTGCTCATTGTGAACAATTTGCGACCGATAAATTTCGTGCGTTTAAAAATAAAGAGGGGTTTGTTGAGTTTGATATCACCAAGGCAGCTATTGATGCATCTTTAGCCAAACACACCTTCCATAATTGTGCGCCTAATTTACCTCCGCATGATGATTTAGTGAAAAGTTCGATTCACCAAAATGATCGTCGCTTAGCTCATGTCGGATAATTTCAAAATAAATTAATTCATCTTCCAATAATACCCGCGTCAAGCGGGTATTTATTTTCTAGAGTAATAATTGAGGAAGCAGACAGTTGAATTATTAAGGTCGGATATTCCAGGACACGCACGACCAATTTTTTTGCGTTGGTTGAAACTCAAAGTGACCATAAGCCCCTGTCGCAAGTTTTAAAGAATGTTTCTGATAAAATGCGAGATAATCGCCAGTTAAATAGGGAGCGAAACGTGCAATCCCGTTACTGGTGATGACTAAAACAGTTTTTTGCGGATATTCTGTTACTATTTTTTGTGCAAAATAAAACCACGATGTGCGGATTTGCTCTGGATCTGCCTGCCAACCTGCAGGAACTATTGCTTGGGTCTCCCACAAACGCAAAGCCTCTTCGCCTAGTCGCGCTCGCACGAGTGTCTCCGGCTGATTTTCATCAATACCATAATCAATCTCATCGAATAAACTTAGCGGGTGTAGCGGTAAATTGGTTCCCATGCTTGCTTGTGCGTGCATGGCGGTTTGTTGGGTACGCTGTAGGGTTGAGGTAAAAAGAACATCCGGAAGAAGTTGTTGTTGTAATAAATGAATACCTAAGCGATAGCCTTGCTCAAGACCACTTTGGACTAAAGGGATGTCGGTGCGACCCACACGCCTTACTTCTTCGCCGTGGGCAAATGTATTCCCATGCCGAGCAATAATTAACCGGGTCATGATGTCGCTCCTGATGGCAACAGCTCACCGTATGCTGCAATCAATTCCTCTGCGCGCAGAATATCTTCTGGACTATCAACGCCCGACATATTAGCATACCCTTTATAGCTTACAGGAACGCAGCGAATTCGATAACCCGCTTCCAGAATCCTTAACTGTTCCAAGCCTTCAAGTTTTTCAAATGCACTTTCAGGTAATTGCACAAATTGCTTAAGCATTGCCTGTGTATACCCGTATAAGCCAATATGGCGATAGATCGGGCTCAGATTACTTTGCAGCCTTAGTTCTTCTTCGTTTCTTATTGCGGGAATGATTTGCTTACTAAACCAGAAAGCTTGGCCGCTCTTTGAGTCAAAGGTGGCCGTAGTACCACTAAAAGGCGTTCTCTGCTTGTTGAGACGTAGTTTATCTAATTCCGACCAGCTTAGTTGCACGACGGGGGTAATTACATCGCAGGGAGTGTGTATAAATGCATCAATCATTGCGCGGAGTACAGTTGGAGGCGTAAGCGGAGCATCTCCTTGAAGATTTAAAATGAAATCTGGGGCGCGTGATAATTGGGTGACTGCCTCAGCAACACGGTCTGTGCCAGTTAGTGTATTTGATGAGGTCATAACGGCTGCCACTCCGAGTTCCTGGCAATGCGCCAAAATGCGCTCATCATCGGTCGCTACAGTGATTAAAATGTCTTCCAGGCCTGCAACTGCAGCTCGTGCAATGCGTACAACTCGGGAGAGCATTGTTTGTCCATTAATTAGCGCAAGGGGTTTACCCGGCAGACGCGTTGAAGAAAAGCGCGCGGGTATAATTATTGCAATAAACATAGTAATTTTCGTAAAATAAATGCAATATTAACGTAAATCTTCTCTTTAAGCGAATAATAGCCCATTATAACCAGGCTTTAAGCACGCACCGGAGTCCGAGTTATGGTTATTATTTATTCTTTAACGGATAAGGGTATTCAGATGGATACCTTAAATGAATACAATAGACATCTATTGTCCAATGCTTTATGGGTTGATCTGTTGTCACCGACCAAGGATGAAGAGCAGCTGGTAGAGCATGATTTAAATATTGAAATTCCCACCAAAAAAGAAGTTGAGGAAATTGAACCTTCCAGTCGGTTGTATACTGAAAACAGGGTAGTCTTTATGACTGCGACCCTGGTTGCGCTCTCTGATTTACCGCAAGTTAAAAATGACGTCGTTACCTTTATATTAACCCATAAAACCTTAGTGACCTTACGGTATATTGAATTACACGCGTTTAAACTATTTCAAAGTAAATTAATCCGGAGTACAAGCACAAATTATACCGCCCACTCTTTATTCATTGATCTGCTTGATGCAGTAGTAGAGCGCCTAGCGGACATCTTGGAAAAAATAAGTAATCAGTGTGATGAGATTTCTCAACTCATTTTTCATCATCATCCGACTGCAGATAAAACTGCGGAAACGAATTTCAAAAGATTATTGCAATATATTGGCACCAATGGCGATTTAGGAGCGAAAGTCAGCGAAAGTTTAGTCTCGCTAACGCGTCTTATCACCTATCTAGAACAAGCCTATGGTAATGATCTCGAGAAAGATAATCGGGTCTCGTTAACCATTATCCATAAGGATGTGACTGCGTTACGTGAACATGCAACGTTTCTCTCCACCAAATTTAATTTTCTTCTGGATGCTACCTTAGGAATGATTAATATCGAGCAAAATAACACCATTAAAATTTTCTCGGTAGCGGCAGTAGTCTTTTTGCCCCCGACCTTGATTGCCAGTATTTATGGTATGAACTTCAACCATATTCCAGAGCTCAGTTGGCATATTGGCTATCCACTTGCATTATCGTTCATGGTGCTGTCAGCATGGTTGCCTTATCGTTATTTTAAAAAGAAAAAATGGTTATAAGCCCAAATTGCACCTAGTTCTTTCAGGTGAAAAAAGGCTATGTTTAAGCAATTTATTTCGTGAGAAGATATGAACGCACTCCGCCGTTATTTTTATATAGTCGCAAGTCTCCTTATGACCTGTTATGGTTTAGTCGTTGCGAAAAGTATTGTTAGTCCTTTACTGGCGGCTTTTATTTTTGCTTTGGCCCTACAGCCTTTAGCTTCGCGATTGGAATGTTTACGTATTCCACGATTAGCCAGTGCTATTTTGTGTGTGGTGTTACTTATCGTAACCCTTTCAGGTATTTTATTCTTTTTTTCATTTCAGGTCAGTGCCATGGATTTTTCACTGAATTCGATTAAAGTCAGTTACACGGGGATTTTAGGCAAAGTCCAACATCTGATTACGGATACATTGCGATTTAGTGTCGAAGAGCAAACATCTTTACTCAAAGAATTTTATACCAGTGCCTTAAAAAATAGTGCGTCATTTATTAATAACACCCTGGCTTTTACCACGAATTTTTTTAGCTCTTTAGTTATTTTTATTATTGCTTTGATTTTTATCTTATATTACCGCCGTTTTTTAATTACTTTTTTATTTAAAATTGTTGATGAAAAAAATCACCTCATTTTAAAACGCATCGTGAGAAAAATGCCCCAAGTCGTTAAAAATTATGTGCTCGGTTTATTTCTTATTATTTTGATTATTGCCGTATTGAACTCTTTAGGCTTGATAATACTTGGTATCAATAATGCCATTGTTTTCGGCGTTATGGCCGCAGTACTTACGTTAATCCCTTATGTCGGTATTCTCATTGGCTCTTTGCTTCCCATGATTTTTGTATTTTTAACGCGTGACTCTTTATGGTATCCCTTAGGAGTACTGGGTGTTTTTATGGTGGTCCAATTTCTCGAGGGCAATTTTTTGACGCCAAATATTGTGGGCAACCAAGTTAGTATTAATCCATTTGCTGCAATTCTTGGTCTAATTTTCGGGGCCTCACTACTCGGAATTGTAGGTATTCTATTCGCTTTACCTACTTTAGCCCTATTTAAAGCAATCTGCGATGAAATTCCAGTGCTTTCCCCTTTAGGATATGTTTTAGGTAATGCCCCATCTGGAACAACCTAAGCAGATTAGTCCGTCTGTCGCAAGGTCACATTAATACGACAGCGCCCCAATTTGGGGTGAAACCCATCTTTTAGGGACAAAATACCGTGATAGCGTAGTCGTGAGGCGCCGCCCCAAACAACCACGTCACCATGCTGTAACCGATAGCGGCTGCTTTTATCGGTACGATTAAACCCCCCAAATAAAAAAATTGCAGGCAAGCCTAAGGATAGGGAAACAATAGGTGCCTGGAAGTTCCGTTCATCCTTATCTTGATGCAATGACATTTTCGCACCAGGAATATAGCGATTAATAAGGCAGGCATTCGGTTGAAAATTCTCAAAACCTACGGCTTGAGCTGCAGCTCGCCCCAGTTCATACATGGATGCTGGGATGGGTGGCCATTTTCTCCCGCTTAGAGGGTCCGTGGCGCTGTAGCGATAGCCTTGCTTATCCGTGATCCACCCCCATTGCCCACAATTAGTCATGGCTACAGAAAGTGGAAAACCTGTAGGTGTCGACATAATGCGAAAAGGGGCGTTTTTTATAATCTCCTCTAGCTCGGTTTGTAGCGTAATCGCTTGCGCTTGTGCAAACGCATGTAAAATGTAGGCTTGCGGCGCTATCTCTTCATTAAATGGTTCATTTAATGAATCCAATAAGTCTAAATTCATAGGCATCAATAATTAATTAATTTGGAATTAAGCGAGACCGCGTTTGAGCACTCTACTCAGGAAGGTAATTACTTTTTTCTTTAAAAGTAATTTAATCATCAGGATAATTAGGGTCTTTTTCATTGTCGGTAATCTCACATGGAACGATTGAATTTTTTCTTCCTGAAATTCTGCTCCTTCAACAAGAGTATAGTTGAAAAAACGAGCATAGTGAGAGAATAAAAATGCATGAAAGCAAATATCTTTCATGCACTAGATGAATTATTCGTGATTTGCAAAATAATTTAGATTCAGTTCGCGAGCTGCTTTAACATCGTCTAATCTTTTTACCGGCATATTGTGTGGTGCATTGTGCAACAACTGCGGGTTACTTTGGATTTCATCGAGGACGGTTTTCATGATTGACACAAAATTATCTAACTCCTCTTTACTTTCCGTTTCCGTAGGCTCAATAAGAAAACATTCGGGTACCAGTAAAGGAAAGTAAGTTGTCGGAGCATGTACGCCATAATCTAAGAGCCGTTTAGCAAAATCCATAGCATTTATGCCGTAGTTTTTTTTCTCAGGATTTAAAGTTAAGAGGAACTCATGAGATGCACGCCGTTGTGGATACGGTGCGGTGAAGCCTACTGCAGTGAGCTTATGCAGCAGATAATTGGCATTAAGTGTTGCGTATTCCGATACGCGATGCAAACCTTCTTTGCCTAAAACACGAATATAAAAATAAGCGCGCAATAAAATCCCTGCATTCCCCATAAAACAGGATAAACGACCAATACTTTGTGGATAGTCCTTAGCCGTTGCCCATTGGTAACCAGCGGTCGTTTTTTTAACGATTGGCATCGGCATGAACGGCAGTAAACGCTTGTTCACAGCGACAGGGCCTGAGCCTGGGCCGCCGCCACCGTGAGGTGTAGCAAAGGTTTTATGGAGATTTAAGTGCATGACATCGAAGCCCATATCCCCTGGTCTAACTTTTCCTAAAATAGCATTTAAATTCGCGCCGTCATAGTAAAGGAGACCGCCAGCCTGATGGACTAAAGCGGCAATTTCTTTTATTTGCCGCATAAACAAGCCTAAGGTTGAGGGATTAGTAAGCATAATCCCGGCAGTTTTAGGACCTAATTTCTTTTTCAATTCCTCCAGGTCAATATCCCCATCGGCTGCAGTGTTGATTTCAACAATTTTAAAACCACACATGACAGCGGATGCAGGATTAGTGCCATGTGCGGCATCAGGAATAAGCATTTCATCACGTGCAGTATCACCACGTGATTGGTGGTATGCTTTAATCATCGCAACCCCTGCAAATTCCCCTTGCGAGCCTGCCATGGGGGTTAGAGAGACCCCTGCCATTCCGGTAATCTCTGCCAGGTATTCTTGCAAATGATAAAGGGGTTCTAAAAATCCCTGGCTGTTTTCCGTGGGAGCTAAAGGATGACGACTTATGAAATTCGGAAGAGATGCTGCTTTATGGACGCCACGAGGATTGTATTTCATTGTACAGGAGCCCAAAGGATAAAAATTGCTGTCTATGGCAAAATTTTTATGGGATAAGCGCGTGTAATGGCGGACCACTTGCAATTCGGAGCACGCCGGTAAGCGCGGCGCTTCTTTGCGCCTAAACTGCTCGGGAATGTCATATTGGATTTGGTCATTTACTATTGGGGCTTGTGCATGAGCACTGCGTTCATTTTGGGATATTTCAAAAATTAACATAATTTTCCTTCCCTTTGCAGAATGAGGTCTTTTAATTCATCACAATGTTTTACGGGGGTAAACTCAATAAATTCATATTCAGCAATTTCTGCCAGATAGAAAGGATCTTTTTGAAAAATCGACTCTAAATAGGTGCGATCGGTTGTCATAGCGATGATAATGCCCCCAGTGCGTGGCTTCATAGGACCTGAGGCAAGCAATAATCCCTGCTTATAGTAATAATCCAGAAATTCTCGATGTGCGGATAAATATTTATCTACTTCGGTTATAGGCTCAATATAATTCGTTTTAATAATAAACATATTAATCACCCCTGTGTAGAATGGCGCCCAGAGTTGCGGCAAAGTGAGTTATTTCAGCCTGAGTTCGCATTTCCGTAGCACAGACCAACATACTATTTTGATATTGGGAATAGTGTGGCGTTATCTCATAGCCACCAGCGATGCCTGCAGTTGCTAATTGTGCTAATACGTGTGTTGTATTTTGCGGTATTTGAATAAGTACTTCATGAAAAAACGGTGCACTAACCGCCTGTTTTACCCCCGGTATTTGTGTTAGTTGCTGTAGGAGTTCATGAGTATTAAAAAAACATTGTTGAGCGACGCGCTTTAGACCGTCAGCACCGAGTAGACTCATATAAATCGCGGCGGCGGTAACCAAAAGCCCTTGATTAGTACATATATTTGATGTGGCTTTAGCGCGACGTATATGCTGCTCGCGCGCTTGTAAGGTGAGTGTAAAACCCCTTTTACCTTCTTTATCGACCGTGCAGCCAATAATACGCCCCGGCATTTGGCGCACATGCTCCATACGAGTGCATAGAAAACCGAAATATGGACCGCCTGAAGCCAGAGGAACACCCAGCGGCTGACCTTCGCCGCAGACAATATCCACGCCATGCTCTCCCCAGAGTCCTGGAGGATTGAGTAAGGCGAGCGAAATTGGGTTAACACAAGCGATACTCATGATTTGCTGTTTTTTAGCCCAGTTACATAGCTCATCTACAAGTTCGAGGCAACCAAAGAAGTTAGGCTGTTGAATAATAAGCGCGGTAATATCTTCATTTTGATAGCCTTCCAATGTGGAGAGAACCGTTCGTCCTTCTTGAATATCAAATGGTAAGGTGACTAATTCTATGTGTTGTGTGCCAAGAATGGTATTTAAGGTATCACGATAAAATGGATGAAGAGTCCCGGCAACGAGGATGCGGTTACTTTTACTGTGTTTATTTAGTCTAACTGCCATGAGTGCTGCCTCAGCCAAAGCCGTGGCGCCGTCATACATGGATGCGTTTGCGACATCCATACCTGTCAGTTCACACATCATGGTTTGGAATTCGTACAATAGTTGTAACGTACCTTGACTTGCTTCTGCTTGATAAGGCGTGTAAGCCGTTAAATACTCGCCGCGCGTTGCTAAGTCCCATACCGCTGCAGGAATATGGTGTTCGTAAGCACCTGCGCCAATAAAGCAGGTACCGTTTACATTTTTCTGCGCAAGCATTTGGGCTTCGCGTAACATGTCCATTTCAGGTAAGCCAGTAGGAATCCCCTGAAACTCAGAGCATAGAAGTGATGATGGGATCTCATCGAATAGTTCTTGAGTTGAGTGAACGCCAATTGTTGCAAGCATTTCCTGCTTATCTTTTGGGGTATGAGGAATGTACGGCATGATTAATGATCCTCAGCAATCTGCTTTTGATATTGTTCAAATGTCAGTAATTGTTCCATTTCAGCAACTTGGTTTGGTTTTATTTTTACCAACCATCCGGCTTCATAAGGCGCACTATTCACTAGAGCAGGATTGTTGACCACATCCTGATTAATGGCTGAAACAACCCCACTGACTGGGGCATAAAAGTCTGAAGCGGCCTTAACGGACTCAACAACACCTAATTCGCTGCCTGCCTGTACGGTATCACCCACTTCCGGTAGTTCAACAAAAACCATATCGCCTAAAAGCTCCTGAGCATGAGCGGTAATTCCGATAATTACTTCTTCGCCAGCTTGTTTTAACCATTCATGGGTTGTCGTGAATTTTAAATCATTCATTCCTCTATCCTTATTTTTATTTTAGCGAATTTATTTAAACGAGCGCTTTACCCGCTTTAACAAACCGGGGTTTACCCAAACGGGCTGGATATAATTTACCGCGAATTTCAACCATAACCTCTGCGTTCGCTTCAACTGGGACACGAGCCAAAGCAATGGACTGGTCTAATGTTGGGGAATAGGTTCCACTGGTGATAACCCCATCAGCATGGCCTGGGATGACGACTCGTTGTCCGGGGCGCATGATACCTTTTGCGAGCAAGGTTAAGCCCACGAGTTTGCGTGATACACCTAACTGTTTTTGAGAAATTAAGGCGCCCATACCAATAAAATCGCGGTCTGCGGGTTCCCAGGTAACCGTCCATCCCAAACCTGATTCAAGAGGGGTTGTTGACTGGTCCATATCTTGACCGTAAAGTAACATTCCCGCCTCAAGTCTTAACGTATCGCGTGCTGCCAGACCACAAGGCATAATTCCGTTTTGCTTTAATTCCTCCCATAAGGAGCTTACCTGCTCTGCGGGCACGACAATTTCCAACCCATCCTCTCCGGTATATCCGGTACGTGCGAAAAACCATTGCTCTACATCGACACATTCAAAAGGCGTCAGGGTGGAAATAGCATCGGTTTGGGCAGGATTTAAGATTTTCAGTATTTTAGTTATTGCTTTCGGTCCTTGAATGGCGAGCATGGCCAACTCGCGTCGTTCTTGTAAACCTACTGCAAAGCCCTGGCTCATTTCACGAATCCATGCTAAATCGGTTTCTCTGGTTGCTGAATTTAAAATGATACGATAATTATCGGGTGCACGTTGATAAACAATCAAGTCATCAATAATCCC
>JAFKHV010000129.1 GCA_017306715.1 Legionella sp. | reverse complement strand
CCGGCAAAAATTGGCACAAACGGCGAAAATTTACAAACAGAACAAACAATTTTATTTTTTCTTATGCACGAATTGATAGCCCACACTATGGGCATTAAGACGTATATTATGTTTTAATTGGTCGCGGCAAGGTAAGTGAGCGATATGCGGTTTAGTCGCGGGAATGGTGCGGCCCGCTGATAAAAATTTTTCATGGAGACGTTTATTTTGATTAATTTAATTAATTTTATGTAGTAAGTGGCAAGCACAAACGCGCGCACTTGCCAGAAAAAATCAGAAAAATACCTGTGCCGAGATTCGGCACTGTAGATCTGACCACTCAAAACGGTCAGATCTGACAAAATTAATCGTTTAAAATGGCTTAAAAATGCGTAAGTAATTATATAAAATTGGTAATTTAATTTGGACCGCGATGTTGGTGCGGATACGGAATCCGCACTTTTTGTGACTCGTGGAAATTGGGTTTAACAATCGTTAACACAACAGTTAAATTAATTTTATTATTTTTAACGCGTTTGTACAGTCGCGATCATTGGCAAGTTCTTTCCGATCGAACTTGGCCATTTTTTTCCATCCCGCAAACAAATGACCACGCAACGGTCTTTAATTTTTATTTAAAACAAGCGCTCAAGTTTACCAGTATGATAACCGTTTCCCGAACGTTGCAGCAGTGTGCGCGATCGCCTGCTAGAAGTGCGGCGCGCAAAAAACCAGGTAAGAAAATTTAAAACTGCTTTTTATTTTCAAAACAATACGTAACAACACTTCAACGTTGTTACCTAACATTTTTTTATTGCAGCAACGCGCGCGATGGGCGCTAGAAGAGCGGCGCGTAAAAAATTAGGTAAGAAAATTTAAAACACTTTTTATTATTTAAAACAGTACGTTACAATGACTCAGCATTGATTTGCTGAAAGTTTTTTCTTAATGAAACAGGATCGCTGCAGCAGCGCGCGCGATCGGGCGCTATCACAGCGCGAAGAAAAAATTCAAGGTAAGTAAAATTTAAATTACGTTTTATAGTTCGAATTAGAGCGTAATAACGCTCCAATGTTTAATTTGCTGAAATTTTCAAATTTTCAATTTTTTTTTGTACATCCGCATTACATTGAAATTGATCGTTATAATATTTATATCGTTATATAATATGTGCTAATGTTAATTTATTTTTGTCAGGAATTATAAAACCTGACTAGTGCGGCTACGATTGTGCCTCCCTCCAGATCGCGCTGAAATCCCGATCGCACTTCAATACCCGCAATTAAAATAGGTGAGTAGGATTATAATGTTTATTATAAATAACACAATTACAGAATTGAAACGGGTCAGTGCGATCCGTTAGCAAAAAGGTTAGCGCGATCCTCGCGCCATTATTCCACACTATTGACAGACAAAAAAATGTAAGTACTGCATAATAGTTGTAGATTATTAATGTATTATTGAAAGAGACGAGTACCGTTATTGAAAGTGCTCCCGATCCCTGTGCCGCATTCGCGATCACTAATACATTGTAAAATCGTTTACTGTAATAAATTATTGTTTTACTTACGAGTTAACCATTGGCAAGTTCGTTTCGATTGAACTTGGCCATTTTTTTTTAAACTCACGACCAATAGACCACACAACAGTCTATAATTTTTATTTAATACAATTTGTAATACAATTAGTATTTTGCTTGTTTACTGATCGTTGCAGCACCACGCGATCAGCAGCAAGACAAGCGGATCGGAAAAAATTAGGTAAGTAAAATTTTAAATTATGATTTATTCTTTTAAATAGAACGTTTAACAATCCACAGTTGATTCATTGACATTTTTAGGCTGCAGTGGTGTGAACGATCCAGCAAAAAAAACAGCGACACGTAAAAATTTACGGTAAGTAAATATAAAATACGTTTTATTATTCAATTTAAAACGTTTTTAACACTCCACAATTGTTTGCTGAAGGTTTTAATTTTACTTTTTATTTCTTATTCGAATTAGTGCTCAAATTGATCGTAATTATATTATTAGCTTTTTATAGCGTGTCCAAATAGTAATTTAATTTGTCAGGAAGCATAAAACCTGACTGGCACGACCACGATCCCCCAGCAGTGCCGATCGTAGAATAATTCGGGAGGTTTGATAATGTAAGTTAAAATAATTACATTTATTATGATTAACATGGAGGTAGATAGAAAACGGGTCAGTGTGACCCTATATCAAAATGTGCAGCGCGATCCACGTGCCAGTATTTCACCATTGCCGGATAATTTTTGTTGAGAAATGCTTTGCGTTAATTGGTGTGTATAATAGATTACTATTGTTTCAATTATTTACACGCTTATTCTGATTACTTCGATCACTAAAATTTATCGCGATCGAGATTGCTAACATTTTTATTTCCATTGTGAAACACACGACCACAAGCGATCAGCCAATTTTATTATTTATTTTATTTAATCATCATTGTCACAGTCATGTTCACACTGTCACAGCAGCGATTATTTTTGCACAGCACTCGATCAAGATCTATACAACGCACACTCACCTATTTTACAATAATAAGGTATAAATTGAGTATGATTTTATTACAGTATTAATATGTTTGCAATATTAATTTTTGAATTTTAATTGAATAAATTTTAGTACGAATCTGACTTGAAATTCGTCTTTAGAGTCAGGCTACAATAAATTAACACGTTTAATAATGTAAATACTTATATTTTATTTTTTACAGTCACTTTCTGCGAGATGGTGGAAAGTTGTTGCGATCAGGCAATCGCCGATCCGAACCTCTTTTAGGGTTAGGGTTGCTCTTTTGGGCGCAAAATGTATGGGGGGCGCAAAAAATCTGCGCCCGAGTTGCGCCCGAGA
>JAFKHV010000033.1 GCA_017306715.1 Legionella sp. | reverse complement strand
GTCTATGTTTCGGTAAAAAACACTTCGGATGAGGAATTAAATATTATGCCTCAATTAAAAACAACTCTAAGCAATCAAGGTTATCAAGTCGTTCATAACCCCAACACCGCACATTATTTGCTCCAAGCGAACATACTCAAGGTGGGTAAAATGAGTGTTGCGGCCAGTCAATCGGCTTTAGGTGGGGGGTATGGTTCGGCGATTGCGGGTGCGGTTGCCGGTACTGCAATGGGAAGCATGACCCAGTCGGGTACGGGTATGATTGCAGGAGGTCTTGCGGGTGGGGTTATTGGTTTGGCCGCCGATGCGCTGGTCAAGGATGTGAACTACACCATGATTACCGATATCCAAATCTCAGAGCGGGCAGGGAAGGGCGTACACGTGAAGGAGCAGGTTCAATCCCATTTAAATAATGGGAGGAGTACCGTTTCTTCCCAAACCTCATCGCGCGCGAGTCCTTATCAACGCTATCGAACGCGTGTGGTATCCAATGCCAATAAAGTGAATTTAACGTTTCAAGACGCGCGTACCCCATTAGAACAGGGATTAGTTAAAGTGATTTCAGGAATCTTCTAATGAGCCAAAAAACTTAAAAAGACGATTTAATTCGTTCAATAAAACCCCGAGATTTGTGATTGAAAATTAAGCGATTAAGGCTTAAGGGATTGGTACACCCTAAAAAAGGAGAAAACTTGTGAAATTGAATAAAAAAATAGCAATAAAGGCTGTTGCATTGTGTTCGGCTTTAATCGTGAGCGGGGTATGTTTTTCTTCCCCTGTAGATAAAGAGGAATTAGCTCAGGAGTGCAAATATCTTGGAACGAGTTTAAGTCAATTAGCTCACGCGAATACCAAGGAATATTGCTCAATTGATGTGGGTTATTCAGGAGTCATGATGGAGCAATCTGTTCCATTAATTAAAGCCAACAGAACTCAGTTTGCACTAGATAATCTTCATTTTGTGTACAGGACACTAGAGCGTGTCAGTTCAAATCATAGGGAATGCACTTATTTTTCCTCGATGGTTAATGCCCTATTTAGAAAAAATTGGCAATTTGGCTCGTGAATTAGAGTCAATCTCTTAGGTTTCATCAAATGAATAAGGAGCGAAAAATGAACATAGGAAAATCAGTTATAAATTTAATGAACAAGGGCGCTTTGATGCTCATGATGCTTGTTATGACTCATAGCGTATTTGCTAAAGATTTATTGGTCACTGCACTGGATGGAGACGTAAAAGATACGTTCTCTAGCGATGCTAAGTTTTGGATCATATTTATCTTAATCGATATTGTGGGTGCTACTGCTCTAGCTGTTGCAGCTCGTAACCCTAAAGTATTTTTTGGTGTGTTTTTTATCGCATTTATCCCTGGAGCGCTACTTAAAATCTTCGTGTTTCATTAAGAAAATTAGAGGGCATGAAATGAATCCAATGAATTATCAATTTTTAAATTACATTGATGCGCCAAAACGATACTTGACATTAACCATAGATGAGCTTGTTGTTGCTGGCATCTGTTTGTTGCTGTTTACATTTTTAAGCCAACGAATTTTAGTAAGTCTCTTAGGTTTTGGTCTTGTGGGTGGATTGCGTGCCATCAAAAAAGGGCAAGGACCAAAAGCCTTGCTGGTTTTAGCTTATTGGTATTTGCCTCATGGCTTGACGCAATTTTTCCTGCCTAAATTACCTGAATCTTATTACCGAGTATGGGTTGCTTAAGGAGTAAGTTATGGATTTTAGAGTATATCAAAATAAACTAAGTCAGCTCTCAGCGCGGTTTAACTTGATGGTTTGTTTGGTATTTGGGCTTTTGATTGCCAATCTGGTTTTATCGATTCTGGTCTATATTGGCTGGAATCGTCACAGCGTTGAAATAACTCCTTTTTATGGAAGTCCAGGATACATCAAAAGTGCGAATAGGGTGGATGGAACTTATTTAAGTTTAATGTCTAAGAACTTTATCTATGCTCGATTGAATGTTACCCCTGAAACAGTACAGTCTAACCATGAACAGTTGTTATCGTTCGTGAATCCTAAGCACTATGCCGATTTTGTTAAAACATTAAATGCAGAATCCAAAATCATTAAAGCACAAAAAATATCTTCTAGTTTCTACATTACTCGGGTTATTCCATCGCCCCAACATCTCACGGTTAAGGTTAAGGGAAGGTTGGCTCGTTACGTTGGCATAAAACAAATGAGTGAGGAAGAGAAGATCTATAAATTGGCATTTCGTTATGCATCAGGTCGTCTATCAATAGACCAATTTGCATCTTATAAGGAAGATAATCATGGTTAAAAAAATAGGGTATGCACTTATTTTTCTGTCACTGAAGAGCTTCGCTCAAGCAGGGGTGCCTGTTGCGAATAACGAAGAAATTTCCTTGACGTTGAGTGCTAATAATTACAATAGAATTCTCATTAAAAATGATGAAATTTGGGATTTTGCTTTTCCACCAGGAGCATTAGGGATTCAACGCGATAAAGGGGATCATAGTGTTTATATATTACCTGTAAGGGCTCCTGTCACTTTATTTCTTACAACAAAATTGGGTCGTCATTATTCAGTAACAGTCAATACCGAGGATTCTTTAGGAAAGACTATTGAATTAATACCAAAGGAACCTGCAGCTGCTCTTGCTAAAGCAACCACAGTAAATAAACCGGAAAAAGCGCCTCAAGAGGAGGTGCCAGAGGCGATTACTTCTCTTTTAACTCATATGGAACAAAATAAGCCCTTTACGGATGTTGCCGTTAAAAGATACTTTGGGCGCGTTGAGCGTTGGAATCGAGGTCTGACGCTGCAATTAAAAGAAACATGGGAAGGAAAACAGCTTTCAGGCGAAACCATTACTCTTCGAAATGGGGGAAAAGAGCCGCTGCAATTAGCGCAAGATTGGTTTGTAAAAGAGGGAACTTTAGCCGTGAAATTTTCCAAAGCAACGATTGCTCCTGGAGAAACCGCGATGCTTTATCGTATTCAAGGGGTGGCACATGGCTAATTGGCAACTTAATAAACTGATTAAACGAGTGCAAATTAGACGATTGCTCTTGATCGTTGGTGGCGTGTTTTTCTGTTTTGTCATGATTTTTGCGCTCATGGTCGATGGTCATTCTCAAAAGAAACCACAAAAACAAGAAAGCGCTGATTTAACTGGAATTATCGAGGAGTCTTTCACAGAGGCGGTAGCTCAAAATGCATTAACTGCGCAGCAAACGGAAACGGAATCTCTTAAAAAAGAAATAAGTCAGTGGACGAAAAAATTCAAAACGATGAATGAGGAACATCAACAGCAATTAAAAGAGTTAAAAGAAGAATTTAGTGCGCAATTAGCCGCGGTCACAAACACGAAAGAAGAAGCTTCACAAAAATTAGAGCAGGAGAATCAGTTACCCAATGAATTAAGCCAAGTTAAAAACCCCGAATTTTGGCATGGTGCAAACACCTATGCCATGAATTCTTTGAATCAATTTGGGGTGGCCACTCGCACGGATGCAGTGCCCAAAATTCATATGGTTTCATTTCGGCCTAAGCCTAAAAGACATCGTGCTCATTACAAACATTATTTAAATCCTAAACACTACGTTCCTTCCAATACCTCCGTAAGAGCAGTTGTTTTAGGCGGTGCGGATGCGGATACCTCGGTAAACGGTCAAGAAAAAGACAATGGGGCGATGATATTCAAATTTATAGAAGACGCACGACTTCCTAATGGACAACGTGCTCGATTACATGGGTGCCGTGTCAGTAGTTTTACCTATGGGGATATTTCCAGTGAGCGTGCTATTGCTGCTCTTTATAATTTATCGTGCGCGTACCCTGGAGAGCCGATTATTGATAAACGCGTTACGGGATGGGTTTTTTATAAAGGAAAGGTCGGAATTAAGGGAAATCCCGTGATGAAAGATGGCAAGGTCATGAAATGGGCGGGTTTAAGTGGTGTGATTTCAGGTGTTACTTCAGCCGCACAATACGCGCAAAGCATGCAAAACATCAGCCCTATTGGAGCAACTTCGATTATCCCTTCTGGAAATATCGTGCCCTATGCCGCCTATGGCGGTGCCTCTAAATCAGGAGATATGTTAGCGCAATATTACATTAAGCGAGCAGAGCAATATCACCCAACAATTCCTATTGGTGCAGGAAATGAAGTCACCATTGTCTTTAAAGATGGTTTTTATTTAGATCCAGATGAGGACAAACAAGAGTATGCCAAAAAGCAAGTTCATATGGAGCGGGATCTGTCTCAAGAAGGTATTGAATCATCAAGTTCTAATCAAAACAATGAAATGAACTTTTCTGTTCCGCCAGAGGTTTTAGGGCGAATCGACCAGGTGAATGCAGGAAGTCGTAACGGAACAGGAGAAATGCAATGACCGGAATAAGATTTAGCTTATTGCTCTTGATGGGCTTGGGGTGTTTTGGGTGCAGTTCAATGAGCATTAACACCGCATGTAAGGCAACTGCCACGGACAGTTGTTTGACTATTGAACAGGTCGATGACATGACGCATTTTGCCGATGAGATGATTCCTTATACTGGAAAAAAGACTCATCGCATGACACCCAACTACAGCAATCATGGTGCGCATGGACGAGTAGTTCAAAAAAGTAACGGAAGCTCTATATGGGTTTCAGAATCGGTGAGGGAGAAATCATGGGCGTAACCATTAAGTATTGGCGAGATAAAACGCGTGCGCTTCTTCATCGATTAAGTCATATATTGGGTGAAACCGATGGAATTAAACCTAATTCTTTGGTGGATATTCATCACGCGAATCAATCCTTAAGTATGGATTTACCTTCATTTTCAAAATTACTTCCTTATGAGTCAGTCGATGAGCATGGATTTTTTGTGAATCGAAATTCAGTAGGCTTTGGATTGATGGTGGTGCCTATGGCCGGTGCTGATGAAACATTAATGAAAGCAATCGCTGAGATGATTAAAAGTAAATTGACCTATGGGACAGATTGTACCGTCATGTTGTACAAGCATCCCTGGCTTGCCCAGTCGTTACAAAATAATTTTGAACCGATTCTTGAGCGAGGCGGAATTTATGCAGAGCTTGCTCGTATGAGTATTAAGTATCATCTCAAGGCGATTCATCATGGGTATAAAAATAACCGAAACATCCCCGCAACTCTTGCAGATTACCAATGCATGCTGTTTATTTCACGAAAAGCAAGTCCTGGTGTGGAGCTTGATTTAGTTCAGTTGCGTCATGATTTTGAATCAGAACTTAAAGTGGCTGGCTTTTGTTATTCGCGCTGTGGGGCTCAGGATTTTCGCGTGTTCTTACGTGCTGTAGTTTCTCCCAATTTCAATGAGTTTTCTTGGCCAGAAGTAGACCTATCTTCGGAGCGATTGAGTAACACCATTCCTCATCCCACGATTGTACTGAGGCATGATGATAATAAGGTGGACGTTCGTGTGGCCGATGAAGAAGGTAGCATACACAAAACAAGGATGGTTAGTTGTGAAATTGTTTCTTACCCTAAGAAGCCCTTTGCATTGTGGCAAACGCCGGACTTATTTGCGAATACCTTAAAGCCTGAACAAGGCATTCAATGCCCATTTTTGTTGTCATTTACTATTCGAGGAATAAAGCAGGAAAAAATGAAAGCACGCGCCAAAAGTCGTGCTAAATCGTTAGATGCCAATAACAATGCGGTGCAGTCGTTTATTAATCCTGGGATTCAAGACGAAGCGGCAGAATGGCGATTTGTTCATGAGCATGCTTCGCGAGGAGATCTTGATCTGCTCCCTACCTTTTATAATTTAATATTATTTACTGATGAAGAACATGAGCGTGAACATGTAGCTAAAGCCATTGCCAGTTATCGCAGTTTAGATTTCACGTTAATCCGAAGCCCCTGCATCCAATGGTTACGATTTTTAGGAAGTCTCCCCTTTATGTTAACTGAGGGACTTTTTTCAGGGATGGAACTCTTAGGAAAAACCAAAGAATTAAGTCATTACAATGTGGCCAATCTAGCTCCTTTAATTGCCGACTTTAAAGGGTCTAACCAAGGTCTTTTATTGCCTACCACACGAAACCAGCTCTTTTATTTGGACATCTTTGATGACAGAGCCTTACCCATTACCAACTACAATCGATTAACTGTTGCGAGCACTGGTTCTGGAAAGTCATTTTTTGAACAAGCCCAGATTCTTGATGGTTTGTCCCGTGGCCAGCAAATTTATGTCATCGATTTAGGTGGTTCCTACAAGCATTTGTGTGAGTTGGTGGGCGGTACCTATATTGACGCAAAAACCCTCACACTCAATCCATTTACCTTATTTGATTTTGATGGTGTTACGGACATTCAAGGTGAGAAGGTACATGATTACACACAAATTCGCGATTTATTAGCCATTATGGCCAGCCCTCATCAACCCATTAGCGAAGTGCAACGCGCTTGGTTATTAAAAGCGGTATTAAAAAGCTGGAAAAAGCATGGCCGTAAAACACGGATGGATGACGTACTGAACGCGCTTCGTGATTTGTTGCAGCATCCTGATTCCGAAAACGATCAACGCCTTAAAGACTTGTTGATCTTATTGGATAAATACGGAAGGACGGGAATGTATGGCCATATATTTAATAGTGATACGCCTTTGCTGAATGGCTCTAATTTTGTGGTATTGGAGTTAGGTGGTTTAAAGCATGATCCTGAGCTGATGAGCATTGTGATGTTCGTGATGATCGTCATCATTCAAGGCCAATTTTATAATTCAGACCGAAAACGGCAAAAACGCTGCATTATTGATGAGGCATGGCGATTCCTGGCTAAAGGAACTAACCCGATTTGTGCGGCGTTTATTGAGCAAGGATTTCGTACAGCACGTAAGCATATGGGTGGTTTTTCCGTTATTACCCAAAATCTTCAAGATACGACCAACACCGTTCAGGGAGAGGCCATTGCTGCAAGTTCTGATACCAAGATTATTATGCGGCAAGGTAATTTCAAAAGCTTTATTGAAAAACATCCTGATCGTTTTACTTCTTTAGAATCCACACTCATTGATTCATTTGGTGAGGCAAAATCTCAAGGTTTTTCAGATGTGATGCTTCAATTTGGTTCGGTCAGCAGTTTTCATCGTTATTTTTGCGATCCTTTTTCGCGCATTTTGTTTTCAACTTCAGGCGAAGAATACAGTGACATTGAGGCATTGTTACATCGTGGTGTTCCGATGGCGGAGGCAATTAATCAAGTGGCCTATAAATATTATGGAGCTGAATTATGCGCATAAGTTGGCACCATGGCTTAGGAATTGGGGTTTTTGCTTTGGGTTTGGGGCTTGGGAGTTTTTGGAGTCCTAAAACGCAAGTAGTGCTCTTTGATAATCACATGGTGCATGCTCAATTAATCCGGCAATTAGCTCTTCATAAAGCGTCGGATGCCCAAATTGCTAAGGCATCGCAAAAATTAAAAAAACTGTTACCAAAGATGATTAATGAGTATGCGCAAAAGCACCATGTTCTGATTATTGATAAGCAACATGTCCTAAGCGGTGGCGTGGATGTTACTTCTCAATTAATGAATGAGTTGAGTCACGCGATGAGGAGTTCGGTGTGAAACGCGTACTTTTAGTTTGGCTTCTATTAACACCGTGCTCCTCAATCCATGCACACTCATTAGGCGTTGTCGGTGCGGTGTTTCCAATCAAGGAGAAGAGTTTTCTCACGCATATTTATGAGCGTTTAACCGAGCTTAAAAACCAAGGAGCCATAGAGCAACTCAATCAACACTGGGTAAAAGAAGTCGCCGCTCATGCAAATCGCCCAAGACCTTTGAGTTTAATGCGCATTATGCATTCACGACATCATTATTATGTCCCTGAACTCGTGACTGCTGATGCAATCAAAGACAGCACAGGCAGGACGCTTTTTACCAAGGGGACTCGGGTTAATGCTTTAAAACAACTCCCCTCATACCAACCGTGCTGGTTATTTTTTAATGCAGATGATGAGGCACAAATTCGTTGGGTAAAGAAAAAAGCAAAGGAGTGTATTAACCCCAAATACATTTTAACGGGAGGTGCCGTGTCGCAGGCAGAAACGACTTTGAACGCTGCAATTTATTTTGATCAATCCGGTCGAATCACCCAAAAGCTGCGTATTACTGCGGTTCCCACTCAGGTCACACGACGTGATAATCAGTTAGTGATTCATGAGGTTGCAATTAAGGAGAACGGCGATGAGGCTTAAATTTATTTTGGTTATTTTGAGCATGTTGTTCTCTATGCCACTCTTTAGTGCCCCTTGTACGGGACATTTCATCAACCCAATTAAAGATGTATGTTGGCGTTGTCTGTTTCCTTTATCTATTGGCAATACCAAAATCGTTAGCTCCTCTTTAGAAGATACAGACAATGCCAAATTACCGGTTGGCATGTGTCCTTCCAATTTAGGAATGAGGATAGGATTAAACATTGGTTATTGGGAGCCTATGGCGTTGACCGATGTCACCGATACGCCCTATTGTTTGGTGAATTTAGGGGGAACCAAACTTAATATGGGGCTTAAGTCTGCTCGTGGTGGCCGTCATCTCGTAGGCATGGGGCAGCAACACGCGTTTTTTCATGTACATTGGTATAAATATCCTTTGATTTACTGGCTTAATTTAATTACTTCCATAGGGTGTTTGCAAGGGGGAAGTTTTGATATTGCCTATTTAACTGAGCTTGATCCCACCTGGATGGACTCAGAAATGAGTTTTGTATTAAGTCCCGAATCGGTATTGTTTGGTAATCCCATAACTCAAGCTTCATGTGCTGCAGACAGTTTATCGTCCACGGTGCGCAAAAAGCCCATGGACAGTCTTTTTTGGTGTGCAGGAAGTCAAGGAACTCATTATCCATTAACGGGACATGTGAATGCACCGTTATCCCCAGTACAAACGGCATTACTTCTTACAGAACGTATGAATTATAAGATGCATCGAGAATATCTTCTTGCTGACTCAAGTCCTGAGTCGGGGGCTATTTGTAAAGAGCACTATTATTCCGTAACTCCAAAATCACGCTACCGCTATGAGTTAGTAAACCAAGTCGCTGATGGACAACATTGTTATCCATCAGGATACAGCACCCTTGCTTGGGAGGCAGGGAAAATCAAATCTCATAAGCCTTTTCAATATGGGTTTTTAGTATGGCGAAAACGCAATTGCACGTTCTTATAAAATGGAGACAAAAATGAGCATTAAATTCATTTACAAGAGATTAGGAAATTCAAAATTAACCGTGTTATTGAGTTGTTATTTCGCTTTAATCAGCATTCATGCATGCAGCATCCATTCATTAATTACGTCAGGTGATATAACGCCTTATGCGAATAATAAAGTCTCCCTGATTTTTTTATGCTTATGCTGGTTTTCAGGGCTTTTATTGTTTTTTTTCTCCATTTTATCGAACGCTATTTGCGTTGAGGTATTACTGGGAATGGGGATGTTATCGCGAGCTGTTGGGCGTTATTCGTTACTTCATACTGAACGGCTTTTTGTTTCCTCTTCCAGACTTACTTTTACGCTAAGGAACGTATGTCATGGGTGAATTATCTGATAGTGCATTTTATTTAGGGGTTGCGTTCATGAGTGTTCTTTTGGCTTGGAATCGCAGCCTGGGACTTGATTATGTGGAGTAATACGATGCGCCTAATCGTTGGTTTATTCATGCAATTGTTTTTATCCCTAACATGTTTTGCACATACATTCTCTGTATATGTAAGTTTTTCGATGCCAAAGCAGTTGTTAATTGAAACATTACAAGAGAGTGTCCAATTAAATATTCCCGTTTATTTAAATGGACTTCATCAGGACTCTATGGCGAAAACAGTGCGTAAAATTATGAGTCTAAGCCAAAGCGTGCCCAATTTAAACTTACAAATTGATCCTACAGCATTTGAGCGGTACGCCATTACGTCCGTTCCTGCCTTAGTGGTTGATAATGGTCACGTATTTGATGTGATTTATGGCAACTTGTCTCTAAAAAAAGGATTGGAGCGAATCGTGGACCAAGGTGTGAGCGGATTGAGCTTGGAACAACTTCGAGGTCACTATGAACGCTAAACGCTTCCTTCTCGTTGGGCTATTGAGTAGTTGTGCCTTAGCTGCCAACAAACAAGATGCGATGAATGCACGAGAGCGTGCGATGGATGCATTGCGAGGGCTAAATTCTTCTGCGATTTTACCTAATTTTAATGAACATCCTAAAGAGCAATCTTTAGAGACAAAGCAATTAAAGAACTTAAGTATTAATGCGTTACCTAATAATGCAACCGCGCAAGATATTTATCGAAACGCAGGAAATCATGCCGCGAGATTGTCCGAAAACAGTCCTGAAGTTCGTTATGCGGAACAACTTTTAGAAAACCCAGAAGAGGCACTTAATGGGGCGTGTTATACCAAAAATGCAGAATGTATTGAGAAAGTTTCAGATCACTCCTGTTTCGAGTCCATTGAATATAAAAAGCTATCTTGTGCGGATGAATTAAAGGTTTCGGTACAGCCAATCAGCCAAACAGTCACTCGAACAATGAGTGCTTCCCCTTACAACTTAGAGAGCACGATTGATTTAAGTCATTGCCCTAAAGGGGATTGGCATTGCTCAGCGGCTAATTTAATCCAATTTCATGAACATTGCGAAGCAGTTGACATTTCGGTAACCACAAACAATAAACCGAGAGTCATTACCCAAAAACCAACGTGCACTGAGCATACCCTTAAAATCAAAAAATCGTATTGGGAGCGACAAGCTCAATTAACGATTACGTTAACCCAAAAAATCAGTGATGATGAATGGTTGCACCGTGATTGCGATAAAATTCAAAACCAATCACATCAAGGTCAGTGTTTTATTCAAGAAGCCAATAAGTGTTTGGATGCAAACCAGACACGATGGATTAATGGGGTGATGATTTCACGCCCATGCTGGAAACAAGAATACCACTATCAATGCATGAATATCACAAGCAGTGGATGTACTGGTTTCATGAATCAAGGATGTTCCCAAATTGGCTCTCAGTGCAGTGCACAACAACAGAGCCAATGCACCCAATATACGCAAACCTTTCGTTGCTTGGAAAAGCAGTGCTTGCCTGAAAAAACCATCTGTCCAGGAACCATGGCATGTGCTGATGGTCAATGTGATGAATCCCAAATGGAAGAAAGCTCGGATGCGGGCGAGGGGATTTCTCGTCTTGGCGCATTAGCGGGTGCCGCAGGCGATGTGGCCGCCAATCAAATTCGTAGTGGCATTCCTGCGATTTTTAAAGGAAAGAACTCGACGTGCAGAAAAGTAATTTTAAATACGCGTAATTGTTGTGGCGGGAGTCATCAGATGACGCATTGCAGTCAAGATGAAAAACGCCTCGCTAAAGCCAAAGAAGAGGGGCGAGCTTTCAGGGTTGGTGAGTATTGCGCCAAGAAAGTGATTGGTTGTGTTGAAACGAAGGAATCGTGGTGTGTGTTTCCGAATAGTCTTGCGGCAATTATTCAAATTCAAGGGCGTTTTAGGCAGCTTGGAATAAGTTTTGGCCGGGCAAAGGGTAATGAAAATAAAGCAGATTGCCGAGGGATAACTCCTGAAGAGCTGGAGCGTATTAATTTTTCATCCTTGGATATGTCTCGTATTGAAAAGGAGTTTGTCGATAGGATGACTCCTCCTAGTAATGGGCAAATGAGTCAGGCAAATCAGTCACGTATTATGCACTTGCAGAATCAGGGGAAAGCTCATGATTAAAGTGTTCTTTTTTGTTTTGATTGTGTTGAGTCCCTGCTGTTTTGCGACCGAGGAGCCCGTTGGATTTCTTTGGTACAGTGTAAAAAAAGAGCACGACCAAAAAGAAAAAAAACGAGCCCCAATCCCGCAAAAAGGTATTCCTTTTAAACAGCTTAGTTTCACGCAACGTGATGCAGTACTTCGTTTTTACACGATGGAGGCCTTGCATAAAGCACGGCATACGAAAAGTGTAGAGGACATGCGCGTGTTTTTAAGCCTACAACATTATTGGCTGGAAGAGTCTTCTCGATTTAAGCAGGTCTTTCAACAAACCATGTTGGCCTATCCTGAGTATGATTATTCAGTGACCCATCCTACGTCTAATATTGGAGCCAAAATCACCGATGAAGTTCGCGAGAACAAGCGTACTGAGTTTATCGCATCGCTTGCATCAACTCATGGCGTGTTATTTTTTTATCGCGGGAAAAGTCCTTACGATGTAAAACAAATTCCCATCATTTCAGATTTTTGTAAACGATTTCATTTGACACTGATGCCGATTAGTGTGGATGGCTCGATTGCACCCGAATTACCAAGCTCACGTGTCGATGTCGGGCAAGCAAACCAAATGAATGTTCGCTATTTTCCTGCAATTTTATTGGTTAATCCAACCAGTAAAAACGTGTCTCCTGTAGCCTTTGGATTAACGACTCAAGATGTGTTGATGGAGCGATTTGTGGATGTCGCAACCCAATTTAAAGGAGGTATGTCATGAGAGGTATCCGGTTTTTAGGGATTTTACTCCTGTTCTATTCATTGAGTGCTTCGAGTCAGTCTGCATGGTTATCTGATTTCATTAGCGAGAAGGAGCGTCCGCACTCAGAACACCAACGGGTTCAAGCTACTCAAGCGTCTCAAGACGTGTTTTATAGGAACCATGGATTGATATTATTTTATGGCAGTCAATGCCCTCACTGTCAGCAGTTTGCACCCGTTTTAAAAGAATGGGCAGGCCAACATCATGTGCGTGTATTGCCCTTGGCATTAGATAATCAGCCATTGAGGGAGTTTCCCAACTTTCTTCCTGCAACAACGGAATGGATTAATGCAGCATTTCAGGGAAATCCCATTAACTATCCGGCCATTTTTGTGGTAAATCCCCAATCCAAGCAACTGTTTCCCGTGGGATTTGGGGCTATGAGCTTTGGAGAATTAAATGAGCGTATGGAACAGCTTGTACCGAAAATTAAGGCTTATGAACAGCAAGGCGGTGTTCGATGAGTACGCTCCTATTGAGGAATCCATCATGAAACGATTGATGGCAAGTATGTTATTTATTGGGTCAAGCGCGCTTTATGCCAATGTCAGCTCTGATTTGGATAATTTTTTTAACGGTATGGGGTATGCGGCGAATGTCACGTCCCCTGCTGCTTATGAATCTCAGGCGGCTGGATTTTTTGGTGGGGGTTCGCTCTATGCGCGTAACCAAATCAGACAATATCAACTGATTCAGTTGGATTTACCCAGTTATCGGGCAGGGTGCGGAGGAATCGATTTATTTACCGGGAGCATGAGTTTTTTAAGCCATCAAAAGTTGGTGGATTTGGGTAAATCTGTAATGACCAATGCTGGCGCTTATGCAGTTGATGTGATGTTGGCATCAACCGTTCCTGAGCTCAAACAGGTTCGAGATTATTTGCAGCAACTGGAACAGATGGCCAATCATTCAAGCATTAATTCATGCCAGCTTTCTGAAAACTTAGTGGGTGGAATTTGGCCAAAGACGGCAGCAAGTCAACAAAAAGTGTGTAAAGATCAAGCCGCAATGGGCAAGGAAGGATTGTTTAGTGATTACGTACAGGCGCGAATGGCGTGCTCGGGTTCTGGTTTTGATTCCGTCATGGATAAAGCATCTAAAGATGAAGAACGCAAGCAACAAGTCGTATTAAATAAAAATTTAGTTTGGTCTATTTTGCAATCCAAATCCTTTTTGAATTCTGATTCTGAACTTGCAGAAATGGTAATGAGCTTAACGGGAACCCTCATTATTGATAAACAAGGAAAGGTGACCAATGTGCCCTCGCTGGCCGGAAATTCTGAGTTGATTAATGCATTATTAGGGACTCATCCGGGTGCACATACCGCAAAAATTTGGCGATGCAAAGATTCTGGAAGTGCCACTCCATGCATGCAGGTCGAATTAAAAGAGGTAACCATTCCTGAACACTCAACACTGGCTTATAAAATTCGCGAGATGATAGAAAATCTTCGTAACAAACTTGTGGCAGATGTTGCCCCCGAAGCTAAAGATAAGAGCTTTCTGAGCATGGTGTCTTTGCCGGTGATGAAGTTTTTACAGGTTCTTTTAAGCACGCAATATGCGAGTGCCTCAGTCGATGTAGAGGAATATTCGATGTTAATTGCTCAAGACTTGTTGACGCATTATTTAACTGAGCTCCTCACGGAAGTAGATAATGCAACGGCAGGTTCAGAACTGAATGAGGATCTAATCAAGCAAATTCAAAAAAGGGTGCGTGATGCCAACATCAAAGTCGCCTCGATTGAACCGCAGATTGGAAGAAAACTTCAAGAAAAACTTGCTTTAATCGAGCGAATTGCACGCGTTGAAAAACAAGTTGCATCCAATATGAATAGTGTGGGGGCTTAGAAAACTTATGGTTACGATTCATGTTCTTGCCTGTGGTGAAATGTTTGAGCTGGTGCTCAATGCACTGGCTGCTTTTCTCAAACAAGACAGTTTTGATGGATTACTTCGTATTACTGCACTTATTGGCATCATCATGGTGATGGGTGGATTTTTAAAAACACGTGATCCGAAGGTGTTTGCTCGTTGGTTTCTTACCTATGTGTTATGCACGAATGTGGTCATTCTGCCAAAAACCACAGTAGAAATAGAAGACATTAGCACCCAAAAAATTAAATTGGTCGATAATGTGCCGGTGGTGTTTGCCTTATCTGCACATTTAATCACCACCGTGGGCTATGGTTTAGCTCAAGTGTACGACATGCTTTTAAGCATACCGATAGGGAACCGCCAACCGCTACCCGAGGAGTTGCTTTATACACGCACAGGTTCATTGTTCGGTTCACGACTTATTCAGGCTGCCACATCATTTCGTATTCTTGATCCTGTATTAAAAGAAGAAATGAATGACTATTTTAGAGTTTGTGTGGTTGGTGATATTCGGATTAATCGTAAATACAGCGTGCGTGATTTATCTGAATCAAAAGACATTTGGAATTTAATCTCTTCTAAAGCTTCTCCTTTGCGAATGCTTCAAGTTGGGGACAAATTGGTGACCTGTAAAGACGCCTCCTCAGCAGACGGCACGTACAGTTTACGTAAAAAATTAGAACAGGAGATTAATCGTTCTTATAAGATTTTTGGAGTGAGCCTTTTTGGAAAACCTCATAATACAACGTATCAAAACTTGTTTGAAATCCATCTGAAGTCTTCATTTGAGTATTACCAAGGCTTAACCGATACCTCCAGTAATATCTTTTTGCAAAGTATGATGATTAACGCAATGCGAGATGGGATAGGGCATTACCAGGCATTTACTGATGCGACTGCTGGGGTTGTAAACCAACAACTTTCCAAATCTCAAGTACAACACCGTTGGAGTTGGCAGGTGTTAGGGCAAAAAGCGTTATGGATTTTACCCATCATGCATACCTGTTTAACCATGTTGCTCTTTGGGGTCTTTCCTCTGATTTTGGTTTTGGCCACGCTCCCTTTTGGGGTGCGCATTTTATCAGGGTATTTTCAGTTTTTTCTTTCCTTGCAATTTTGGCCGGTTATGTTTGCTATTTTGAATGTGGGAATGGCGATTTATGGTGCCTCATCTTCGGAAGAGTTTGGTCAATTTTCAATGGTTAACTTAGATAAAATTGATGAGCTTCATGGTGATGTGGCAGGTGTTTGTGGGTTTATCATGATGATGATTCCGTTCATCGCAATGGGTTTTGTTTCTAATTTTAGCGGTGCATTTAACCATTTAGCCACATCGATGATGAGTCATATGCAAGGTTCGAGTATGTCTGCGGCAGGGGAGGCTGCTAATGCTTCGTTTGGTCTAGGCCAAACGAGCTTTTATAACACGACTGCGAATAATTTATCTGCAAATAAGCATGATTCGAATTGGTCACATTTGCATGGCATGCATACGGAGCAAATGGGAAGTGGGGTGCTCAAAACACTAACAGGTAGTGGTGGGACTGTATTTGATGTAAGTCCTGGAATGTCTCGAAGTGCTGTGTCGATTAATTCATCCGAAGGCTTAAGCGCCTCTTTGAATGATGCCTATGAACGCTCCACGCAAGCAGCACGCAATCAATCTTCTCATTTTCAAACGGCATTATCTAATGCAGCGCATCGTGCATTGCAACTGTCTCAATTGAGCGGTCATGATTTGCGATTAGGTGATGGTATTTCTCATAGTGAGTCAGGCCAATTTTCAAAGGCCTTATCAACCATGAATCATATTGCTGAAGATGTTGCGAGTCGAACAGGGATGAGTAAAGAGGATGCTTACTCGCGTCTCATTTCTAATGGGATTGGTGGGCATGCAGGGGTGAGAACCGACAGTAGTTTGGCAGGAAAGGTTCTTAAATTTGGAACAGGATTTAGTGCAGGTGTTGATGCGCATGTTAAAGCAGAAGGTTCTTCTTCTGAAAGCTCGCGCTATCACACTGGCACGGATGCATCCATCTCCGCAAGACAGGCTCAAGACTTTAATAAAGCATTGAACTACGTGAATCATTTTGCCCAAACGCATCATTTTGATGAGAGTCACTCCACCGCTGCCAGTTTAAGTTCGCAGTTGGGCGCTGATTTACGTGATGCACAAACAGCAAGCCATAACTACGATACCAGCATGGCTCATTCACAACGTATTAGCCAGGCTAAAAGTTATGTGGAAACCCATGGTTCACAAATTACAACTGATTTAAATCAGGCTTTTCCGAAATTTGTAGAGGAGCGTGTGGGTAAATCACACCGCGATGAACTCTTTACCCATCCCGGAGATTTAAATTCATTAAATCAACTCAATGATTTGGGGCAGGATTTTATTGCGCAGCGTCGTGATGCGTTGATTTCTGAATTTGGTGGTTCTCAATATAAAAATGAGGTTCAGGCTTATTATGCGCAAGAGAAAGACCATTTAGCAGGTAAGGAGCATGAGCTGGCAAATCAATACCATGCACACAGTAACGGATTGACACAGAGCGCGAGTTCCCTAGATTTAGGAGTGGATGCCCAAAAGGCTCAAGAATTACAACAACAAGTCGGCCATAATGTTTTGAAGAAACAAGTTCAAGCGGAGCAGGGCTATCAAAACATGAATGCTCAGCACGAGGCTATGGCTCATGAAACACAAAGCACGGTGATGAAGGGAAAGGAGGACGCAAGAAGAAATACGCTAAATCCTAAAAACTGGATTAAACAAAATCAATTACATCCTAAGGAGTAACTTAAATGAATGGGAATGAATTAAAACAAGCCATTAAAGAGGACATTGCATTGCTTGGTTCACTCGATTTTGAAGTGTTTTCTGTACGCACTTATTACTCAGGGCTCTTCAGGATCATTGGCGGTTGTTTTTGGAAAATAGGGTTTATTGTTCTGTTTGCGACAAGTTATGTAGAAGCTTCTATTAGAAATGGTTCCGCATCTTATGACTTGGAGCTCTTTGGTGATCTCATGATGAGTTCATTGTTGATGACGTTTGTAGGGGTATTGATGTTACTTCCTTCACTCACGCAATATTATCTGATTAAAATTCATCTGAACCATCGCATTCAAACAGGTCAACTATTAGTCAAAAAATTAAAGCAAGTTGGTTGGGTGTTTTTAGTTGTCTTTGGCCTGTGTTCTTGCTTTGTGATGCAATGCCCAGATCCTTTTGCATTTCGTATTTTTCTTGGGTTTTCTTACTTTGCAGCCCTATTTGCTTCCTACATCTTATTAAGTATGGAAATGAGTCGTGTTGGGGCAAGCGTATTATTTGACCTGGTGAATCAATGGGTAAATAGAAAATAAACATCGAATACAAATAATCTAAATACCAACAGATAGAGCATATTTAAGCCATTAATTTGGGATGGCCGCGTAAGCTTTGCTTAAAAAAAGGAGAAAGTGTCCATGCAGACGGAACCTAATTTTAAACATTATACCCGTGGGGGACAAATCAGTTTTCATAATTTGAGGATGTGGGATCAGATCACAAAAACTTTGGTAACGGTTTGTTTGTGTTTATGGCTTGTTTTTACGTGCTTCATTTCCTGGCTTCTTTTGCCTACAGAGAAACTGACTCATGCGCTGGTCTATTACACCGCATGGTTTCTCGATTTTACGGGAAAATCACACACATTTACCTTGTCCTTTCATGGAACCATATACCACCAATCAGTACAGCAAATTATGCATTACCCCTATTTTGAAACCAACGCTCGCCATATGGTGGATTTATTAGGCCAGTCGGCATTGGGAGCTTTTGCTTTGGCGTGTAGTGCAGGGATTGGTCTTGCCGTCTATTTTATTCGAAGAGGTAAGTCGCAAACCGAAAATCAATTTATACGTGGGGCATCCCAGCTAACGCCAGCAGAACTTAAAAGACGAATCATAAAGTGTAATCAAAATTCAGATCTTAATTTGGATGGATTTCCATTAATAAGGGATTCCGAAGTACAGCATTTGCTCGTTCATGGCACAGTAGGGATGGGTAAAAGTCAATTTATTATGAAATTGATGGACGATATTCGGGCTCGTGGGGATAGAGTCATTGTTTATGATAAAGGATGTACGTTTACCCAAGCTTATTTTCAAGAAGGGCATGATGTTTTACTGAATCCTTTTGACGCGCGTTGCGCGAATTGGGATTTATGGCGTGAAGCACCAAAAGATGAACTTTTGGAGAATATGGCAGAAAGTTTGATTCCGATGCATGGAGAAAACGACCCTTTTTGGGTTAATGCGGCGCGTACCGTGTTTTCCTCAGTAGCAAGTCGAATGAGAGAAGATAAAGAGCGCTCCTTATCCAAGTTGTTGCGACTTCTCGTCACCGGAGCGTTTCATGAGCTTGAACCTTATCTCGCAGGAACCGCTGCCGCTACTTTAGTCAGCAATAAAATTGAAAAAACAGCCATATCGATTCGTTCAGTGATCACAACCTATCTTAAGTCGCTTCACTCATTAAGCGGGCTTGAAGACTCAGGAAAAGAAGCATTTTCAATCAGAGATTACTTATTAAATCAAGATTTATCGGGATGGCTTTTTATTTCGTCTAATGGCGAGCAGCATAAATCTTTAAAACCACTCATCTCGATGTGGATTGCAATGGCTTCACTGACTCTTCTGAGCCTAACCGAAGATTCTAATCGCCGCATTTGGTTCATCTGTGATGAGCTCCCCAGTTTGCATAAACTCCCTTTATTAGGAGAAACCATTGCGGAGGTTCGCAAGTTTGGTGGATGCTTTTTATTGGGAATGCAAAGTTTTAGCCAACTTGAGAAAGTATATGGGCGCAGTGGTGCCGCTGAAATCTTTGACTTACTTAATACCCGTGCCTTTTTTGCAAGCCCTAGTCATCAAATGGCGCAATTAGTAAGCAAGGAGTTAGGTGATGAAGAAATTGATGACACACGAGAAAATTACTCGTATGGGGCAAACTCGATACGTGATGGGATTTCATTAGGAAAAAATAGAATTACGCGACCTTTAGTGACGTATCCCGAAATTATGGATTTGGCGCCTCTTTCTTGTTATTTGCGGCTTCCGGGTCACTATCCCATCACCAAATTAACCCTCACCCATCAAAAAAGAAAGGCAAAATCTTCCGGTTTTCTACCTCGAAAACTTCCAGAGGCTGAAAAACCCCCAATGGCCTTTGAAACACTTCTTGAAAATCTGGATGCAGGTGCATCTCACACGGAACCCAAGCCTTCATCTCGCCTAAAGAGTGACGAGCACGAATGGGATATGGAATCAATTTTTTAATCTAAGGAACACATCATGCTCAGTCTTCGCGTGCAACCCATTAAAAAAGCATCCTACTATTATGACAAAGAAAATTATTATTTTTCAAACCAACTTACAACACAATGGGTTGGTTTAAGTGCAGAAAAACAAAATTTATGTGGTGAAGTGGATGTTCATACCCTAGAGCAAGTGGTTGGCGGTGTTTTGCCTAGTGGCGAGGTTATGGGATTTCAAACACAACAAGGTGAAATATGGCATCGTGGTGGTTATGACTTAACCTTCTCAGCACCTAAATCGGTTTCTTATCTTGGGTTGGTTGCAGGACACAAAGAATTTGTGGATTTACACCTAAATGCCGTAAAAACAGTATTGAAAGTGATTGAAAAAGAAGCAGCGGAAGCGCGTAAATCAGGAAAATCCGGTGTTGCGTATGAAAAAACAGGGAATCTCTGTTTTGCAACCATTCTCCACGATACCTCAAGAGAGCTCGATCCTCAACTTCACGTGCATGCCTTATTGATGAATTTTACGCAGCGTTTGGACGGAAAATGGCGCGCACTAGCCTCAGACCTGAGCCGTAACCACGGGACAATGGAATGGATTATGAATAATCAGATTTTATTAGGTCTTATTTATCGCTCTGAGATCGCATTGGGTTTGAAAGAAATGGGCCTGGAAATAGAAAGCACAGGAGATGCTCATGGGCTATTTGAAATTAAATATTTTGATGAAAACCTTTTAAAATGTTTTTCAAAGCGTCGTGCACAAGTTGAAGAGCAAGCAAAAACGATGCATTCGAATTCACGCAAAGCTTATGACAGGGCAACCCTTGATTCGCGTAAACAGAAAACGGTTGTTGATCCTGATGAATTGCTTGCACAATGGGTTAAGGAAAGTAACGATTTAGGCATTAATCCATCCACGTATTGTTCAGAATTAAAAGAAAAAACTGCTCAAAATGCGTTGTTAAAGTCCTCCTTAAGCACTGATCAAAAATCGAATAGACCTGTCATGATGGGAATTGCCCATTTGGAAGAAAAGAAATTAAGTTTTACGTATCACGAACTGTTACAAGCCAGTCTTTATTTCTCATTAGGGGAACAAGGTTTTGATGTATTGATGCACCAAATGGAGCAGGCACTTCAACAAAAACAGCTTGTTGCGTTAGATGCTGAAGACACCCGATTTACAACGCCTGATTTAATCAATAAAGAACGCGAACTGATTGCTAAAATCAATCAATTCCCTGCACAAAAAAACGCAATACGTTGTAGTGTGGATAAAGGCGATGATAACGAGCACATTCAAAAAATAGTGAGTCAGGCGCTTTCTTCAAAAGATAGCCTTATTCGCATACGGCAACAAAGCGCATTATCTCGCGATGTGTTAAGCACCCTTATTGATGCTGCTGAGGCTTCCAAAAATATTCGCATCTTATGTCCCACCTCCTTAACTTCTCAAAACATCAATCAAGAGTTTACTAAAAAACCATCAACATTGTGGCAATGGGTCTTATCAATCGGTAAAGAAGATTTATGCGATACCGTATCTGGGTTTAATTATCGGCATGAATCGGAGCATCGGTTGCCCTTTTTTAAACACAAAAAAGAACGTGAATTGCTTATTGTTGATGAATCACAACGCGTGTCTCCTGATGAGATGAATAAGTTGTTATCCATCGCTGAGAAACGTGCGGCAAAGGTTGTGTTTTTGGAAAAATCGCAATCGTTAACAGGCTTTAAATCTGATATTCCGGCTCTATTAGATAAAGCTCAAATTAAAACATTAGATGTTGATGACAGACCTTTGCATCAATCTCAACTTACTCTTGTGGAAGCGCGAGAAAAAGACGCTCGAATTCTTAAGACGGCGCAGTTGTATCAATCGTTAACCAGTGCACAAAGACAACAGACACAAATACTCACGTATTCCAGAATAGAAGCGAAAGAGGTGAATGAGGCGATTCGTGCACAGCTCAAAGAATGCGGAGATCTTTCCAAGGAAGAGCGGATTATTCCTACATTAACCCCTCTTTCACTCACTGAAAGCGAAAAAAAATTGGCCAAAAGTTATCAGGAAGGAATGGTGCTCATTCAAAAAATACGTTCTGTTTCCAAAAAATCACTGGTAATTGGGGTAAATGAACAGGCAAATCAGCTTATTATACGTAATCAGCACGGTATGAAATCTACGATATCCACAACAAAAATATCAAAAACAACTCAAATTTATGAGCCGACTCAAATTCCAGTGGCCATTGGCGATAAAATTGTGGCTACTGGAAACCTTGCCTTGGAAGGAGTGCGGTTGGGCACTCAATATGAAGTATCCGAATTTACGCGCCAGGGAATTAAAATTAAAGCAGGTAAAGACACCGTTCATTTAGAACTGAACCAAGACAAGCATTTTCCCATGAATTATGCCTATGCCAAGACGATGCATGCACATGATTTTAAACCTACGGAGCGAATCATTGCGACCATGCCTGCCTATGGGCTTCGACAAAATATTGTTTCTCTTCTGTCTGAGGCAGCCAAAAAGGAGTTACACGTTGTTACTGATGATGTAGATAAGGCCAATCGTTATGCCCTAAAGGCAGCATCCAAGCACACGGCCATCGCCTTAACTTTAGAGGCGGCACAAAAACACCATGGTGCTCAAGTGTTGGATAATTCAAGCTCTGGTAAGCTACTCTTAGCTCTAGATGATGCCTTAGACCGTTTATCCATAGAAAAACCCATCAAAGATGACAGCGAAAAAGCATTAGCTTTTGCGATTGCTCATCTTGGGGAGCGTGAAGCGGCGTTTAAACGCAGTGAGTTACTTAAGGTGGCCATTCAAAAAGCGATTGGGCGTGCGGATTATGATGCGTTAACGCATCAATTGGATCATTTAATTGAACGCGGGGAACTGATTGCGGGGGGAAATGACTTTTTAACGACAAAGGAGGCTGTTTTCTTCGAAGAATCAATCATTTCTACGGTTAAATCTGGGATTAATACGTTAAACCCTTTAATGAAAGAAGAAGAGGCGCGAAATCAATTGGCTTCTGCTCGATTGACTAAGGGACAAAAAGAAGCCTGTGAACTGATTACAACGACATCGGACCAATTCATTATGATTCAAGGCTATGCAGGGACAGGGAAAACAACGATGAACAAAACTGCGATTGATACAGTTCATCATGCGCTCTCTATGACTCAAGAAGAGCTACGCATCATTGCTGTTGCACCCACACATCAAGCAGTAAAAGAAATGAGGGCTTTAGGAATTGAGGCGCAAACATTAAAAAGTTTTCTTATTGCTCAAGACCAAGAGCGTACCTTATCGCCTAATTCACTCGTACTACTTGATGAATCTTCGATGGTTTCTAATCGTGACTGCGCCAGACTGGTGCAGCAAATAAGTGATTCGGGTGCTCGCTGCGTTTTATTAGGCGATGTAAGTCAACATCAGAGTATTGAAAGTGGAAAGCCGAGTCAAATTTTGATGCAAGAAGGGAGCATACGTGTTGCCTGTATGGACGATATTGTTCGGCAACAGGTCTTGGAATACAAGAATGCCATTGAAACCTTAATCCAGGGTAATCCAAATAAAGCATTGTCGCAATTGAGCTCACTGCCGCTTAATTTAATTGAGCGAAAGGACATCGATAGCCCGTACCATGCGTTGAGCTCATCTTTAATGGTTACGGGACACCCTTTAGATGAAAGTGTGCCTCTTAATAAACAGAAAGAACACAACCAAAGCGTGTTTCAGCAAAAATCACCCATTGAAATGGCTGTAGGCGATTATTTATCTCGTACCGATGAGTGCAGAGAACAAACCATTGTAATTATTCATGAAAATAAGAAAAGGGAGGTTGCTAATACGCTTATCCGAAATGAACTGATTAAAGAAGGAACCCTTGGTTCTGAGAATTTAACCTTTCCTCGATTATTAAGCACCAATTACACAACCGCAGAGCTTTATTTTTGTGAGACTTATCAAGAGTGCATTAAAAAAGGGGATTTTTATTTAAAAAAAGAAGGTGACTATTTCAAAGTTTCATCGGTCGATACATCAAATAAAGTTGTTCTGTTACACGACTCAAAAGGAGAAAAATCATTTTTTGTTCCTGAAAAAGAGAATAAAGATTGGAAAATAGAATTGTTTCAATCCGCCCCTGGAGACATTTCAGTAGGAGAAAAAATCCATTTTAAAAAGTCCGATAAATCTTTAGGCCGATTTGCAAATGAGCGCTTGCGGGTAACGCAAGTACAAGAGGCCTCTATCGTTGTCACAGATGGTGCTGGTTCAGAGCACCGTTTAAACAAAGAAGAGATGAAAGACGCACACTGGGATTACAGCTATACAGCAACCAGTTATTCGATACAGGGTGCTTCTTCACCGTATGTTATTGGTGTTGCAGAGACAGGAAATAGTAAAGTGAATCATCTGCGTTCATTTTATATCATGGTCACTCGTGGTTCGTTGCATGCGATGCTCTACACCGATGATCACGATAAATTACAGGAGCAGCTTTGTGTCACGCCTGATAAAACATCAGCCCTGGAAGTATTAAACCGCATTAATCCAAATATTAAGAACAAAACACAAGAGATTCAAAACAGCACGAACAATTCTCAGGACAGAAAAAGGTCAAAATCGGTACAACCTAAGAGCGAGCCCTTTTATGATGCGAAGGCCATATCACAAAATCTTTCAAATCATGCGGAACAGGTAGTTGAACGATTGCTTGGAGAGCCCAACCGAGCACTTTCATCAAAAAAAGAATACCGTTATGGAACTTATGGAAGTTTGGTCATTTGTTTGCATGGTGAGAAAAGAGGCGTTTGGTTTAATCACGAAACTTTGGAAAAAGGGAATCTGCTTCATCTCATTCAAAACACGCTCAATTTAGACTTTAAACAAAGCCTCTCGTATGCAGCCAAATTAACTGGTGAAGATTTAAAAGAACAGATAAAAGCTAGGGTAAATAGCCCCGTAATTGATAAAGAAAATCCGAAAATTAAACCCAATAAAACCAAAGAATATGCACTGCAGTTGGCTCATGAATCGAAGCCCATACATGGCACTGTAGCAGAAAAATATCTCAAGGATATAAGAGGTATTGGGCAAATTTCAGGAGAAGATATTCGATATCACCCGAGAGTCTATACCAAGGATACAGAGACTCAAAAATATAGGCCAGCACTCCTCTATATCGCCCGAGATAAGGAGAATCAAATAGCAGCGGTTGAAGCGGTCTATTTAGACCCAAAAACCGGAAATAAAGTGCCAATCGCTTCTCTGAGCATGAAATCCAAGAAAACTTATGGTTCGAAAGAAGGCGCAGGAGCCATCTTAAATAAAGGAAATAGCAAAGAGTCTGTCACTTACATTACAGAAGGCGGTGAAACGGGACTAAGTGTGCGAGATGCAGTGCCTCATGAACGTGTTATTACAACACTAGGCAAACAAAACTTTATTAATATTGATATGAGTCTTTTAACGGATAAAGTGGTTCTTTGTCTTGATAATGATGGAAAACCCATGCAAGAAGATAAAGTAATTATTAGGGCAATTGAGCGGTTAAAGCACCATGGAAAATCAGTGGAAATAGCTATTCCACGTAGGGAAAAAGATTTTAATGATGTAAGTAAGCTACACGGCACTCATGGGGTTGTGGATGCTTTAAGTCACGCTGTAAGCATAGATAAACTCGTTGGGATTACAAATAAAATTGAAATCAGTGAGGAGAAAATTAAAGAATGTTTGGAGACTATCTCCAACAAAATAAAATTAGAAATACCTGAAAATAAAAACCCATCAGTGGATAAAATTAAATTACTTCAACGAGAGGAAATGGAGCTGTATTAAGTATTTTTAGTTAAATTTCCGTTGTATCATTCATTAAATTACGAGGATAATATGCGCAACAGTCTTACCATATTTATTGTATTTATAAGTGCTTTTATTAGCTCAATACTGGTGTTAAGCACACCCATAAACTCATTCATGCTTTATGCACTATTTAATAGAGATTTAATTATTATTGTTTTGATAATCGGGCTAGTTTTATTTCACAAAAGACTATTAATCATCATTAAAAGCATCAATTGTTTATCATGGATAATCCTATTAAGTTATCTTTTTGGAGTATTTGGAATGGAATACACAACTTATAAATTCAGTGTTCCATTAGAAGGGTTTATGATAACGGTTCCGTTATTGATTTCGTATCTCTATTGGAGCCAAAAACGAGATATAAAGCAATTATTGAAAGCCAATAATTGGAGTAGAGTTAATGCTTTTCTAGTCGATTTACTATTGATTTCTTCAGCGTTTTTTATCGCAGGATCTCTATCATTAATAACAGAATTAAATAACGGTGATGCAAGAGCATTTTGGCCTTTCCAAATGTACTTTATGGCATTTTATGGAATCATTTTTTCGTGGGGTTATTCATTACTTGGATTGATGATTAAAAAAAATCATATCAAATATTCTTTACTCATTTCGAGTACTATTATTTTGAGCTTTATAGCACTTAACTATCTTCCAAGGAGGATTAACTTGATCCATGAGTTAAAAATAGAGCCTTTTTATTTCATATTTTCCATAATATTGTTACTTCATATTGGTGTGTGTATCGCATACTTTATGAAAGAAAAATATAGTAAAATATCTAATGATTAAATTGGCGTTTTTAGGGGGGGCTTCATTGAGGATAATTGGATGTGATAATTAGCCTCAATGATAAAAATTATCTGCCAATAACATCAATTATTAATAAATCCATCAATAAAATTATCTACTTTTTTCTTAAGTTCTGCGATGTGTTCATCAGCATTATTTGCCTCACCGGATAACTTATTTTTATCATAAACACATCTAAAAATATCGGCACTAATTCCTAATAACCTGAGCAGATGTGTCGTGTGTTGTCTCTTTAACTCCTCTTCCTTTTCTAAACGTCTTTTTTCATCTTCGCTCAAGGATGGGGTATCTTTGTTATGTAAGTATACTTTAATCCCAAGTTCAATCATTTCTTTCATCGTTTGGGATGAGGAGGTATGCCCTTCCTCTTGTTTAATGGACTCCAATTGATCCAGTGTTTTTTGAGTTAAGTAACAATAAGCCTTTGGCATAAAATCCTCTATATTGTGTTTAATAAGTAAATTTCAGATGGATTAAGCTGATTATACCATGTGAATCTAGGTGCTAAAAGGGTGTGTTTTATGGAAAAATAGAGATAAAAGCATTTATAAGTAGGTGTGGTTTAGGTGTTGATTTTATCTAATATATTGATTATTATAAAAGAGTGGATTAGCACCTATTAAAATAATAGGTTACATTGAATTTAGAAAGTTTAATTAACACTAACTTATTGATTTAACTATGAAAAATAAAAGGAAATGACAGTTGCGAGGGGTGTGTTCTTTCAAGGAAACTTTATCTTTATATATATGTTGTTTGTGGGCATGATCATTTTGCTTAATGGTTTAAATTATTTAATAGCGCATAAGAATTGCGCGCCTGTGATTTTTTCTTGCTAGGGGCGCATTGCTGCGAATAAATTTTTGATTTATCAAATGGAGTAATACATGAATATAATTAAACACATTTTTAAAACCTTCGTTAAGTTTATTTCTATTCGAAAATTTTCAAAGGAAGAAAAAGTTGACTATGCTAAAAGACAATCAATCCGATCTAAATCAACCTTCAGTGAAACAAAAATAAATCCTGCTACTGGATTGCCAATGGTTGGATGTCTTGATCTAAATGGTAGCTCATATGGAACAAGCAATTCATTCAACGATTATCACAGAAATCATGAGCATTATCGTTCTAATTCGTGCACAAGTTTTAGTGCTTATAATTCATTTAATAATCATTATTAACTTGTTTCAATAAAACGCGATATTTATTACAATACAACTTTTACAAATGGAGTAGGATATGGCTTTATTAACTGCTAAAAAAATCAACAGTAAAGAAAAAATAAAAGTAGAAATTGATCATGATATATTTACCAAAATTAGCAAGTATTGTGAATGGTCTGGAATCGCTACGATTAACGATTTTTTTGAAGAAGCTGCAACGTATATCTTTTCAAAAGATAAAGAATGGAATAAGCATTTAAAAATAAAAATTAAAGAATCAATTTAAGTTGATTCTAATGAAGAACTTAAATATTAGATGCTTACAAAGGAATGCACATACAGCAATATTATGTTTTCATTTCCTCAAACGAAGGTAGTGTTTAAATAACTGTGTCATCTCTTTTAACTTGTTATAATCGCGACAATTAAAAGAGGTACACATGAATAATAAAAAAATAGATTTATCCAATTTTGATTTCAATGAATTCAAAGCCGATGCCTTATCCCAATTAAAATCAGGACAATCTCTCACGGGGAAAGACGGCATATTAACACCATTGATTAAAGAACTCCTTGAAGCAGCTTTAGAAGGAGAAATGGAGGCTCATATCGCTGAGTCTCATGAGTTAGGACTTTCTCCCCGTCGTAATGGCAAGACTTCTAAGTTAATGAAGTCTACCTCAGGTGTATTTGATTTAGAAACCCCAAGAGATAGGGATGGTCGCTTTGAGCCTGAGATTGTAAAAAAACGCCAGACCGTACTGAACGAATCCCTGGACAACAAAGTCCTAGCTCTATATGCCTTAGGCATGAGTTATGAGGCCATCAGTGAACATTTAGCTGAGATGTATGGCCTAGACATTTCATCCGCTAAAATCAGCCTCATCACTGATAAACTGTTACCCATGATTACTGAGTGGCGTAACAGGTCTTTAGAATCTGTTTACCCCATAGCATTTTTAGATGCCATGCATTTTAAAGTACGGGCTGAAGGCAAGGTGACCAGTAAGGCATTTTATACCGTTCTTGCTGTAACCCCTGAGGGCAGAAAAGATATTCTAGGACTCTATCTGTCGGAAAATGAAGGAGCGCGTTTTTGGCTTGGTGTTTTAAATGACCTTAAGGCTCGGGGCGTAGAAGATATTCTTATTGCAAGTATTGATGGACTTAAGGGGTTCCCTGAAGCCATTGCCGAAGTCTTTCCGAAAACAGAAGTACAGCTTTGTGTTGTTCATCAAATTCGAAACTCTTTAAAATATGTCGTTAGCAAAGACCAGAAAGTATTTATGGCTGACTTGAAGCTCGTATATAAAGCGTCTAGTAAAGACTTGGCTGAGCATCACTTACTGGAGTTGGAAGAGAAATGGGGCAAGAAATACCCTGCTGTAATGAAGTCTTGGAATAACAACTGGGAGGCTCTATCTCAATACTTCAAATATCCCGAGGAACTTAGGCGTATCATTTACACCACCAATATCGTGGAGGGCTTTCATCGACAAATCCGCAAATACACTAAAAATAAAGGCGCTTTCACCAGTGAAAATGCCCTTGTTAAGCTCATTTATTGTGCCTGCCAAAAAGTACTGGAAAAATGGAACCAGCCCATGCACAATTGGGCGCTTATCATTTCCCAGCTTCATATTTATTTTGAAGACAGGCTGAATCTGGGACTTAGATAATCAATGAGGTGACACAGTTAGATGAACACTCTCCAAACGAAAGGTGATGTTGTTCATTTTTATTCTATTGTTATTAAATATCAATGCTATTTTTTCTTGCATACGAAATCTATTCTTTCCAATTTTACACCAACTAGATTCTTTAATTTTGGATCATGAAAATATTTATTATTTCGTAATTTTATCAATGAATACAACGTTAATTGTCAATGCATATATAAAGTATAGGTTACGTAAAATATAGCACACTAAGCATTTATTGACTGGTGGGTTTAATCGATATATTGTTTCAATAATTTTATTAAGGTTCTGTGTAAATTTAATCTTAAACCATTAACTTTACAAGATGCGATTTTATTTTTGCTTAAAAAAAGCCCCGAAGGGCTTCATATTTTTAAATCTCTTTAAAGGTTTCTAATTTTAGTTTAATAAATTGCTCATAGCTGTATGCGGCATTTAAAGTGAACTTTCTAACCCATGCATTATTTCGGTTCCTTGAGAATTTAAAAGAGTTTTCTTTTAGCAAGGTTCTTATTTCCTCGCTTGGCTTAAAACCAAAGTAAATGCAAATCTTTTGATCGTCACTTATTGTTACCTTAATCCCATTTTCAAACTCGTCATCTATCGTTTTAGAATTCGTTTTTTCTACTTCGGTTATTCTTTTTTTATAGCGATTAATATTGGCACCCAAATTCTGCAACTCCCATCTTTCAAAACCTATAATTTTTCCACGATAGTTTGGTTTCAATAAGTCTGCTATTTGTGTTTCATTTAAATTGAATTCAGTGTGTAATAATTTTTTAAACTCTGCTAGATTTTCGGGTGATATATCTGGGCAACCATCTTTAAAATACTTTCTAATCAGCTTGTTGATCGCCTTCATTTCTTCACGTTGCGCTTCTAATTTATCAATTTTATTCTCAATTTTTTCACCTGCATTTGGATCGTCTGTTTGAATTGATGAGCCATCACCATAAGGTAAAACGAACTTTAAAATATTTTTAATGGATTTTTTTCTAAATTCAGCTATTTCTGTAAACTTGGCATCAGCATAATTAGAAAGTTTTTGATTTCTTGCAACTGGGAAGTTTGCGGGTCCAACAACGAAACTTGATGCAACCTTGGCATGAGAGTGTAACCATGAGTTATAACTGTTACTTAATTTTTCACGATGTGACTTAAACCATTCGTCAACCATAACATCAAAATCCTGCTTTACCTCTGCCCCTCTTTTGAAGGCGCTACTAATTTCATTCAGTACTGTACTTTTGTCCTTTAATAGAGCTTCTACGTATTCTATACGTACATTTACTGCTCTTTTGTCAGGTGAGAACGAAGTGTTATTAAAGGCGCGCTCTGCTATGGATTGGCTGATATCCTTTAGAAGATCTGTTGCGTGAGGAATACGTTGAACTAGTTCATTTTCTATGTTTTGTACGTAAGTCATAATTTTATCCTTTTGTGTTTTAAACATGTGTCTGTAGTAGACATTTATATAATAACATAGTGCCCGCATAAGTCAACAATATTTTGTAACAAAATATTGTTTAAATTTGATTATTTTAATAATATCTGATGTTCTTAAAATAATACCATCGCGTATACCAGTACTTTTATTTGGTGTTAATTTTTAAAATATAGGACATCATCAATCGTTGATTTCTTTTCCTCTTCAGGGCATCAAAAGTTTTTTGAAGCGGCGCGCCAAGCTTTCGGATTATTTTTTTAGCCATTTCTAGTTGTCCTTATTTTCTTTAATTCTTTGATATGCTCCCCAATAGGGAGCGACCTATTTAGTCAATTGCGAGTAAAATCAAGTCTCGCTCTTCGTGCTGAAGTGCAAAATCACGCAAGGCATAATATTTATCAATTAAATAATCATCGCCTTGACCAATAATTCCGTTAATCGAAAATAAAGTGAGGATAACTCCTAATGCCTCTGAAGTAACAACGCCATTAAAGCCATTTCCATCAACAAAAATCTCAAATTGCTGTTTCAATGCAGGAGCAAGAAAAAACCCATCGTTGCTTAAATTGTAGAAATTACAATACCCTCCGTTGTATTGATGGCACATAGATTTTGCAAGGTAATAAATAATATTTTCAAACTGAATGAAGTGTCTTTTTACATGTTTAGGAAGGAAGTTTAGGCGATTTTTCTCTAAAACGAGTTGCTTATGAATGATTCTATCACTGCTCATTATTAATCCTTATTTGTGTTATAAACGTGTGTCTTAGTTCAGACATTTATAGAATAGCATATAGTCATAAATTTGCAACAAACAATTGTTGCGTTTTTTTGTTGCAAATTATTGCCCTCTATATTACACTGTAGTTAAACGAACAACGTAATTATTAAAACGTAAATTACGTATGACAGTATCAGCCATACAAATCTTAATAATTAGTGATTTTTATAAGTCAACGGAGCCACGATTCCAAGCGTTACCACTTGGCAAAATGTATATAAATCTAATTTTACAGGCGTTCATCTTGATATAAAGCATTCAGGCAAACGCCTATAAAGAACTTGTTCGCTCATTTAAGGGGAAATAATATGACAAAAGAACTATGCCCCATTTGTAGTGAAATGGCAGCACAACATAAAGAACAAAGACAATTGCTATAACCAGAACAACTAAAAAAGCTATTGATAGCTCAAGCAGCAAATCCATCTGAACATTGCAATAGGCTACTATAAAATGAAAGAAACATTACAAATTACATTAAGAAAAAACAGGAGATCTGAGGATTTGATTCAGATCGCTCGAAAGACCAAAGGTGAAAACATTTCATACAGTTATGGGCAGTCTAACCCCCCATTGCCAGAGGAAGCGATTTTTTCAGAGGCCGAACTATTTGAAATTTCATGGTTCGACCAAATGGTTAAGTTTTTTCATGAGCATCAAGATACTACTGCAACCGATTTAGAGCGCTACAGGCTCTTTCTGCCAGAAAATTTTTATCAAGCCATCTATGAATTACACAAAAAATGCCAAGAACATAAAATTGACTATAGACCCGTAGACTCATTGCTTAAGTCCATAATTAATAAGATTAAAGCTACAGAAAAAAAATTGTATGAAAAAACGGGGATCACAAGTAATGTTTTAAGCGATATTAATTTTAAAGATCTGGCAGAAAACTCAGATAAACATCATTCCTCAACCTTATTGCTATTCAAAAAATTTATTGAACTTCCTGATTTTTATAATCAATTTATACAAATTGCTACGAATGAATATAAGAAAAACCCCAATATAAAAATGGGACATTTTAAAGGGTATGCACAAGGCCACGCATTACCATCAAAATGGATCTGCGCCTGCGCCATAGATGTAATTACACAAAGTGAAAGTCCTTTTAATATTCTCAATTCAGAAGAACTCATTGATCTTTGGATTAAACCTAAATTACGCTTAGGGTTTGAGTTGTCACAGCTATTATCCAGGTTGAAAGAGATAAAATCATCCCCAGAGTTTATTAAAATTGTAGAGAATACATTCCAACGTTTTTTATAAAAGCATTAAAATAAAGAGGATCACACCCCTCTTATTAAGAAAACATTGCAGTATGATATTACTTGATTAAGCAGATGGAGTATTTGTTATTAAATCGTGGAAACCCTTCCTATACAAAGGTGAATTATACCCGTTGAATCATCTTGATGAGTTTCATTGGGAGTTCACCCAACCCGCAATTCATGACAAACAGGAAAAGCATTATGCTTTTATTATTGCTTTTGGCCTACATTGCTTTTCTCGTGGATTAAATAGCCATGCCCAGGAAACTTGGCAAACCGTGGAGGAAGGACTCATCTATTCTGACTCCCGTGAACAACGTATTTTTTGTTTTTCACGTTATCAATTATCTTTCTTGTTGCCTGAAATTGCGAAACAAATTGATCATCGTTCTTGCTTTCATACAGGGAAAGGTAATTTTTTTACTATCGAAATTTCAAATCAGCAAGAGTATGAGGTTTACTTTAAAGTTTCAAAATCAGGAAAGGGATTGCTTCGATTGTTTATAGAAAGCGCCTATATTCGAGACAAACAACACGCCTCTTCACAGCCACAAAAGAAAAAAATATCCTTTTTCGTTATAGCTCATCATATACAATCAAATAAGCCAATAAAACCGCCTCCCAAATAAAAAACCCTGAAAAACAGGGCTTTTTAAAAAATTAACTAGGCTCGCTTTATAATCGCTCTTGGGCTGATACCGATTAAACATCGGTGGAGGAGTGCATGGCTTTCACCATCCTGTTCATACACTCTGTACGGTAATTATGGCAGGTTATTGTTCAAATTTCAAATCATTTTCGATATTTTGATTAACAAAACATGACAGAATCAAGATAAGGCCAATATAGCTCGAACAGAAAAGCTTGGGGAAAATTTAATTAAGGGGCGATCAAAATCCATCGCCAATGAATAGTCAGTCGTATTTTTAATATATATTTTATATTGGATAACTCATTGTTCTAGAAAACTCTTGATTGGATTTTGATGCCCCTATTATATTGCATATTAATTCATCGAAACATCTTTGTTATCGAACGGTTGGTTGCTCAAAAATTCTCTTGCCTTAACCCGATTAATTTGCATCAATCGCCGTTCAAATTGTAAAAAAGTCATGGGCTCGCATTGATCCAATCGAAATCTACTGATGGGCATATCATTATCCAAGCATTCTCTATTTCCCCACATAACGCTAACAAGGTATTTATTTTGGTAATGGGCGTAGATAATTTCAGCATATAATGACTTATTGCTTTTGGAGCAATATTTTTGGTGCTCTTGATAGTCCTCACTCTCTTTATCAATAGACCAAATGAGCCGATTGACTTGATAATTTTTGTACCTGTTTTTTCCTTTAAGCAGATCTCTTAAAAAATTCTTAATCCCATGATCTCGCAAATAAGTATGGCCGCTCTCTCCATAATGCTTAAAAAACAATTCAGAAATTCGCTCAACAGGGCTTTTTTCAGCAATAAAAAAATACGGCCAAAAAATGGGTTTTAGAATAAGATAAGCCTTCAGATCAGGACGAGTTTGAAATAAATCAATATCCATGTTTTTTTTAAGGTCATTGCGGTTAAGAAGACATTGAATAGAACCAAAAGAGCTAATACACAATCCAGCACTATAAATCACTAAAATCCAATAAAACCATTCTACAGACATGTCCCATCGCCCCTTTTTAGTCAACCATCACTCGATAAGGATGCGTAGTCGAATGAGTATTATGCCCACGAAACTCATAATGAGGCCACCTGGAGTAACATTCCTCCAAAGCGGCTAGCATTTGATTACGGGTCATAGGCGTTGCGCTATAACCTGGCCAATCTTCATAGCTATTGGCTTTTGCATCAATACGCCATTGAATTACCCATATTTTTGCGTCATCTTCTCCGCTCATTACCCACTCCATACCTTTACGTAATCCTATATTTTACAACAGGGAATCTCTAGGCGTAAAATAGCACCCTACCCCCAATTTTATAGCATGATTTAATGTCTGAGCCTTATTTAAAGCAATCAAACCCGATAATCAATCAAGAGAACCAAGAAGGGTATTGGAAAAAACCAACCCCACTTATCGCTGCTCTAAATAATGAAGCACCTTATCCTTCGTATGCCTTACCCAATATACTACAACACATTATTCATTCTTATCAAAGCTATGGACAACAGCCGATCTCTTTAGTCGCCAATAGCGCTTTGGCAAATCTCTCTCTAGCATGTCAGGCTCATGCTAATGTTGCACGTGATAATTATTTAACCAGCCCCGTTTCCTTATATTTTTTAGCCATTGCCAGCTCAGGAGAGCGCAAAAGTGCTGCCGACTCCCTATTTTCCAAAACAATTCGTGAATGGGAAACAGCCATAAGAAAAAAACGAGAACCAGAGCGATTAAGCGCATTAACCCAGCATAAAGCTTGGCAAATGGAGCGAGATGGACTACTCACCCAAATCAAACGCGCTACCTATACAGGCGAAGACAGTGAATACTACAAAGAATTACTGGAAGAGTTAGTACATCAAGAACCAGACATTCCCATACAACCTACCCTGTATTTTGAAGATGCAACTCAAGAGGCCTTAGCCGTTCATTTGGCACATGGTTGGCCAAGCGCCTCTCTATGGTCTGATGAAGCAGGAATTATACTGGGTAGCCACAGCATGCAATCCAATCCATTGCGTTTTGTTGCCTTGCTCAATCGTTTATGGGAAGGCAATCCCTTTGCAGCACATCGTAAAACGTCCCAAAGCTTTATTATTGAACATCGCCGCTTAACGTTAAATTTAATGATGCAACCAATACTGTTACATCAAATGATTAATCAGCCCACGGGTATTAGCCGTCAAAGTGGATTTTTGGCACGCTGTCTTCTCGCTTTTCCCGATAGTTCAATGGGAACCCGTTTTTATCAAGAGCCACCTGAACATCTGACAGGGCTAAACGAATACGAACAACGCATCACGGAATGCCTGGATCACACTCAACGCCTAACACAAGCCGGATGCATTAATCTGCCCCTACTTAAAATGTCAGCTCAAGCCAAACATCTATGGGTTCAGTATTTTAATAGTATTGAATCCGGTCTAACCGCCCAAGGGCAGTGGGTGGAAATCAAAGACTTTGCCAGCAAAGCTGCTGAAAATGCAGCACGTCTGGCGGCACTGCTTCATCTTTTTTCAGGAAGCACAGGAGACATCAGTGCCGAAAACACAGAACAGGCCATTACGCTAAGCCAGTGGTATTTGTGTGAAGCAAGACGCTTATTAGAACCTCAATCCACACAACCCTCCCTTGAATCTGCGCGTAAATTGCTGGATTGGCTTTTAGTACGAAAACCAGAAATGCCAACCCCAAGAGAAATACTTCAATTGAGTCCTTTGCGTACCAGAGAACTGCGAGATAATGCACTGGAAACACTGATGGAACATCACTATATTCGCCTCATTAAGTCAGGCAATAAAACCCGAATTGAACTCAACCCCTACTGCCATTAATCAAAATCGAATTCCGATTATTGCTACAATTGCTACACAAGCACGATAAGCATTAATCCTGCTTTTTTATTTTCTATTCAATCGACAGATCATCAGTAAATACAAGAAGATTCCGTATTCCCTTTTTTTTAAATCAGGAAAAACACGTAGCACATAGATTGCAACTTAAACGCTACACAAAGCTACACCAATCAAACCACCAAAACACATCCTTTAATACACAAAAGAGGATGTCCTCAGGTCCAGAAAGGGTTTTAAGAGGTGTAAGTTTTATGTTTATTTGGCAGGATTTTATAAACTTTAAATGGCATGATGAGCACCATCTAATCCTACATGAAAAAAAATATCTGTATCAAAATGCTGCTAGTTTCGCGATGGTTTGTAAGCATTCAGGTTTATTCTCGGCATAAA
>JAFKHV010000146.1 GCA_017306715.1 Legionella sp. | reverse complement strand
CAAGTGAATTACATTGAAACCCATGGTACCGGTACTTCCTTAGGCGATCCGGTGGAAATTGAAGGGTTGAAGCTGGCGTTTACCGAGTTAAATCGCTCCAATCCACAACCCATAGGCTTAGGTTCAGTGAAAACAAATATCGGTCATCTGGAACCGGCCTCTGGCATTGCGAGTGTGATTAAATTAATTTTAGCGCTCAAGCATGAAACCCTTCCCGGTATTGTTCATCTGCAAAAACTTAATCCTCATATTCGTCTTGCCGATTCTCCGTTTTACATTGTAGAAAAAAATCAGCCCTGGTTACGACAATACAGCCATGATGGTAAGGAATTACCTTTAGCCGCAGGTGTGAGTTCTTTTGGGTTTGGTGGAACGAATGCACATTTGGTTATTGAAGAGGGTCGGCCTCATCAGGTGTTGTCTGAAGAACAGCAACGACCTGCGTATTTAATGGTTTTGTCTGCAAAAACTCAAGAAAGTTTATTGCAAAAAATTGTTGCATTACGCGAGTGGCTACTCGCCCAGGCTAATATTTCACTTAATTCATTAAGCTTTACTCTAACGCAGGGGCGAGCTCACTTCAGCCACCGTTGCGCTCTAGTTACCCGAAATAAAACGGAGCTTCTGCATCAACTGGCGCAACTAGCCGGTGAGGAGCTTCCCGCATACTCATTGATGAACTATGGGCAGACTTTTGCAATTCAAGGGCCGGTATTTACGGAAATTTATCAGTCTACTCTAAATGCTTTACGCCAGGCCTTAAGTGAGGAGCAGTATTTCCAAAAATTATTTATTATGGCCGACCTTTATATCAAACATTACGACATTGCCTGGCACCATTTATTTGACGTGCGGGTGCCGCGACTGGCGGGCTTACCTGCTTATCCCTTTATCAAACAGCGTTATTGGTTTGATGCAGACGTAAGCCCTGCAACTCGAACCCATGATACAAAAACGCAAACCATGGTTGCACCGGCTCCAGGTGGCAGTCGCAGCATCCTTGAGTATTTACAACAAATTTTTGCAGAAAAACTTCGTGCCCAACCCGATCAGATTCATGCACAGGAAACCTATGAACTCTTTGGCGTGGATTCATTAATCGGCCTGGAAATTACCAATCGTTTAGAACAGGATTTCGGAACTCTGCCAAAAACCTTACTGTATGAATACAATCGCCTAGAACATCTGGCTCGTTATTTTACAAAATATCATGCGCAACAACTAAATCAGGTGCTTGGGGTGCAGACCACTCCTCCCGTTGAGCCGCAAAAAAATTCCTTGGCTTTTGTAGCACCGCAATGCGGGCAAAAACAGGACATTGCGATCATCGGTTTAAGCGGAATGTTCCCCATGGCGCAAGATATGGATGAGTTTTGGGAGAATCTTGTATCAGGACGTGATTGTGTAGGTGAGGTTCCTGCGGATCGTTGGAATTATCTGGATTATCCGGTGCAGGTTGGCAGTGAACAAAAATATTTCCGCCATGGTGGGTTTATTCCCGATGTGGATAAATTTGATCCCCTCTTTTTTAATATTTCACCGCGTGATGCAGGCCTTATGGATCCTCAAGAACGCCTCTTTTTACAAACCGCCTGGGCGACCTTAGAGGATGCGGGCTACACGCGCGCGAAACTGCAGCGATGTACACAAAATCGCGTGGGTGTATTTGCCGGGGTTACTTATAATTTTTACCCAATGTTTATTGCCGAGGAATGGCAAAAAGGAAATCGTGTTCCGTTGGATATTCAAACATTCTCGGTTGCGAATCGCTTATCTTATTTCCTGGATCTCACGGGTCCGAGTTTGGTTCTGGATACCGCCTGTTCATCATCCTTGGCGGCAATTCATCTGGCGTGCGAAAGTATTTTACGCGGCGAATGTGCGATGGCCTTTGCCGGTGGTGTTAATTTATCTTTACATCCGAGTAAATACCATTTCTTGGGTAGTTTTAGTTTTATGTCCGAGCAGGGGCGTTGTACTAGTTTTGCTGAAGGCGGTACAGGCTATGTACCCGCAGAAGGTGTTGGTTGCGTGCTATTAAAACCTCTGGAGCAAGCTCTGGCTGATAAGGATCGCATCTATGGGGTGATTAAAGCCAGCAGCATGAATCATGGGGGCAAAACCAGTGGCTATACTGTACCTAATCCCAATGCGCAAGCCGAAGTGGTACGACACGCCTTAACTAAAGCGCAGCTGAGCGCCCGCGATATTTCCTATGTTGAAGCTCATGGGACGGGTACTGCCTTAGGCGACCCCATTGAAGTACGGGGTTTGCACGATGCATTTAGCGAAGACACCCAGGACAAACAATATTGTGCTTTGGGGTCGGTGAAATCCAATATTGGACATTTGGAATCGGCAGCAGGCATCTCCCAGCTTGCTAAAGTATTATTGCAAATCAACCATAAAAAACTCGTTCCAACCTTACATACGCAGCAGCTCAATTCATTTATTGATTTTGCACAGTCGCCTTTTTATGTGCAACGGGAGCTCTCGGACTGGCCTGCACCTCGCTATGCCGGAATTAGTTCTTTTGGTGCCGGGGGTGCCAATGTTCACCTCATCGTGGGTGAGCATCAAGAGCCTATTACTTCCTCGTTAACGCTGGATATCCCTTATCTTTTTGTGCTTTCTGCGCAAAATGAAGAGCGATTACAAGCCTATGCCAAAAAAATGTATGATTATCTCACCCGTTATCCACATACACAGGACGCCCATTGGTTGCATCAAGCCTGTTACACTCTGCAAGTTGGACGAGAAGCTATGAGTGCCCGCTTAGCTATCCTTGCGAACACGCGCGAAGAATTATTGCACGCATTAACATCTTATCAACAGCAACGCGCAGACAACATTTGGTTTAATCCTCAGGCCGGAAAAAATGCAGCTGCACC
>JAFKHV010000032.1 GCA_017306715.1 Legionella sp. | reverse complement strand
TGTACTTTTGGTGTCAAATTGAGACATTGACTAATAAACTCACTTATTTCTTCTTCGGTACCGTACTGGAAAATTAGATCTATTTTGATTTCGAGCCATTGCGCTTGCAATACATATAATTGAAATGCATCGGCATCGTTTCGAGAGATATTTAGAAGAGCACAGTTTACATCAGAATCTATTTCTGACAGCGATATTTCTCCTTCTTTTAATTCTTCTTCGATTATTTGTGCTGACCACTGGAAATCGACACAACCCAAAAAGAGATTAGAGTAATTTTTTACATACAGGTCACTTATTTCCTGAGTAACGCCGTATTCTTCCATAAACCGGGTTACGATATGCTCAATTTTGGTATTACGCACCGTTAAGGTGAAACACTTATCGTCGTACGATGAATGATCTAACCATAAATTAGATATTTTCGCATTATGTCTTAAAGCGTCCCATAGTTGTTGATGTTGAGCAATAGTGCAAAAGTTGTCAAACTCGAAGTTGAATGCAAAATCGTTTATCGTACGATTAAATGTTATAAAATCTGCGAGTCCTTTTATTGCTGCATCAGTGGGGGGAATAAGATTAAGTCTAAGCGTACGCAAAGTTTTGTTTTTTTCTAATCCTTGCAATAAAAGAAGAAAATCTTCTGGACTGACTTCAATCCATAAATGAAGTAAAACGCGATGACTTAATATGCCCACAAGCTCACCAACTTCGGTTGAATCAAGTTTGTAGACGGCGTTACGCTCTTCTTTTTTTCTGCTATCACATAAAAAATGCATAAACTCTTTTTTAAAAGGTTTATCCCCAACGTGCAGATTTAGGTCTGCAATTGAACTTAAGGCCTCCACAAGCAAGGCTCTTGTTCTAATGCTTATATTTAATTCTGGAAGTGTTAAATTCAGTTTCTTAAGGCTTTTATTTTTTTTAATACTGTTGCTAACACTCTTGCCTGATAATCATCTATCTCATTAATTGTCCAATTAAGCTCGGTTAACGTGTTACAATGTTTTAAAAGATAGCCGATTTCTTTCAGTGCATTATTACCTGAAAGGATAATGGATTTATGTTGATTGAGGGCTGCCACGTATTGACTCTTTTCCTCTGTATTCTCGTAGAAAAAATATTCCGGTGAAAAATGAATCACTTTATCACTTAAACCCCGCATTAATTCTTCTATTTTTAGTCTCATAACAGCCCCAACACCGTGTCATGTTTATATTTTGGCCAATGGTAGGTCAAATAATGCCCGGTGTCAATTGAAATTCAATATTGTTTAATATAAATTAAATAATATTAATAGTTATTTTAATTTAATTGATTAAAAGTAATTTTTTGTTATCATAGAAATAATTAAATTAAAAAAGGAACATGATGGGTAAAATCATCTCTCATTGCCCCTCTTGCGAGAGCCGGCAGGTGGAAGTTATTAAAATGGCCTGTTCTTCCTGTGGTATGACCTTTGAGGGGAGTTTTTCTATACCGAAATTACTCCAACTATCCGAGGCAGATATACAGTTTATTTTGGATTTTGTACTCAGCTCTGGAAGTTTGAAAGAAATGGCTAAATTACAAGCGGTATCTTATCCCACACTACGAAATAGGTTAAACAATTTGATCGACTCTATAAACGCCTTAGAACATAACAAACAAATATCTAAGGAGGAAATCTTGCAACAATTGGAAACAAAACAAATCACCGCAAAGGAAGCGGCACTTCTCTTAATTAATTTATAAGGTGGCAATAGATGAATACAGAAGAAGAAAAGCTATTAGCAATGTTCAATGCCAATAAAATTTCGGCATCCGATTATCAAATGCTCATTGCTGCAATAAACAAAAAAAGTTTTTGTACACAAATTGAAAATTCTTGGCTTGTCAATCCTTTTCAAGTAATCGCTGGGTATGAAGCCTTGTTCCTCGGGTTGGTTCTTATCATCGTGATGTCATTAATTGGTACTTATGCCGAAGTTTATTTTGATGGGATTTTGGGTTTTATAACGCCTTATAATCTCATTGCAATGAAACCTAATTTTCTTTTATTGATTTATCAAAATAGTGTTGCTTGGTTGGTTTTGGCGTGCACATTTTATGTTACGGCCTTGCTTTTGAGACAAAAGAACCAGCGCATTATTGATTTTTTAGGAACCGTATCCCTTGCTCGATTTCCTATTCTCATCCCCTTAATCTTTACCGCTTTTCAAAAATACTGGAGTCCGAATTTATTTAAGGCGGAAGACTTATCAAAAGGCGTAGAACTCCATCTTAATGTTACAAATACTCTGGGTTGGCTCGTCATGATGGGAAGTCTTGCCTGGATATTAATGACGTACTTGTTTGCTTTTAAAGAATCATCGGGTGCGGAGGGGAGAAAACTATGGATTGGATATATTACATCCATCGTTATAGGCAATATTTTAGCGATGATTTTAACGCGATGGTTTTTATTTGTATAAATTTTTCGCCGCGTTGATGTGTTTGTGAGGTTGAGCATGAAATTTAAAGGTGATGTGTTGCACAAAATAAAAAATAAACTCTTTATATCGGCTTTAGCTTTCGTATTTTTGTTTATTCTAGTGAAGGGAAGTCGTGCTCAATCTGCAAATATACATTTTACTCCTGAACCTGCGTTTTCCGAAATATTTCCTCAACCATTAGCGTCCGTATTACGTGCAATCGAAAGGGATAAGACGATTACAATAGATTGGCTGTTAAATAATCAATTAGTGAACTCAGATTCAGCAACTATTAGTTGGTTTGATAATGAAAATATCATTTTCTCCGTGCCATCCCTAGATGGAAACCAAGATCGACCGCTTGAGATGATACATATTCATTCTAATGCAAAGCGAGCATTAGGCTTAGGAACCGATCCTGTAGTATCACCTGATAAGCAATGGATAGCCTTTGTTCAGGGTAAAAATGAAGCAAGACAGTTATGGATCATGGATAGTGAAGGGGAAAACTTTAAGCAAATTTCCCAGGTTAAAGACGGATTATTTCCATCTAATTTTTTTACTAAATACATTTGGTCTCCGGACTCCAAACAGGTCGTATTATTGTATAAACAAAATTACACCTATGAAGATCCAGATAAAATTACTCCTCCGAGTAGAATTGAATTAATTGATATTGAAACAAGTCACATTTCATCTTTGGGCGCGTTTGCTAATCGGATTAAAGATTTATCTTGGATCCCGAATAGTCATGACATTCTTTTTACCCAAGAGCGTATGGGACATGAATATAAAGATGATATCAATTATGAATTAATCTCAACCTTGAATATTGAAAATAAAAAAATACGCACGCTCGCCAAATTCAATGGGTGGCAACAACAACTTGAACCCCAATCTTCTCCTGATGGAAGACTTATTGCTTTCTTATACGATCCTGAAAGCCCTCTTTTTGATACCACCCAAAGTATTGGTTTCATTAAAAATGACGGGGAATCCAATAATGAATCACCCGAAATAACTCGTTTAACGCAAGATATAAAATTCCATTTACCCGCTTGGTCACCTAACGGAGAGCAAATTTACGTTATCAGAAGTTATGGTGCTTACAGACAAATTTATTCAATAGGAATAAACACAGGTGAAAAAACTCAGATTACATACGGTGCAAAGTCAGTACAAAATTTTTCACTTTCACCCGATGGTTCCCATATCGCATGGATTGATCTCAATGCGCACGGAGAGCAAGCTCTTCGTGTTGCATAAAATAAAGGTAAGCAAATAAAAACCATCTTCACCCTTTCGAACGTTCCTAAAGAATTTTCGTTATCTGAAGTTCGAGAAATTCAATGGAACTCTCCTGATTACCCAGTGCCTATGCGTGGTTTATTATTGATGCCTCAGAATTTTAAACGAGGAAAACGCTATCCACTGGTGATTGATATTCATGGTGGAGGACGGAGTGCTACTCTTCAGTTAAGATTTGGAGGAGGTTTACTCTCCACGACCCCTTTGGAATGGCAAGTTTGGACAGCAAAAAATTATGCGGTATTTGTTCCTGAATTTCGTTCCTCAGGTTCATTTGGATCGCTCGCTATAACCCGGGATCTTCTTAAAAATCATGACTTATTATTTGGTGATTTACGAGATATTAATTCTGGAGTGGATTATCTAATTGCGCAAGGTATTGTGGATGAACGGAGATTAGCCATTATCGGACATAGCGCCGGAGCAAGGCGAGCCAATTTATTAACTACGATTTCACACCAATATCAAGCCATAGTGTCCCATGAGGGATGGGCCGATGATTATATTCCTGCGACGAATAAACCCCATTTTACAATGTTTTACCCAGAAATGGGTGGCTCCCCATGGGAAGTACCAGAAAATTATTTAAAAGATTCTGCACTCATGTATGCCCATGATGCGACAACGCCAACCCTATTTCTTATGGGCAATCCGAGATTAGGCGGGGTGGATCCTTATAGCACCGTATCCAGTCTATATAACCTATTAAGGAAACAGGTCGTGACTGAGTATATTTATTATCCAGATGAAGGACACGCGTTCACTAAATTTGAAAATAAGAAGGATTCTTTTGAGCGGGCTATCCAATGGATTGATAGGGCTTTAAAAAAATAATCAAGAACTCTCAGAAGAGGCTTCAGTATTCTAAATCTGCGTTTTATATGGCTCACTGATATCTATTTTTAATAGAAAAAAATCCAAAAATGAAGGTGGAATTTAAACTATGCCAAAACTCAATAGGAGGCATTTTTGTCAGAATAACGTCCAAACTTCAATATTTTAAAGAAGATAACCATTCAACTAATTTGTCCAATAGAGAATACCGTGTATAAATTATTCCATAAACACGTACTTTTTTTTCTTTGGGCGCTCATTTGCTTTAATGAGCAGAATTTATATGCCGCTACCTCTTCAATTCCTTCTCTGACACCTCCATTGAATGCTCGTGCCGGTTCGCCAATGACCTCCGATATTTTGCTTCAATTACCTTCAATTAATACAAGTCCAGCTGAAATTTCTTGGATTAATAATCACAAGCTTATCTATGTACTACCTACCAAAAATAACGAGCAAGCTAAGCTTAGGATTTATGATTTGCAAAGCCGTGAATACTCTGATTGGGGTCCAGGGAGCATTCCCAAGCCATCTCCTAATGGACAATGGATAGCCTATCTCAAGGGTACCGGTGAAGATGCTCAGCTTTGGCTAAGAGATAATACACGTGGCGTTACAACGCAATTATCGCAAATCTCAGGAGGTTTAAGCGGCCCTTATAAATTCTCTTATGATTTCATTTGGTTGCCTGATTCAAAAAGAATCGTCCTCACATACCAACCTCATACGAAGCCATGGGAAAAAAAGGAACGTCCCAAAAGTAAAATTATATTAATTAATAGGGAAACACGCAGGCACCAGCTGTTAACTGAGATTGATGCATCGGTACTTTACCCTGCTTGGCTTCCGGGAACTGATCGTATTGTTTTTGTAAAAGAACGCGGCAATTATTATGACGAGGAAGAAGATAAAGAATGGGTTCAGTCAATGAACATTCTTAATTATTCTATCGAGACTTTAGTACAATTTAACGGGTTACAACAATTTCTTCAGCCCACCCCATCACCAACGGGAGCATCGATTGCGCTTCTTTATGATGCAGATAATCCTATTTATAGTTATATGCTCAGCATCGGTCTTTTATCTCCTGTGCAAATAACGGGCTCCCCAAAGCCGGTTTTAAATCGATTAACCCGTGAAATGCAACTCAATTTACCTTCCTGGTCTCCTAAGGGCCAACATCTCTATGCACTGAGAACTTATGGTGCTTACTCCCAGATTTATCGCATCAATATCAATACCGGAAGCGTGAAACAATTGACCTCAGATCCGCTTACAATCACCACTTATGCATTATCTCCAAATGGCAAAAAATTGGCATGGATTGGTGAAGATGCCCATGGGAATCATGAAGTTACAATAGCTGACAGTCATGGCGCTCAGATTAAGAGGCTAGATAAACAAAGTATATTGGCATCGGAAGTGGCACTTAGTGAGGTGCGGGAAATTGAATGGGTGACGCAAGATTATCCGGTGCGCATGCGTGGTTTATTAGTGATGCCACTACACTATAAAAAAGGGAATAAATACCCCTTAATTGTCGATATTCATGGCGGCGATGCGGGCGATTCTATTCATTTAAAAGGCGGGGTTCTCGTATCAACGGCATAGGAGTGGCAGTACTGGTCTGCAAAAGACTATGCCGTATTTATACCTGAATTTCGCTCATCGGCCTCTTTTGGGGCGTTAGCTATTTCTCGCGATCTATTTAGGGAACATAATCGTTTAGGAGGCGATTTAAAGGACATTGAAAGCGGTGTAGACTATTTGGTCAATATCGGAATCGCAGATCCTCTGCGACTTGCTCTTATTGGCCACAGTGCTGGCGCATTAAGGGCAAATTGGCTTGCAGTCGCCACCCATCGCTATAAAGCGATTATCTCCAAAGAAGGGTGGGCCGATGAATGGACCCAAGCGTTACATGAACCCCCCAATAAGCGTCATTATGCAATGTACGGCGGTTCTCCTCAGGATGTTCCGGAAAATTACTTAAAGAATTCCGCACTCCATCATGCAGCCAAAGCGGATACCCCTGTTCTATTTTTAATGGCAAACCCTGCGTTTGGCGGTGCTGATGCATACTACACCGTATTTCAATTATATTATCACTTAAAAAATAAGGGCATAGATACACAGTACGTCTATTACGCTGATGAAGGTCACGTATTTAATAAATTTATCAATCGTAAGGATGCACTAGAACAATGTGAAAAGTGGATGTCTAAATACATTAAGTATGATATGCGGTAAAACCCTACTTATTCTAGTTGCTTAATTCGCTGTTTGAGTTCATTCGCTTCACTTTGAGGCACTACAGACTCCTCAGCCTTTCCTCCAGTCAATGCACTGCTCTCCATTAATTAACGCCAAAAAAGTAATGGGCTAGGTGCTACTCCGTGTTTCTTGTAACGTGGGATAACATCGCTCCATGATAGATTTCATGAACTCATTTAAAACTAGGTGGACCAGTTTAAATGGGGCGCTACACAAGCTGAGTAATCACCCAAAGAACATACTAAATTGAGAAATAGGGTCGATGTAGGAGATGGAGGCAAAATCATAGGGTTTATTCAGCATAAAATAGTCGAACATCATTTTCCGATGCGCAGCTGATTGCTCGTCAGGGTTTAAATCAGGTTGCGGCTGAGGCATAAACCGCTTCAATAATTCCTTTTCCTCATCGTATTTCTGATTTTTGATTTTTTTCTCAAAAGCTGGAAGGTATAGAGTCCGGTATGCCGCGCCAATCCCTTGCGCTAGTTGAGGATCTGCCGGGGTAATTACGTCATGGACCTCAAACCTTTGTTTTTTTAACTCATGGACAAGAGCCTTTAGTGTAATCTTGTGGGAATTACCTAAATCTTCTAGCTCGCTTAAATTCATGTCAGTCAATAGATAAAGTTCAAAAATATTCGATGTTTTTAATTTGTGTAAAAGCGTCTGATTGATTATGTCCTGTTTTTGGCTCGCTCCATCATACTCGTTTAAAATGAGGGTATTATTTACAGCTATTAATAAAACATGTTTCATCGATTCCTCACTTTATTCATTGAAAATATCTTACTGCCACCTAGAAAGCTCGTGCGGACCTATAGATAATTCTGCTAGAGCTTTTCTCTAAATATGTTTAATATAAATACATTGTGTAAAATTAACACATGATTTTCAATACCGTATTTTTACGGATAATCCGTTTATGAGAACCCCTCTTAGGGTAATAAGGCCTGAACTTTTTCTCTTCCTGAGCAGTGTCTTCTTTTTCTGTTTCCTTTTAGTGGTCTTTTGGCCGGACAGTTTGCGGGGTATGTTCCGGTTTTATTTTTGGTGACTTGAGCTCAATACTCTGGGAAAAAAACATCCATTTTTGGGTGTCATTAAGGTAAGCCATACTTATCCCATTTCTTTAATAATCCCGGAAAGCTGGATAAAATTCTAAAGGATGAGTCTGCGCCCATATGCGCTCCAGGATTTTAAGCATTGCGCAGGCCATCTCATTTAAATGAGGCAATTGATTTGCTTGGGATGAGATGCGAATAAATGCTTTAAGCCTTGCTAAAACCCGAGGTCGGACGGTATTTTCAGCTGTAACCCATAATGAGTCGGGGGGTAGGGGGCCGGAGGGTCCGATTCGCTCTTTTTCGATAACACCCGGAATAAAATGCACGGTTTGTTGTAACACCCAAAAAGCGCAGGCATATACATAGGCTTCTTGATACAGTGCATCATCTTGCGCAGCGGGAATGGTTTTTACAAGCTCCTGACGATATATCGCTTCTAAGGATTGAATCACCGCTTCGGGCAATATGCGTGCGCACCAGCAGGTCGGAAAACTCATTCGCAGATAGGTGCCATCCAACAAAGCGGAACGTAGCCAGGACCATTCAAAATCAATGAATTGTAAGTCTTGGTCTTGAGCGGGGTGATCAAACACGTTATCCGGACAGATATCGCCGTGGGTTAACACCGTAAAGGCCCCGGGTAACACAACGTGTTCGGTAATCATCGTCACTTCGTCGCTTAAGGACTGAGAGACCGTTAACCCAAGGGCAAGGGTTGCGGCATTGAGTCGTTCGATTAAATCCTTACGTATAGATGAAGCAGTGGCAAACTCATCGCAGCCTCCAGGATTAATGCGGCCAAGAATTCGTTGGTATTGGGTAAGTTGCTGAAAACTTGCGGCATGCATGCGCCCCAGAGAGCGCATAAAACGAGCGAGCGCGGCTTCTGCTTGGATTGTGTTAGAACTCGTTAATGAATCCACAAGACTTATATGTTGATGCCCAAGGTCTTCTTGTAAAATAAAGCGTAAAGCAGGGCTGCCCCCGTAGAATTTGGGAGTAAGTGGCTCAGACTCGGGAAATTGACTTAAAAATTCAAGGCCTGCCCAATCCCGGGCAAATCGTGCGTCTGTCTCTTCTTCATCTTCCTCGGTGCCTAGCGATTGTTTCAGGATGATTGAAGACGGAGTACTCTTGGAGTCGGCGGCAAGATGAAGTCGCAAAATTAGATTTCTTCGTTCAGGCGCACTGAGTACATCTACTGACTGAATCCCACAGTCCATAGAGAAGTACTGTTTTAATAATGCTTCGGCGCAATCTATTAGCTCGTTCATATCAATATCTTTTCCTTATAACTTACGTCCAGACGTAAGGGCTTATTCTGATGTGGTTAAATGACCCGAGTTTTACTAGTTTGATGGTCAAGTAGAACTTCATGAATCACCGCTGACGCCCTCTGTTTCTGTATCATGCTTGAGGTTATGATTCCCGAGCATATAATTAATGCTTTCCATAAGGCCCAAGCGCGCCCTCTGGCCACCGTATCCTTATCCAGTTGCAGCGTATTCAAAAAAACTTCGCGACTTTTATCTTTAAAAAAAGCCCAGGCAATGGCGAGGTCGCAGGCCGGGTCACCCACTGCCAATTGACCGAAGTCAATTACCGCACTTAAGTGACCCTCACGCACCAAGAGGTTGCCCACGCTGATATCCCCGTGTACCCAAACAGGCTGGTTTTGCCACCGACTCGAAAGGGCAATCTCCCATATTTCGCGTGCTAAATGCGCATCAATCTCCGTTTTTAATAACGCGATTGCTTGTTTTGTTTCTGCATTATAAATTGCCAAAGGACCACCGCGATAAAAACTTTGAGGTCCAGCTGGTGGTCCATCGCGTGTATCGATACCTCGCAGCGCGTTGAGGAACTCTGCTAATTGCACTGCGAATGAGGATAAATGGATGCACTCACAGTCTGCAGCAGGATTTCCAGGAATCCAAAGATTAATCGACCAGGGCCAGGGATAGACTGCGTCGGGCTTTCCCAGTGCAATTGGCGTTGGAATAGGAAGCGGAAGAAAGGGGGCTAGTTTTGGCAACCACCTTTGTTCTTTTTCCGCTTGGCCTGCATACTCTTTTGCGCTGGGCATACGAATGACCCTCTGCGAGCCTAAATGAAAGGTTCGATTATCCCACCCACTGGTTTGCACCGGCTCGATGGGAAGATGCCGCCACTGTGGGAACTGCCGGTCAACCAAAAGTTTTGCTAAGGCTGTGTCGATATTTAAGGAGTTACTCACGGTTGAGGGCTCGCGGTTTTTATTAAGTATTCACTTAGATTTTAACATGAAATAATTAAGATTTATTGCGCTTGGAATCATGTATCTTTAAACAAGGAATGGCGCACTTCATTCAGCATGTTAGACTCATGGAGCGTTCATTCAATTCAAGTTAGATTCGAAATTTTCACCATCAGTTCAATCAGATTTTTCGCTTGGAAGCGCTGCTTTAGTGCTGCGATATAGTCCTCGACGGTACGTGGGGACAAACGCAGCATTTTGGCAATTTCTTTGGCGCGAAAGCCTTGGAGTAGGAGTTCAACCACCTGGTATTGTCTTGGCGAGAGTTTGTAGTGTTGCAGTTCAAGACGGGCTTTGAGCTCTGCGAACTGCACCGGCTGAATGCCTTCATCATGGTGATACACATGAATGAGTTTTTGTTTTTCCGCGCGCGCAATCAGGTCTTTGCCTTGTTCTTTAAAGTAATCACAAAACTTTTGTAAATAATCAAGATTATTCAAGTAAAAATTCACGATTTGCGGATTATTAGGCGGGGTTGCAAAGCTGAAAAACTCAGTATAGGTTTCTGATTTACGAATGATGTAAATCCCGTTTTCTATTTGAAATTCATTCTTAGCCCACTCAACCAAAGATTGATTTTTAAGCGTGGAGCAAAGTGCCGCCTGATTATGATATAACTCAGGATGGGCATCAATATTGCCCGTGCGATAATACTCATTTTCGAGAAAAGCCTTTAAATGAGCGGCATTCGTGGTTAACCGAATGCGTGTGCCATCAATATAATTCTTATTATACGTGAAATAGGTGATGTTATGGACCGCAAGAGGACGAATGAGCTCTTGCATTTCGGTGCTGGCGCTTAAAAATAAATGCTTGTCGGATAAAATCATAACAATCAGTCCAAATATCAATCTTATTTTAGAAGGTTCTTAATTTCATGTAAAGCAGGGATATTTCTAATTTCTCACTTTTATTGTATTGAACAGCCAAAATCCTTTCTTTGTTTATAAAACTGATTTTAACTTTATTACTCACAACTGGAGCATTTCCCATTCCACACAGAGATAAATCATTTAGCCCAAACTCACATTCCAAAACTTTGTTGCTCTTGCACCAAAGAAAATACTTCTTTTGCTAAGATAGCATTCATGATTGCGGTTGCTTTCGCTAAAGGTGCTTGAAGAAATGAAGCAATCTTTTCTTGCGCTTGAGCGACATTTTCCACCTCAATCTCATCCTTTAATTTATCATAATAAGTGGCCCAAAGGCTGCGAATATGCATCAGATAGGTCTCTTTAAAGCGCGTAATCAAAGCAGACCAGTCGACGGTAACTCCTTCAGAATGCTTTTCTACTAATGAATGAGCCATGATCTGTACGTTCTGCCAATTCGGGTGATGCGGTTCGAATGGCGCGTCTGGTTGCTCGTAATACTGGTTGGATGAACAAATGTCGTGCATCACTGTGCTAAACCCATCGGACTCCACTAATTGATAAACCGCAATCATTTGTACAAAAAAGTCTTGAAGTTTTTCATAATAAAGTTTTTCTTGTTGCGAAGACCTTAATCGTTGAGTCGATTCACATTGGATTGAACAGGTACGCAATGTATTGAGCATGGTCATAAGCGGAGCTGCGGATTCCTGTTTTAGGGATTCCTTATGACGCGCACAGTGCTCAAGTGCGGATAGGCGAAAGAGGATACTGAATGGATGATCGATTTGGAGAAGTCTCATAATCGTCTCATCTTCGAGACTGACAATCATTCTCGCACCACCCGGTTGTCCCTGTCTGCCTGCACGACCAAGCCCCTGTTCTTCCACCCGTAAATTGTCTGGATAAAAGGTAAATAGGACCTCTAATCCACCCGCTTCTTTGCTTTCAGGTGATAATATGATGTCCGTGCCCCGCCCGGCTGTATTGGTTGCAATAGTGATAACGCCTGCTTCACCTGCCTGACCCACCAGATAATCTTCCGCTTCTTTTTGTGTCTCATTCAGAAGTTGATGTTTGATTTGTTTCGTGCGCAGGAACTCACCAAATGCATTGGATTCGTCGATGGTTTTAAAGAGCACTAAAGCCGGTTGCCCGCGCTTTTGTATGGTGGTCAATTCCTCAAAAATTAATGTCCATTTGGCTTTTCTATCGAGCGTCAAATAATCAGAATGCCTTATACGCTGGCTGGGAAAGGTCGGTGGGGCATCAAAACTGTCTACACCATAAATTGTTTGTATTTCTTCTCGTTCTGTTTTTTCTCCCATCGTCCCTGTTAACCCCAAAATATATTGATATTGATTGAAATATGCGGGATGTGAAATAGACGCAGCAGTTTTGGAGGGAGGCGTCAATTTGAGGCCGTGTTTGATTTGTAGAAACTGATGGATCCCATGTTGCCATTGACTTCCCTGATTGGTGCGACCCGTGTTGGCATAATCCACGATTGTAATCTCGAGAGTGTCATTTTTTTTCTGTTCCCTTTTTGGTTGAATGACATAATCTCGGTTCTCCATTTTCTCATGTAGCGCCGTCTGCGCACTTTGATACCAGCGCTTGAGGTGTTGGTCATTTAATTTCGCAAGAAGGATTTGCTCCTCATGAGAAATTTTATCGTGAATCCACGTACGTAATTCGTGAATCAACTCGTGGGTGATGGCCCGAGGTTTTGTTTGGAACTGCACGAAATCAAAAATGGGCGAATAAATCCAGGCGATAGGCGTAAAATCTGTGATTCCCATTTGTGCGGAATTTAATGCAGTATCTAAGAATAGATTGTCCACCTCATCAATGACTACGACATCGAAAGGCCTAAGCATGAATTGACCTGCCAGATTATAGGAATAGCGAAGTTTAAGGTGGTACAGACCATCACGTAATAAAGCAAATTCGAAATCGGTATTGGTCCCATAAAGAATCTGGGCATGGAAGTGTTCTTGCTTTTGTTTATGATGACAAATGGATGAGGCACTCAAGCCCAGGGCTTCATAAAAAGGTTGGTATTTCGCACAATCACGGTTGGCCAAATAACGTGATGAGGTGACCATGTCCACAAAAAAATCTTGTCCCGCCATGAAAGCAATGAGCATCGCAATGAGGGTGGATTTCCCTTCACCCGTTTTAATTTGTCCAATCCGGCCTTTTAGTTGTTCGGGTGTGTTCACTAAGGCTAAAATGGTAACGAGTTGAGTATCATAAGGAACAATCCCAAATTGTCTGCGCAGGGTCTCAGCCAGTACGGCAATCATGAGACATTTTGCATTGAGGTCTTGTTTTCCACGCCATTGCAGTCCAGAGGATCTAAACCGAAAGGCCAATTCCGCTTGAGGCAGTGCTTTTAAGCCAGCCCATTCTTTCATAATGGTTAAATACGCTGATTTTATTTGGGCTAATTCTTCTTTTTCTAAAGTAAACTGCACCAAAGCATTCTTTTCAGAAAAACCTCGAAGAACGGAATCTAAATCACGATTGGGGTATTTTTTTGCAAGATATTCTTCATGTAGGGTATGCAACTTTTCAATTAATTTACCCAGATTGGGTAAAGTGCTTTTAACGACGCTTAGAATCCCTTGTGCTTCAACCAAATCAAGGAGTAATTGACAGATTTGTAAATAATTTTTCAAAATACGCTCTTGGGATACTACTTCTGCTTTGAGCAGCGCATGGATTATCTGTAGACCATAAGCCTTTTTCAAATGACGCATAAGGGTGATGAGTTGGGATAAGTCACCTGATTCTACTGGATTACCAAGACAACTGAACGCCAATTTCATCAATAGTAACTTTTCCGATTTATTGGTGCTGAATTCGTGAATGTGATTGCAAAATAAATTCCATTGTTGATTAGCATCCTCATTTTGCAATGCTTGGATTTCGTTTTGTGTTTGATTTTTGAAGACATGGAAATCAAAGCATTCTTTGTCTGTCCGTACACTTTTAGTTTCAGAAAAAAAGCGAAGCATCATTTTATTGTACATGGTTTATTCCTATAAAGTGGGTCTTATCACGGCGACTGATTCGGGCTGTGCGCTTGGTTTTTGTCTATAGATACCATGACTCACAAGCAAATCACCTCGACTCGTTTGGACTTTGTTAATCGCTTTAAGGAAGAGGGAATAATGAACATTCAGTTTATCGTGTATGGTTTTGGGCAAGGTGCTGATGACGTCGCGATTGAGACTGATATCGCCCACCGCGTTCAAGGCTTTAGCGAGGGCTACATGGCCATTGATTAAGGCGATTTGTGCCGGCGTAATCCCTTGGGTGTTCGCAAGGCTAAAATCAGCTTTGTATTTCAATAAAGCGCATACTGCGCCCAAATGACCTTGGTCACAAGCCAAAAATAAGGCGGTGGGTTGATTCTTATTATAATAATCGAGTTTCGCCCCAGCTTGGATTAAAGCCTCAATCACACCAACATGCCCATAATATGCCGCATAATGCAAAGGAGTCATGCCGTTTTGGTCCAGCACATCAAGAACAAGATCGTGACCTGCTATTAATAAGCGTGCGCATCGAATCGAGTTATAAATGGCTGCGGTATGTAACGCAGTTAATCCTAATGCATCGCTTGCATTCAAATTGGTATCACTTAAGATGAGTTGACATAAAATATCGACATTATCGGACTGCGCTGCTGCCAGTAGTAAAGGAACATCACGCTTCTTTTGCTGATAGCCCTCCATTTGCTGTAGTACTTCAATGAGATGATTTTTATTGTTCCTTACTGCGTATTCAAAAAAGGTAAATTGTCGCGCATCTTCTTGCTCAGGATGAGCACCAAGAGATAACAGGGCCAATACCGCATCAAGATGTCCACCTTGGGCCGCAAGATGCAATGGCGTTCGTTTGAGGTTGTATTCTCTTTTTTTAGGGCTCGAGGGACGTTCAACCTCATTGATGTCAAAGCCATAAGAATTAAGTAATCCAATCGCTTTGGCTTGGCCGCGAAGCGCTGCATGATGCAGGGCATTGAATCCATGACGATCAAAAGAATCGCTGTAATTTGATTCTTCACATAAAAACCGAATGATTGCGGTTAATCCTTGTCTGCTAGCAAGCATCAATGGGGTAACGCCAGAGCGGTTGGGTTGATTTTTATGGCGAATGAACGGTAAAAGAGTCCGTGCGGCATCCTCGGACTCACTCATAAGTGCATAATGGAGTGCATTTTGGCCATAGATATCCAGGCAATCGGCATTGGCCCCTCTATCGAGAAGCAACTCCATAATACGCACATGGTTTAATTGGGCTGCAATCATCAGCGCCGTTTGTCTTTTGTTGTTGAGACTGTCCGCAGGATAGCGTTGCAACAAGGACTCTACGAGACCATAATTGCTGGCAATCACCGCTTCATGCACGCTATTGAATGAAGTCTTTTCTGGGTCGAAATGTTTCGAACAAAGCTCATCCAATGTGTTAAACAATTGCTTTTTATTCAGTTTTAAAGCCATTTCAACCATCTTAACTGGGCCGTTCCCTTTATCCAAAGCAAGAATTGTTAAACTTTGTGGGAAATATTGATTGAATACACGCAGGCGAAAACAGGCCTCTTCATCTGACTCTGCAGACAGCATCGATAACAAGACGTTATACTTACCGGTTAACCGGGCTGGATTAATTCCTGATTGTTTTAAGTGGTCTAGCAATTTGTGGGGCGATGAAAATACGGATTCGTCATCGACCTCTAAATGGTCTTTCCGTGCAGTCAAAAGTGGTGTATCGTCATGTAAGTGAGCAAAAAGTACCTGCAATAAATCAGCTCCTTGCTCTGAATCGAATAATTTGATTAAACCTGGGTATTGAGTTAAGAACTCATAGGCCTCGTCATATTCTCCATCTTTTAAATAGGCTTTTAATTGACTGATTTGGTTCTTAAGCTCTGCGGTTAGGGTGATACTCGGTAGAGAAGAAGCTAAGAGCTCCTGCTTCATCTCAACAGGGAATACCTGACTGGGCATTTGGCTTTTAAACGCCATCATTGTTTGGTACAAATCATGTCCCGGTTTACACGTAGAGCCCGTCCATAAGTCGATCGGCCATTCTTCGGGTTGGGTTAATTGAAAGAGTTTTTTTAGGGATGCTTTGTCTTCTTGAACGAGTGCAATATGAAACACGGTTTGACCATCCCCATTGCGTAAATTCACCGCAGCCCCACGCTGTAACAGCAATTCAATGGCCTGTTTCGCGCCATAAATCACGCTCAGATGCAAAGCTGTATTTCCCTGGGAGTCTAAGACTTGGTTAATAGGATTTACTCGTTTGATGATTAACTCGATTACTTGAGGTTGATGCGATTGCAAGCTTGATTTAAATAGACTAGCCTGGTCCAGTTCATCCGGGCAAAACTGTTTTAACATCCACGTTAAACAGGTCATACTCCTATGCTGGGCAGCAAGACAGGCGAGTTCAAGTTTACTTAAATGAGTTTCCTTAAGATGCTCTTGTACAAAGCTTATCTCATCACTGACCACTGCATGGTCGACTAAGCTCAACCCCGACTTATTTCGATAAGCAACCTGCAGATCCAGCAAATCATAAACAATTAGAAACTGACCGTATCGGGCTGCGAGCTCAATCGTATTTGCACCATGAAACTCTTGATGGGGGTCGATTTTTTTCTTAGCCAATAAGTCAGAAAAGCGCGATTCTTCACCATTGCGAATTAAATAATAAACACAATTATGACCCTGTTGATCCAATAACTCCGGATTCTCACCGCGTTCAAATAATAAATCAGCCACTTGAGCCAAGCCATATTGAATGGCAAGTAGGGAGGCTGCTTGCTTTTGATTATTGACGGTATCGATGGCACTGTATTTTGCCAGCTTCAGTGCTGCCTCAAGATTTCCGCCTTTGATCGCAAGCATTAACGGCGTTTCACCCTCTGTGGTTTTTGCTTGTGCGTCGGCACCTGCATTCAATAAAAAATCAAGGGTCTCGAGTTGATTTTCCACTGCCGCAAGATGCAAAGCCGTTTTTCCAGACTCCAGGACTTGATTGAGCGTAATCCCCTTATTCTTCATTGTGATCAATACAGACACCAGGCCATGTTTGGCCGCACTGTGAACTGCCGTGAATCCGTCTGATTTACGTTGAATCGTGCAACTGGCTCCTTTTTCAATCAAAGCGATTGCGATATCCACCTGTTTGGCATTAATCGCTAAATGCAGTGCGGTCATCTTGCTTTCAACTTCTTGATCGATGGCAAGACTGGGTGCCTGGTGAATCAGCCATAAAGCTAAATCATGGAAATTATTTTGCACAGCGATATACAAAGGAAACAGTCCATTCGCTAACGTGATGTTCACATTACCTTGATGTGCTAGCAATTCGTGCACCATTTCTTTTTTATCATGTTGCACGGCAAGAAATAAGGGAGTTAGCCCTTGAGTATTTTTACATTCGATTTGATCCGGATACCGTTTTAATATTTCCAAAACAATGGATGTGTTGCCTGATTGCGCGGCATAATGCAAGGGGAGGTTCCCGAGTGAATCCAATTGTTGCCACAGTTCCGGGTTTATTTTGATAAATTCTTGCGCATCTAACACGGTCGCGGCATAGTGGACAAAGGTCCCGCCGGAGCAATCCAGGCTATCTGTACCGTGAGTATTCATTAAGGCGGTGATGTCGCCTTTTGGATTCACTAATTGCGTTATGGGGTTTGAAGCTGTGTCTATAAGCGTGGGTGGTGCATCCGTCACGGGCAACTCAAAGACCACATAATGTTGCTCGTTAAATTTAAAATCCATCGCTTGGTTTTCATGGGCTGCTAAAATTGTCTTGGCTAATTGTTCGCTGAAAGCCTCACTGTGGGGGATGGGTATCGTTTGTATCGCGTGCAAATCCATGCCCGTGCCACCGACAATCTTGAACCTTTGGTTGCCGTTTTGAATATGCTCTTCGCTAGTAAATCCCATAGTGGTATGGGTGTATTGATGAGAAAGGACATGTTGCTGTAGTTCAGGTACCCTCTGAATAGATTGACTAAACTGGTGAATTTGTTGGTCAAATTGTTGTAGGAACTGTATCGTGCGTTCGTGAGTCCTGTTCAGCTCCTCGATCCCCACCGCCTTGTAAGCCATTAATTTACTCATTGCCTCTTGGTCCGCAAGTTGTGTGAGCATATGAAGGGCAAAGTTTCGTTTCGATTGCGCAATGCTTTCTGCCTTCCGATTGGGTGCTGAGTTTAAGCCCTCATTTATTTTAGAAATCCTGGCATCCAATTCGGTTATTTTCTTTTGGAACTCATTGACTTGCGTTTGAATGTTTTTAATTTCAGCGGTCAGGCTGTTAATGATGGCAACATTGTGTGGGTCTGTGCGCATGTTTGCTGGACATTGATTTATTTTTTGTTGCAGTTGGGTGATGAGTTGATTTCCATGAATGACTTGATTTTGACAATGCACTTTGATGTTAGCAGACTCTGTCAATGCACTGTTTAACTCCAAAGCTTCCTCATCAAAGCGCTTTCTGATCTCGAGCTCTAAGGATTGAAATTCTTTCTCAATAGCCTGTTTCTCTGAGGGTAAAATCCCCAATGTCGCTTCATCGAGTTGGTCTTCTGGTTTTAAAATGCCTGCGGACTTTTTATACAAATAAATGATTTCTTTTAATTCTTTTTTTAGCTGTTCATCCACACGCGCAAAAAGGGTAGTTAGGCGCGGATGATGGATTTTAGGAAATTGCAACATAATTTCATGAAGATCCAGACTTGCCGCCACTTCCCACTGCGCCTTTATTTCGCAAAATCGCTTCTCCAATACGTCTCGAGTGGCTTTAATTTTTTCATTAATGGGCAACGTTCGAATCGATTGGGTCTCACTTTTGGCTAGGGGTTCCAGCCATACTTGAATCAGACGACTCATCATGGCACGAGTCTGTTGAATTTGCGCCATCAAAAATTGAGTGTTTTTTTGACAAAGAAGCTCTATTTCTTCGTCATTTATTTCCATATTTTGTTCAGACGGTACTTTCGAAAGCTCTGTCCGAATATGCTGTAGGATGATTTGCTGAAATTTTTGGTTTAAAGGCTCTGAAAAAGTGCGTTTTTCTCTCTGGACAAATAAAGAAAATACCTCATCATCAAAGATTTGCACCTCATTATTATGCGCAAGCAATAACGTAAAAAGATTGCCAAAGGTTGTTTGGATGGGATAGGTCTGATACGTTCGCACGGGAATTGGCGGAAACGCTTTAGGAATAAAGTGCGTTTTGGTCGCTGTGCTTTCTTCAAGGACGGGAATTTTGCCCATTTGAGCTAAGGTCACATAAGCATAACAAAAACTATTAATCACACCCAATAATTGGAAATAATCCCGACAAATGGGCATTTGCGGCATTTTTTCTTGAATTTCTTTAGCGAACAACTCATAGCACAGACGCGTGTGCTCATAGTCTTGTGGATATTCCCCGTGTTGGTGATGATACTTTTCTAAATATTCTTTATAGTCGGGCATTAAATCAATACTATATTCTACCCGGAAATGGGGCATGGGAATCAGTATATTGCCCTCTCGTTTGAACTGCTCCTGATAGGCAATAATACGAAATGAGGTCCTATAGGGTTGGTTGTAAGCGGAATGCTCATTTTTATTGCTTAAGCCGTAGCGATTTTCTAATTCACGCAAAGAGATATATCGACACGCCCGTGTTTTGTGATATTTTTTGAGGTCGATTAATTTTTCTCGTAAAGCTTGCTCGTTACAATCACTTCGTTCATGCCAATGTTGCAGAAAATCTTCGTCAAAAATACCGCCATTTAAAAATCCTTTCATCCAATAATCAAGAAACGCGATGATTTCACCGGTGAGGGTTTTCTCGTAGGCGGTATGATGTACCGGGTACATAAACCCCTGATTATTAAAGTGCAGGCTAAAGAAGGGGAGGGTCTTATGCGTGAAATAAGCGCTTTTTAACTCACACGCAATTTGGTTTATCCATGTTTTTGGAAAGGGAAAAGATTCTTTAGGAAAACAGAAGAAATAGGATGAGGCATTCGCATGGGCATCGCTATCGATTAAATCAGTGATTACCCCCGCATCCCCAGCCACGCCACCGATATCACCGGTCGAGGAAACTGCTTCTCGCACCAGACTCTCAATATTATAGCTGTTGTAGCTGCTGATTAAATGATTCATGGCCAAGTTCGCATGAAAGTTGCCTAAGCCGTACGATTGACTGTATCCAAAACTCGTTTGCATTTGTAGAAAGGAACACGCCATCTCGACCCGGCGCTCAATCGTCATTCTGTCGGAAAAACTTAGCTTATTGCCATAAAGTGTCAAATAACGATTGACTTCAGCGCGAACATGAATCGGTAAAAAAAATGCTGTAGGTGGATTATAAAAAGGACGGTAGGGTGTCGTATAGGGAGTGTATTTCGCTGAAGGTATTATTGATGGTGGATTGTATTGAGAGCCATTGATTGCTTGTTCACGAACTGTGCGCTCCATCAGGGTGTGCGTGGCTTGATTTTTTTGCTTTTGTTTGGCGGGAGTAATCGGTGCAGGCGTGGTTGGATTCGGTGTGTCTGGGGGTTGATTTTTATTGGCGGGAGATTGAAATAAATCGAAGGCTTTATGACAAAGAGTGCTCGCCGCTTCGCCATAGGGCTTGGTCACTTCGTTAATAACGGGTGCCATTGTTAGGTATGCCGTAATCCCAAGAGCCGCCCGATGATAAGGGTTAGGGGAAATATTCATCACTGCACCATTCGTGAAAACCACGCCTGCCAAAGGCGCCGCAACAATATTCTGCGTGACGACACGAACGGTGCCGCAAGTTGCTTTTTCTACCCAGCCTTGCCCGGGTTCACTAATTGCACTGGAAACAATTTCAGCTGCTTTACCTACTTTACCAACCATACCGGGTAAAGACTCACCCATCTCTGTTAATGCAGCTCCGGTAATTGAAATGGCTTGTTCTAAACTGTCAACAACTTCTTTGGTTTTTTCAATTACACTGCGCTGCTTGTTTTCATCCTTGCTTTGAGACATAAGAATGATCACCTAAATTAAAATTTCTACATTGTAAATTTAATTTAATCAAAAACCATCCCGTAAAAACACGGTATTGTTTTTCTAAACTGAGCAAAAGATGTGATAAAGCACTCAACGGATGTTTAAAAAAATTGATTGACAAGAACATAATCAATTATGAGTTCATGTTCTGTATTATTAATCGTAAAAGCTATTGATACACGAGCAATAACAAACATCCGTATTTTTACGGATAGGAAGAACTGTAAGCACAAATTATAATCACATTCTATTGTCAAAACATCTGACTCAGAGCAAATGCAGTCACTCAGGAAAAATAATGTTCGGTAAAACAGAAAAAGTAGCAAAATTGTCGCGTACGCAATTAGCCAACAAGAAATTTGATTACTACCTGGGCCATCAATTCTTTCTGGATGCAACTCCGTTAATGAATGCATTATCAGATAATCAAGCAGAATCTCTTTATATAGAATATTCTTCATATGATTTTAATAGAACGTCAGCAGTTCTTAATCTGTCCTATGTGATAGTTGATGCGCTCAAGCAAAATACATCGCTCACCACCCTGATTCTCAAAGATTCAGATATTGCTCATTCGTTGGCTGACGTTGTCACTAGTCTAGTCCATCATCCGTCGATACAAACCCTGGATCTTCGTGTTTATGGTCCAAGGGATCTGACTCCAGCATTGGTTAAAAGCTTAGCGAATCTTCTTGAACAGAATCAAAGTCTAGTCAATCTCGAATCTCGCTATCTTAATTTTGGCAATACCGATATTGCTGAATTGGCGGAGGCCCTTGCTCAGAGTACCCGATTAAGGAGACTATCTTTAAATGGCTGGAAATTATCACCTGAAAACAAACAGAAATTATACGCCGCACTCGAGGCGAACAACTCTCTAAATGAGATTGAATGTTCAGAAAACTATGTGGGTAGCGACCAGGAGCTCGCTTTAGAGATTGAGAAAATAAAAAAGTCAAAAGAAGGGTTTTCATCAAATTTCATTCCAGTAAAAGAAAATCATCGTGTTGAATTTGTTGACTGTAAAATTCGTAAACCCAAGCCTCCAAAATGCATTATCTTTGATAGGGACAATACTTTAATTGACCAAAATAATCAGATAATTAATCCAGGAAAAATGGTTTCCATGATTAAAGCGATTGCAGAGGCCTCGCAGTGCAAAATGGGGATAGCAAGCTTGGAGAGGGTAACAAAAGAATCTGACCGAGCCATTCTTGCATTTCATGCTACGGGAGTCATGACGAAGAACACAGAGATTGCCCTTGCTGAATATGGCAAGCCAACTTTAGCCCATAGTCTAGCTGATAGTATGATAGATGTCGCAGGAATTGAATACGATGAAGAAAATTCTATTTTACGCGCTCGTAATTCCTTTTTTGCAGCGGAGATACAAATTCCAGAATCAACACCGGGAAGGGTGGAGAAAACGGATGATTTCGGGGATTGGAATCTAGTAAGCGGGACTAAAAATAAAAGACCCATAAAGATTAATCCCGAAACAGTTTGGACTGCAAAAATAGGTCAAACTCTGATTAAAATTAGGGGTAAAGAATTTTTTGAAAATTATTCTTATTACGTGGATAGTGATTGTAAAATTGCGGCTGTTTTTCAAATCCTGGATCAGCACAAATTAAAGCTAAAAGCGACCCCAGAATTATGCGCATTAGGCTTTATAAATATAACAACTCCCTCTAATTATAAGGAAATTACCGCAAATGATTTGGTTATTTTAGACAGTAAGACTTCCATTTGTTCGTACTTGCGTTCTGCAGGAATGACAACAATTCATGTGAATACAGATGGCATATATGTATCGCAGTTGCAATCCGTACTTCCTACAGAGGTGAAGGAAAAATATTTATCGTTGCTGGGTGAGGATAAAAAAAGACAAGAATTAATTGACGACCTTCAGCGTTATATGAATCGAATTAATCCAGATAAAACATCAAATTTAAGTGAGATTAATTTTCAAGCCGGATTTTGTTTTTTTAAGCAATCCCAGGCCATAAATCGAAAAGCTAATTATCGATTAGCTCTTCATTTATTGAATAAGTTAACTAATCGTAATAACCCCATTGAATCAATATTTAAAGAACGGGAAATGAATCAATTACGAAGAAATTTTGGCGCAACCAGGAAAATAAATAGCGATGAGCTCAATGATGTGATTAAAAAAGAGCAAGCATGGGGTCTCATAATTTAATTTCACCTTTGATGGGCGTTAAATAGGTTTTCGCACTGCAAAGCCAGAAGTTTATTTCAATTCGTGAATAGAGGCTTGATTGGAAATTTTCACCATGAGCTCAATCAAGTTTTTCGCTTGAAAGCGATGTTTCAAGGCGGCGATGTAATCTTCCACAGTGCGTGGGGATAAGTGCAGCATTTTGGCAATTTCTTTGGCGCGAAAACCTTGGAGTAGGAGCTCAACCACCTGATATTGTCTTGGTGAGAGTTTATAATGTTGCAGTTTAAGGCTGGCTTTAAGCTCTGCGAATTGTACCGGTTGGATCCCCTCATCATGGTGATACACATGAATGAGTTTTTGCTTTTCCGCGCGCGCAATCAGGTCTTTGCCTTGTTCTTTAAAGTAATCACAAAACTTTTGTAAATAATCAAGATTATTCAAGTAAAAATTCACGATTTGCGGATTACTGGGGCCGGTCGCAAAACTGAAGAATTCGGTATATGTTTCAGATTTACGAATAATATAAATGCCATTTTCGACTTGAAAGTCATTCTTAAGCCATTCAACCAACGTTTGATTTTTAAGTGTTGAAAAGAGGGCCGCTTGATTTAAATACAACTCGGGGTGGGCGTCAATATTACCGGTACGATAGTATTCGTTTTCGAGAAAGGCCTTTAAATGAGTGGCATGGGTGGTTAAACGAATGCGTGTGCCATCAATATAATTCTTATTATACGTAAAATAGGTGATGTTATGGACCGCAAGAGGACGAATGAGCTCTTGCATTTCGGTGCTGGCGCTCAAGAATAAATGCTTGTCGGATAAAATCATAACAATAAGCCTAACTATTTACCTTATTTTAGAGGGTATTCATTTCCTTGTAAAGTTTAAGGTTCAAGATAAACATCCGTATTTTTACGAGTTACTTACCATTCTTTTATTGCTCATAATAAGAAAGGTTCTCTTGTTTTAATCCAATCATGCGTATTCTTAATATCAGTTTCACTCAGGAGCAGGATGAATTAATCATTCATTTTGATTTATTGACCGACGAAATTAAAACGGCGGATAGCATAAGTCTGACGACTTACATTAACGAAGGGAACAGACTCCCTCTGGGCTTAGTAAAAAAGATTAAGCAGTCGCGCATCACGCAGATGGGTGATAAGCTACATGTCTTGCGTTTTTATTTACTCTTTGCAAAAGGCGCTTTAGATAAAGCCCTCGATATAAACGCGACCAAACATGCGTGTCCTCACGAACATTTCGATCACTTCTCAACCCAAATGGTTCTAACGAAAACGCCTCATTTGGCAATAGGTCTGCTCGGTTGTATTGCTTACTATGTCAATTTATTAAACAATATTAAAGTCTACACGTGTCCAACATTACTCGAAACCTTAGCACAAGCAAAAAGAAAAAATCTTTCACTGAAACAGCTTGAATTGGGTAATCCGCACATGAATAGACAACTCTCCATTTTAATTCGCAACCTTTTAATCGTCGACCATTCACCTGAATACAAAAACGTCATGGATTTATTGACTATTTTTAATACGCAATATCAGGCGAATAATTGTACTTTTTTTGTAACGGAGATAATCAGTCCTGAGCGGTACCTACGCGTTGCAGCAAACATTCTCTATCCTACAGAAACGTACAAACCCTGTATTTCCGAGCTAATTCAATACGCGAAAAATAAGATACGTCAAGGCGAAGCCTCGGAGCTTGGTTTCTTCTTCAGTGCATGAATTATGCGGTTAAAAAACGCTTATTCGAGCCTGTGATTAATCAGCCAGCCCATGATAAAGGGACCTACTGGTGGCATTACACGGAATTATATTTTTTAATGGCTGCAGAATTTCGTCTCAATCCAGATTACTCCATATCGATAGTTAATATTGATAAAAATCCCTACTTTCAAAAATTTTACGCCGGCAGAGATTCAGCGGAACTCCTTTTAGAAGAAATTAAATTTTTAATGAACATTTTGGGGTTGGAGTTAAGTCCAGAAAGCGATTTTAATGTGGAAATAAAATTCAGCCGAGCCAGTTCCAAGCAATTACACGATTCAGGAGTGTTCATTAATGAACACTATGTGAAAAAGTATTTGTCCGTCAAAAATAGTTGGGCTTTCTTCACCGGTCGTGATGGAAAGGATTTAAGCCCAATCGAGCAACTCCCCAACGAGATTAAAGAACAGTGCCTGGATGGAGTCTACTCCAATAGCCTTACGCGTGAAGATTATCACCAGGCAATCCATGAGGGCATTTCAGTAAAAATCAATAAGCTGTGACTTCTAAAGCGTGAGGTTATCTGTCTTCGCCTCTGGCCCGGGATTATTGTTCGTGTTGATACCCAAAGTTTCTTTCAGAGAATGGATAAAACACTGCGACCGCGTCGGCCCTTGAGCAAAGAATCTGCTCACGACCTGTCGCTGGGTCGATAACGTTGCGGCGTAGGTGAGTTCCCAAGCGCGTATCGCGTGACCCATATTTGTCGTTTCTTGGGTTACTATGATTTTTAAATTCAGCAGTGCCTTTATTTTTTCATCACTGTTTTGGTATAGCTTGTCTAAAGGCATGCCCAGGAATTTATTCTGCTCGGCGTTGGAGGGAAGCAGCCGTGCTATTTCCCGGTCGATTAAGGTTAAGGCGTGTTCTTTGCGCACCTGTCGGCGCTGATTTAAATCGAGTGTTTGCTTCACCTCGCGAAAAAATCGGTCTGCATCGAGGTTGTTGGGCAGCATGTGCTCAAAAATTAGACGATGGAGCTCTATAGGCAGGCAAGAAGCGGCACTTTCCGGTTGCGTGAACCCCTGAATAAAGGCAATGGACCGCAACTTCGCGTCCTTAATTAGAAGATTTCGTATAAGATGAGAATGAATGAGCGCTTTTTCCTCTGAACTCATAGGAAAAGCATCAAGCCCTTGAATCGAGGTGAGGGTGTAATTCGTTTCCAACGCGTCGATTAAAGTCTTAATGAGTACCTGATTCTGTACGGGCCTTAATTCAATGTCCAGACTCCAGGATTCTGGATTCTTCTGTAGCATCAAGGCCTGGTTGAGGCTGGTTGCATTGCCCGATAATGCGGCAGAATGGATGGGTGTTCTTCTTTCTCGATTCTTGAGTTCGAGTGTCTCCGGCGCATGGGTCTTAATCCAGTCGATGATCACTGGATTTCCTGATAAAGTTGAATAGTGAATTGGGATACTGCCCCATAAATCTTTATGTCCCAAAGTGTGTGGCGCGTGCATCTTAACCCAGTCCAGCATGTCAGGATTTCCGGACAGTGCAGCACTATGAATTACGGAAGACCCCTTGTAATCTTGATGTAACAGGGCCTGGGGAGCGTGCATCTTAATCCAATCGAGCACTTGTGGATTGCCGGACCAGGCCGCATAGTGGATTGGGGTCAAACCGCGATTGTCCTTGAGTGTCAACGCTTGCGGCATATGGGTTTTAATCCAGTCCAGGACCTCGAGTTTACCCGACCAGGCGGCATAGTGAAGAGGCGTCATGGAACGGCCAAAGAGTACGTTGTTTAGAGTCAACGTCAGTGCGGGCTGCGCCTTAATCCGGTCAAGGATTTCCGGATTTCCCGACCAAGCGGCATAATGAATAGGCGTTAAACCGCGGTCGTCGCTTATGCTCATTAATTCTAAGTTATGGGTTAACAGCCAATCGACTACCTCGAGTTTGCCTGACCAAGCCGCGTAGTGAATGAGCGTTGCGCCATAATTATCCTGTAATTGGTGTGGATTTATTTCTTCACTCATCACATCGAGCCCACTGAGTGCCCGCAGTTGCCATTTTTCGGTAATGAGTATCCTGCGATAAGAATAGGGCTTATCTACATAACGCAACCGTTGATACAGCAAATCAAAATCTAGTCCCTCCGTATTTAATAAGTCCTCAGCAATACCCAGTTTCTGGAGTTGGGCGCGAGCGCTTACTTTGACTGTTTTGTTGCTGTGATCAATGCGTTCTCTCATCATGCCTCCGTTAAGGTCTCTGGTAGCTCATTATGATGAAATAGGAGTCAAATCATAATCCGTAAAAATACGGGATGGCTCAGCTTACAAAGTTATTTCATCAACCTATTCATTTGTCTGCACCTGCCCACCGAATACCAGATTATTGAGGAGGGCTCAACGTTGACGCGTTTGCATCAGCTGCTTCGTCCTCAGGGGGTAACGGTTGAATAAAAGGATGATGCTCCCTGAGCGATTTTTCTTTGAGTACGAAATCTGCCCCTAAATAATCTTGTACCGCATGCAGTAGCCAGTATAAGCGGCCATTATTCAAAACAGCCATGTCTTTAGATTCGAGTTCAAGCTCGATGGCGTCGGTTTTTAGAAACTCCAGCACTTGGGTGGCGGCCGCAATTTTTTCGCGCTCGGCATAACCCCGCCCCAAGCGGCTAAAAAATCTACTGAGCGGTTTGAACTCTTGTTGGCGCTGGGTGATGTAGCGAGAAAATGCTTCAATAAGGATGCTTTTTTTTAAGTCCTTATCCTCTGTTTCTAAGTGCTTACATAAATAATAAAAACCAATGGGCGGCATGGGGGTATGCGGCAGGAGCTCCATAATGAGTTCGTGATGCCCGTAAATCACCGCATAGTCCAGCGGTTGCAGTTGATGCGCGTCTTTTGCGCGCGCCAATTGCGGAAAATGGGCCACCAAAAGGCGTACCATTTCTTGATGGCCTTGCGCTGCCGCAAGGTGCAGGGTATCCGTCGCATAGTGAATGCTGGTGCCATGGCTTAGGAGGAGTTTCGCAAGCTTAGGCTTATTTTTTGCTACAGCATATTGCAGTGGGCTACCTCCTTTAAAGTGCCGAGAATTGGGGGGCACGCCCTGTTGTAACAAAAGCGCCATAATCTTTGGGTTTTCGACCGCGCCAAGCAATCCTTCCTGCTCAAATTGTGCGAGATAGTCACGGACTTCATGCTGCAATAAAAGCCGCACCACCAGTTCATGACCAAAGAGACACGCGGCTCTAAAAAAAGCATTTTGGGTTGCTCTCTCCATTTTTTCAAAGGGAATGTCTCTAAGATTCAGCTGGTTCCACAAGGTCCAATCATCATTTTGCAAAGCAATGCTCAGAAGCGACTTGTTATCGGGAGTCACATGCAGGGTAGTGTATTGCTTTTGATGCTCAAAACTTAAATCGGGAAGGTTGTCCGGATTCGTGGCAAAGGCCGCGGTCCTTAAAATTAATTTGTCGTTAAACACGCTGTGTTCAAAAAATAAATTAAAGAGAATATCCGCACAATGCCGAGGTGAAGGCGGGCATGTTGGTTCAAATTTATCAACATTTGTATCGATTATCTCAAATATCCCTTTCCCTTTATAAAGTAAACCCAAAGTATGACTTGGGGTGCTCAAGGTTAAAACGGAGTTCGGTTGACTCTCTAAGAGACCTGCTAAATGCGTGAGGAAATCACTAAATTCAGACTCGGTATATTGCCCCTCACACGATACCTGATGTAATCGGTCTGGGGCGCAATCCGGACGAATCCAGGTGGATATACGCTCAACATTAAGAAATTGAGTTTCTGTAGTATTTGCAATTTCTCTGCTATGCTGAACTTCCTGATATAAACTGATGCCATCAAAAAAGGCGGAAAGTTCTAAGAGCTGCTCATCCTCTGAAGTTAACGGCTTCTTATTGATGACCTTTTGTCGCGCATCGGCTATTGCTGAAACCAACCTATCCGGATGTTCGACAAATCCTTCGAGAAAATCCAATCGTTCAAAAAAAACGTCCAGTTGATTAGTACAGGCAGCCTGAACCCACATCAGGGTAAAACCATGACAGACACCCTGTTCATGGCTTTTAGGATAGCCAAGAGTGGTCATCAATTGGATTAGATCGTTGTGAGTCATCGGAAAGCCCTCATTAAAAGGAAAGATGTTACTCTATTGACCTAATGGTTTATTTACCAAGCGGGTTAATTTACAATTTATTTACACGGATTTCAGTGCTTTTAGTGATTTTTACCGTAGATTTACGGTATTATTGTGTAATTTACGGAAGTATTTTATGAGGTAATTTTGTGGATTTTAACTCTGCATAAGTTGCGCCGGAGCTTTATAATTCCGTTTCTGTGCTCACATACTGAAACGGGTTATCCTTGACTGGCTTAGCCTCATTCAAAATTCGAGCTTATTCATGAACGAATTCAAAACACAATATGCCCTAAAAACCCTGGAATTAGCGGATATACCGCAGCTGGTGGAAGCTTTTCAGAAAGCCAACTGGCCGAAACCGGCCTCTTTGTTTACGCGCTATATAGAAGAGCAACACCAGGAACAGCGCAGGGTCTGGCTGGCGTATCAAGGCCAGCATTGCCTGGGATATGTGACGTTGAAATGGGTCTCACAGTATCCACCGTTTGCGCATCAGAACATCCCCGAAATCATGGATTTAAATGTATTGCCTGCTTATCGGCGGCAGGGCATTGGTCGTGCTCTTTTGCGTGTGGCGGAGGATGCCGCGAAAAGTCAGGGAAATAAGGTCGGGATTGGTGTCGGTCTCTACGGTGGACCTGATGGAGGATACGGCCCAGCACAGCGTCTTTATATCCAAGCAGGCTATGTTCCTGATGGATTGGGTGTGACCTATGCTTATCAGCCCATCGACCCAGGAACGATGGTTTGTTTGGATGATGAATTGGTCTTCTGGTTAACGAAAGAATTAAAATAAACAGAGTTCAATGCAGTGAGTCACGCTTTTTGATTCAAGCCAGGTAAAGGAGTACGTACACACAAAAACCCAATAACCAGCCTTAAACCTTACAGGAACGGGCTAAAAACTCCCAAAATTTTGTAAGAGAATACTTTTTAATTTCCTATGGGAGCAGGCTCACTTGCTCGAATTCTTCACGTTCATAGTCCATCAAGACGCGAATGGATGCCTCGATTTGGCCGTCCGACTCGAGCCATCCTAATTCCTGCAACACCGAGCGCGTGCGATGGCCCTGGTTTTTGAGTGCATGGTTAAAAATATCGTTTAATGAGGTGGCCTCGGTCAAATTCAAACGTGAGCGATAAAAAAAGCCAAAACAGCAGCTGGTGCGGTCAAAGGCGAAGCGCCGCTCATAACGTTCGCGAAAACGTTTTAGTTTCTCCAGTCGCTCGTCTCTAAGTTCCAGGCCGCCAAAGTCTTTATTGATTTCGTCCAGCGATGATAAAGCAAGCTCAATATCGGCTGCGTTTTCTGCGCGCGGCTCGGGAACTTTGAGCTCTTGTGGTGCGATGTGTGCCAATCTTTTTTTAATGGGCTGGACTAAATCTTCAATCGTTGGCCCTGGCTCCAATTTTTTTCTAACCAATGGGACATCAGACGGCGCAGCAATGGAGAGCATCAAGGGGGTTTGGGATGCTGCGGCCCAGAGGCAATAAGCGGGCGAGGTGATGTTTCGTGCATGCGGGTATCTGGATTTAAGAATGTTATTGAACGCAGGTATCGAACAGATATTGGCCAGTAAAGAAGCATCAGTCATTCTTTTTAATCCTTCATGGAGCGCTAAGGCTTCTTCGGGATTTCCTTTCGTATACTCAGGGCGCGCGGCCTCCTGCACGAGCTGACGAAGTTCGCTTTCCGTCAAAAGCAGATTTTCCCGTTCAAACGTGTATTTTTCGTTAATGGTGTATACTTGCGTTTCATAGAGGCAGCGGTAGAGCGCCATGCAGGCATTTGTTTTTATCTCTGGAGCGGGTGGACTTTTCTCTAGAATATAAAGACTGAAGAGCAGTCCATCGTTCAATAAACCCATTTTTAGTAATTGAGGTTTGATTGCATCCGAGGAGAACACGACCCCCAAAACCTGAAGTGCTATGTCTTGAAAAGAGGGGTTCGTAAAAGCTGGCAGGAGGGCATGAATCGCCGCTTCCGCATCGCCTGAGATGTGATGCCCTAAGGCGGTCAGCAAACGATAGGTTTCCTGCGGGTAGCTGTCGTCGCCAAGTTCCGAACGATTAGGGAATAACCGTTCAATGTCCTGAAGACAGGATGCAATCTGTACGCTGTTGGTTAGAATTAAGCCTTTGCCCAGCGCATCGTTGAGCGGCGCTAACGCCTGTGCTAACTGTTGGTTACGTTGCAGATAGGTGGTTATGCGCGCATCATCCTCATCCAGGGTCAATTCCACCAGCGTATAATTCGCTCTCAAAGCGATGCATAAGTACTCAATACCGATGGCACCCACCGCGTTCTGCTCGAGATGGAGATGGGTTAAGTGGCTATTGGTTAATAGGGCCCGTGCCAAGTATTTGATTCCGTTTTTCGTGATTTGATTGTGGTTTAGATTTAAGTGACGCAAGCGGGTATTATGGGTGAGCGTCTCGGCCAAGACGCGTACTCCTTCATCGTCAAGGTCATTGGACGCCAACTCAAGCGCCACCAGGGAGGGATGTGTTTTGATTAACTGTACAAGATGCGGGGCGCTTTTTGCACTGATGCAGCATTGATTCAGGGTGAGTTTTTGGAGGGCGCTATCCTCCATTAGAAATTCAACGAGCAACTGAACGAGCTTTTCAAAGGCAAAAAATACGTGTGAGAGATTGAATTCTTCTTGTGTTAACGGCTGTGGCTCTTCTGCCTGATTCTGAGAAATTATTAGGTTTTTACGGCCCAAAAGAGTCTCGGCCAAAATGTTTGTCAGTTTTCTCGTATCACTCCTTCGTCCTAGCGCAATGTATTCTAATTGTCCTCCAAGTAAAAATAAGGCCTCATGTAATGGAATATTTCTCCCTCCTTCTATTCGGTGTTCTTCTATTTTTAGCTTTGCCTCATTAGCTCGCTCTTTTATTTTCAGCCCAAGCCCTTTAAACCTTTCTATAGCGCTTTGCATGATTCCCCGCATATCAATCAATTTGGTCATAATAATAACACAAAGGTTCTTCATAAGTCGAACCGTATAGTTACGGATTATTAAGCAGAGGCCATTTAGGGTGCACTTGGGTAGTCTAAAGTTTTCGTTGTAAGGCTCGCAGTCCGTCTCAAAAGCAGGGAGGACGATGAGCATCAGAAGTTGTCTCATGATAGGGGATTAAGCCAAACCTCGTGCTATTCTTACAGCAATTTTATGACCTTATGAATAAACGTTCTTAGGGAAAATGATGAAAATAGACTTACTAAAAAATCATCCACACACCATTCCTGCCCTGGCAAAGATTTGGCAAAATGAACTGGGACAGCGGTGGATGCCCGAACTAACCCTCGAAGAAATCACGTCCTTGTATTTCAAAGAACTTCATCAGGAAATGCCGGTTACTTATGTGGCGCTTCAGGATGAAATCCCCATGGGTTCCTGCACCCTGGAATTGGACGCCGAAATCTGTCCTCATTTATCGCCTTGGATTGGCGACTTAGTCGTTGATGGTCCGTATCAACGGCAAGGTATCGGTACGATGCTGCTGGTACACATGTCGCGTTTAGCAAAAGAGCTGGGGTTTAATATCCTTTATCTTTATACTTACGATGCCGCAGTTGTTCCGTTTTATCAAAGATTAGGTTGGACAGTAATGGGTCGGGAATCATTCAGTTGCCATGAGGTCCTTGTAATGTCCAAAGATTTAGTTGCTATGCCTTAAACCGTTTCAATGTGTGAAACGATTTAAGGGGCAACAATTCATCTTCATGGAGTTACTGCGAACTATATGCGATGGTGTAGATGATGTGCACACGTTTCTTCCAAGTTCAAAGTATACGGCACAAAAACGGCATCGAGAGTATCATTTAACTGCAAGCCAGGCGGCGTTGATTTCATGCGGACCTGGATGCTCTCATTAGACAGAGTGCCCTCAAGACCCTCAAAAGTGGATTGACTCTCAATTTTCTTATTAAAATCCCCACCGAGAATGACACTGTATTTTTGAGCGAGCTCAGCAAGTTCGACAAGAAGGTGTTCGTTTTTGTTTTGATTGATGGTGGCATAATCGGCATGGAAGCTGGCAACTAGAAAGACTTCATCGTGCTTTTGCATTTTGAATGCCCCCACACTCAATTGCCGTACCGAACCCGTGCCTCCGTTGCCACGAATGAGTGCAGTAAATTCCGTGGTAAACGCATCCACTCGTGCGTTAGAAACCGGCTCTAAAATGTTTTTATTGTAAACGACCGCAGGAAAGCAAGAAGACCCTACAATTTTTTGATAATGAATGCCTGCTGTTCCACTGTTAAAATGAAGCTGGATAGCATTCATTAATGTGTCGACAGAAGAATCATCATGGTGTAATTCCTGGAGTGCAAAAAAGACCATTTCCTGCTTTAAGGTAGCGGCTTGCATTTTTTGACCAATCAATGCTCCGAGTGATGACAGTCGTTTTGAATATTCCTCTTCGGTCTCCAAATACAGTTTATCGATGGGTAGAACGTGTGCTCGAAGTTGGGTGGCGCAGTCCACCAACTCAAGCTCTTCTTTGACAAATAATTTGGGGTTCGCAGCTTTTCGAAGGCGTACGCCATATTGTAAAAGCTCTTGATTGATGTCCTGCAATTTTGAATTCATAATCCAGGATAAGGGACAATTTAAGCGAACATTGAGCTCGCCGCCCGTTTGTGCCGGACGAAAGGTCATGCATTTTCGAGTCAGCAAATTGTAAGAATAAGCATGAACCACTCCGATGGATGTTGAAAAAGAGTTATCCACGAGTTCATGATCGGTTAAGGACTCCTTTGTATTGTTCGAGGGGAGCGAGGTGGGGCTTACGGTGAATTCTTTGGCGAGCGCGTCAATGCGTGCTGTATTATTTTTTTCAGTGAATAAATCGGCTTTATCTTGACTCCAATCACTTGAATTGAACTCATCATTTTTCTCTTTTAAAGGTTTTTCAAATAAACTTTGCATGGGTGACTCGATCTTCTAAGAGGATAATACGAAATAGAGTGCATTATAAATGCATATTGACTAATTGTAAATCATCTCTGTTTTAAAATTTAATTTTGCTTTCTGTATCAAGGGGCATCTGAAAAGCGATCCGGTAGTTAAATAAGAAAAGGGCTCATAAGCAGAACGTTCATTCTTTGCCCCATTGATTTGTTCAGCGATTATGTGATTTTAAATTGCAAACCGCAATACCGTATCTTTACGGATAATCAGGATTATTGAATAAACCACCCACCGGTAACGTAATCCCTTTTAATTGTAGATTAGGGTTGTTCTCAATGATCTCTTAAATGGCCTCTTGTTCTCCACTGACTTGCGGGCGCAATAACATTTTATCAAACACTTTACCTTACTCTAGGAATACCATCCGTAAAAGTACGGTATTGAAGGTTAATTGTTCCTGTCATATGATGAACTAAATGCATAAGAATTCAGCAGTGACTTCAAGCAAACCCATGCAGTTACGTATAGAACTTAAACGGGATAATAAAAATACTTATTTTGTTGAGATACCTTAAATATACTCTTTTAGGACTTCGCTTATGATACGTGTTTGTATTGATATGCCTCTAAATAAGGCATCGGAAAGTGGTTTTACAAACAAAGTGCTGATGAAGTATTTTGAAACTTTGTATACATAAAGTTAATATTTAAACCAGAACTCATTATTTGGTGGAGCGAAACATGTACAACAAAGGTGAACATGATCTCTGGAAAACAGAAGATTCGATACCATATCTTACGGGATTAGCTGATTCTTTTGATCATTGGATGAAAACTAATAATAATTCCGGCACTTCTGATACAGACTCACTTCTTAACTGGCTATATGCCGACTATGAACAGAAAGAAATAAAAAATGAGGAACATTTTTGTAAGCTGATAAAGATTTTAATTGCCCGAGGGTACGCTATAAACCCTTTACTCTCCAAAAATGAAGTATATCAGGCATTTAAAAAGGCAGAAACAAATCTCGAAGAAAAGATGCCACCTCATGTTCAACCCTATAAACATTATCCTTCCTTTTTCGATAACGAATATGATTTACGTAGATCTAATATAAAAGAAAAACTTGAACAATCCGCTTTCAGACAAGGGATTAGTACTGGTTTACAAGGTCTGATGAAGATTGGTCCGTCAGATCATCTACCGATTACCGTTAATTTTAATGGCATTTTGATGGTTAGTTGGAATCTACTTTCGGACCAACACCTTAAAAATTTTATATTTGACATTGCTCAAAAAGAACATTTTGTTACCAATTCTCTGCGTTCCGATGGGAAAAAAATTAATTGGCGCTCTTTTCTTCAAAGCTTTGGAGCTTTCATTAAAAAAAATCTTATCGAAGGTCCAGAGAGCTATCAAATTAAAATTACTCGCGAATTATTTGAGAATTTTCTCCAGGAGCATTATCTCACATTGATAGAACTTAAGACGACAACGGATGAAATAAATCAAATCCAAAAGCAAATTGAAACAACAGATGAGCTGATTAAAGATACTGAAGAAGTGATAAAGCTATGGCTAAATACGGATCACGAAGATCATGAGGACTTCAAGATCTCCATGAAACATATAGTCGAAATTATTTACTCGATGAATTATGGATGTCTCCGATGGACAGAACGATTCAACAGGATCAAAGAAAATAAAGCGCTACTTCATAAATTTGTATCTCATGATTTTTTTTGCTTTCAAGAATGCACTAACCCTACAGACATGCTTGAACTACTTCAAACTTTTTCAGAATCAATTTTTTTAAATAAGAATTATCAAATGATTTGCTATAGAGTGGGAGAAACAAGTAAAGATAATTGTGTAATCATCTATGATAAAAATAAATTTCACTTACTCGAAAGTATGAATTTTGGCTTAGCTTTTAATCGAAACACCCACCAATATCTAAAGCCATGTCTTGTTGCGAAATTTATCTCATTGATAGATAAAAAGTCAGTCGTTGTGGGCTCGATCCACCACCCGGGAACAAGAGGCAGTGAATTGTCTTCTATTATGGAAAAAGCGTATTGCTTAGCAGAGAATTCAGAAAAATCATTCACTCCTACAATTATATTGGGTGACTTTAACCATCAGGCAAATTTCTTTGAAAAAGATTTAGTCAATTCAAATTACACTCTGATCATGCCTGCTACGGGCACAATGGCAGGATTTGAATATGGCAATAATAATATGCCTATCGATGGTGCACTAACCAACGATACCTCGAACGTGCAAGTACGCACCATGAAAGAAATAAGTTTTGCAGAACCGGTCATGCTCCCCTTGAGCATCGAATTTTTATTTGAGGAGAATGCAGCAAATGACTGTCTACGACGACTTTAATCAATCCTAAAAAGGTAGCACAATCAGCATGTGCACTAAGCAAGGAAGTTATCCAATTCTCAAAATTTTACGTTAGTTGTAGTGATAAGATTTCATTAAAAGTGAGAGCAAGTTCATCGAAAGATGAAGTTGATACAACAACGGGCTTATGGATTTAGAAACTTTGAAAATGATAGAACTAGTGTTAGGTTAGGGTTCTTTGTTGCTAACTTGAAGCGCCCCCGTAATTGGGAAAGACCCTAATAAACTGACCCTCGTATAGGTCATTATTGGTTAACTCTATAAGTGTTTTCCCATCCAATAATAAATGCATGTTTCTCTCATGTATACTCGTTGTTCATTGAGCCTAAATGTATCAAGTTATGAGCAAAAAGCAAACAATTGTTGCTTTGTGTGTTTACTTTGCTTTAAGCAACGCAGTAACCAATGAAGCCGCTTTCCACCTCACCTCAGACCCTTAAGAGTTGCTGAAAAATGTGGATTTATTTTAGAGGCGACACTTAAAAATTATTGTGTGGATTCTTTAACTGGAAAATCTTCGGATAATTGGATTTTTGTATGCTTCAAGGAATAAATGGTGATTTAACTCTAGTGACTTACGAGAGAAATGATGAAGTTACCTATGAATCTGAGCCAAGACAAGAAGTTAAGTCAAGGTATTTCTGAGTACGCTTATTTAAAGAAAGGGCAACAGCCTATAGAGTCCTTTGCTTTTTCGTCCGTGATGCAGGTGAACTTATTATTGTTGGATGTAATGGGAGCATGTATGAGGGCTGGCTTTACAGTGATC
>JAFKHV010000031.1 GCA_017306715.1 Legionella sp. | reverse complement strand
TTATCTATTCCTAAATTTTTAAAATAATTAATTCCTTCCAAAATGCATCGATCAAAAAAAATTACATCCTTTTGAGCAGACTGAATTATTTTTGCCTGATGAAATGCATCTATCGATTTATGAATGAGCAATTCACAAAAAAGCTCTGGATTTTGCCAAGGTGTAATCCCGCTATTTTTTTCAATCTGTTCTTTAACAAGCGTCCTACCCACCTCTTCAATAACAGAATATCCTTGCCCCTTTAATTCAGACAGAAGGGTTGATTTTCCGCCTCCTGAGCAGCCTGATATAATCACTAATTTATTCATTTTCTATCTTATACATCGCGTAGAGTATTCTTTAATTTCTTAGTAAACCATAGGATTATTTCACTATCCAAACAAATCATCTCGCCTGGATTTATTAATTTATAGCCATAAGTTAATCCCAGACATTCGGGACATAGCCTTTCTTAACATAAACTCACTGTGACTATCCCTAACCGTCATCAGAGCACCCCTAGAAACCGACCCCAAGTCTAACTTGATTGCTCCAACCTCTTGGCACTTCCTTGGCCAAGTTTAAACATAACTAAAGCCTATTTTTTGAAACCGAGCTAAGTTCTAAAATACGGACTTTAGCCTCCTTGAATATTTTCTCAACTGCCATATGAGAATCCGTATGTTTCAGACCAAGTTTTCCTAATATCTTGGTGGAACGATCCTGAGCTGTGTCGATGATTTTCATCTCTTCAGATTTAAAGAAGTTAGCTTTTACTGTTTTGAGTTCCTCTTCTGTTGTCACTTCTTCCAAAGAGTCTTTGAGTTCTTTGAGAATTGTTCTTTTAAGGGCATCGCCTCTTAAACCTTTGTATTCCTGTTTAAAATCAGCAAATTTAAAGTCCGCAGTACTCACTTCATGAAAGGTATGTTTTCGATTCTCCATACTTCCAGAATGATATTCGCTAACGGCCTCTTGCGAATTTTTTAAATGCATCTCATGAACCAGGCTTTTAGGAAGCGTAATAAATCCCTGTTTATATAAGGTCATAAGCGCTTTGGGGTTATCAGAAATTGCCTCTCCTGGATGCTTTTCGTACCACTGTTCAATGCCTTTAGGCTTAAGTCCTTGCGGCAAGGAAAGATTCGTGCGCCGATCGTTATACACATATAACCATTGGTCCCGGCCACTAATATATGCCTTATCCCTAAGTGTCGGATTACTCGATTTCTCCTCAGCGTATTTTTTATACGGGAAAAAACCAAAATCAAGATCGATAAGCTTCACCCCTTGTGTTGTTCTCAGCATATTTTGTGGACTGATATGGTAATGATTATTCGCTAAATCGGGATGAGAAAAACCCGACTCATTGAGTGTCTTAAGCTCTATAATAAACTCATCAAACAAGGGTTTAAAATCATCTTTCTTAAAGCCTGTAGGCAGTTCTGCATTTACTTTGGGCATGATAAATATAGGTTTATCTTTAATATTCCATAAACCTAAAACAAAACTCTGCTCGATATTCTGTTCTTTAAGTAAAAATTTCTGCTCCAAAATTTCAGTATTGGACTTGGATAGATAAATTTTATACTCCAGGATCTCGCTTTCCGACTTTAATTTTCCTGAATTCGCGAAACCCCTTTGTTTAAAAGCCTTATCCTCTGTCTTTTTATAAACAGCCCCTTGTACTCCCCTCCCCAGTAATTCATGCTGCCCCTGTTCTAATTTCTCCTCTCCTTTATGACTATGCCACATAGAAACATAATCAACAGGCTTTTGGTCTGCATCAAAACGAACTGCAAAGACCTCTTGATTATAGCGAAAAATTTTAAATTTATTCTCTGCGCTGCCTAACCCTAGGTAATGGTTCGTGATGTCATCGCCACTTATGATTGCGCTTAGGGATGGACTTTCTATTTTTTGTTTGCCCATATTCGACCTCTGGTTTCCCTTTTTTCACTACATTTTAATTATAGTTAAGAATCTTAAGCGTGGTGAATGAACATTATGGGTGACAAAAAGTTTTCGTCAGGTTAAAGCTAATACTAAATAATAATTTCAAGCTTAATTTTGTAGTTATAAATTAAGTAGATTTATTTTGATTGATGACGCATCACCACCTATTATAATTTTACTCATAACTACTCGTACATTTTACGGAGAACAGAGGATGAAAAAACTATACCCTTACCTGGCTTATGCCGGTACCCTCCCCTTTATTGCTTGCGCATCCTATTTGCTATTTAATAAAGTGCAATTTCCCATCCTCGGATCGATTGAAAAAGTATTAAGCGTTTATGCACTTGTTATTGCCAGTTTCCTTGCGGGTGCGCATTGGGGGCAACATCTACACCTCGATGGGAAATGGAGTCGCATCTTACCTATATCGAGTAATATTATTGTTGTTACTTTATGGCTCGCTTTTCTGGTGCTTCCTTTTAAGATTTTGTTGAGCCTCTTCATTGCTGCTTTTTTTCTCTTGTTGCTCATCGATTATTATCTATTTAAAAAAAATGTCATCACGCTTTCATATTTTAAGACTCGCTGTTATGCGACTGCGATCGTCATTTTAACTTTGATTATTTCGAGGATTGCATCATAAATGACTGAACCATAAACAAGTATAGGAGTTGCAAATCTTTATCTAAAATAATTTCTGATAAATAAATAAAGCCAGGATTCAATAAATGCAAATGCTGAAAACAAATTTCACCAATAGGGATGAACTCATAGCCTATGTTAAGACACTTGCCCCTTGGGCGACAGGACAAGCATCACCGATTAATGGAGGTTTTTTAGAAGCTCAAGACACCCTGAAAAGAATTGACCCGATTAATTATGGAAGAACCAGAAATTTTGGTGATGGGAAGGTCACCAGACTCTCACCTTATGTGCATCATGGCATCATTGATTTAAATGAGATCAGAAATTACGCACTGAAAAAATGCGCGAATCCCGTACAGATCACCAAATTTATTCAAGAACTTGCATGGAGGGATTTTTGGCAGCGAATTGCCGAACACCACCCGGAGTGGATTTGGCATGATGTCGAAACCTACAAAACAGGCTTTAATGCCAAAGATTACGCAGACGTACTCCCTGAAGACATTGCTCATGCCCAAACAGAGGTTGCCTGTATTAATGCATTCATCAGAGATCTTGTAGATACCGGATACGTACACAATCACGCGCGCATGTATCTGGCAAGCTATGTCGTCCACTTCAGGCGCATCAAGTGGCAAGTAGGGGCGCAATGGTTTTTAGAACATTTGCTCGATGGCGATGAGGCCAGTAATAACCTTTCCTGGCAATGGGTCGCCAGTACGTTTAGCAATAAACCCTATATTTTCAATCTTGAAAATGTGGACAAATATTTTGGTAATTTGGTAGATACCACGCCTGAACATAATGCATTATTAAACGCAAGCTATCAGGAACTCACCGCAAGTTTATTTCCACGACTAAGAGATGACTATGCATAAAACGGTTATTTGGGTGCATGAAAAAGCTCTTAATAAAGAGCATAAAGCATTACACAATCTTGATGATCAGTCTTTAGCGATATTTATTTGGGATGATGAGTACTTTAGAAATCGTTCCTATTCTTTGAAGCGTTTGGTTTTTATTTATGAAACGCTTTGCCAAATGCCACTGGTACTGGCCAGAGGAAATACTTTTGCGCAAATAGAGTCTTTAGCGCCAGCAAGGATAAAAACCTTTGCCACTGCTGATAGCCACATAAGACAGATTATTGACAAACTTTCACTAACTTATGACGTTGAAATTATTAAACCCCAACCATTCATAACCCTCGCAGAGGATAAGCAATACAAACGCTTTTTTAGTTATTGGAACCAAGCACAAAAATCAGCGTTTTTAAATAATGGAGGACAGGATGCCTAAGGGGATAAAAAAACAACACTTACCGCAAAAAACATGCATCGTCTGCGCAAAGCCTTTTACTTGGCGTAAAAAGTGGGAAAAAATTTGGGATGAGGTTAAATATTGTTCCGATAAATGCCGTAATAAGAAATAAACAGCTCTAAAGCTCAAGAGGGTAAGTATGCGACTCAATAAGGGCACATTGCACCACGACTAAAACACTGTGATATGATAAGTCAGGTTTTTTTATAATGAAATACTATGGATGCAGCAATTACTGAACAAATCATTCAATTAGAAAAAAAATTACTTGATAAGAAAGACCCCGTCCCTAATTTGGCTGACCTATTCGATGAAGCCTTTATCGAAATTGGTAGTAGTGGCACGGAATACAATAAAAATGCGGTTATCGAATGGCTGAATCGCGAAGATGATTCTCAGTGCAGCGGTACTGCATTTAAAACACATCCGCTCGCCGATGACCTCATCTTACTCACCTATATTAGTTCCATTAAGGCATCCTCCACTGGTGAAATGAAACAAGCGATACGTTCCTCTATTTGGCGCTTACAGGGATACCAATGGCGGATGCTCTTTCATCAGGTAACGCCAAAGATTTAAAATTTTCCGGGGAGTCTTAAAGTTGTTAACTCTCGAATTTTAAGATATTTCTTACAAGGATATAAGCAAATGATTATGGGACATTTATTCAAAGCACTCTATAATTGATTCGTTTGGCGCAGTTACTCATAGACAGGAAGTCTTACTTATATAGGGATTATATTAAGAGAGTGGCTGTGCACAAGCACGAACTCATGAAGCCCTCCCTACCTGCTAAAATTCTTAATTAAATAATTTAGTGATAACTATTTACAAAACAACATACAACCAGTAAATAGATCATCAATCGTAATATCGCTGTAGCTAAATCTTCTATCTGCAGCCAAAAATCAAATAAAACCATGAAAGAATATAAAATAAAAACTCTGAATGAAATGGGACATAACCTGCCAGTAGATGAAATTATTGCGCAACTTAATCTAATTGACAGTCAAACCAACCAGGCAGTATATATCCGTTTTGATGAGGTACCTTATAATTTTTCACCAACTGATCTCGAGCAAATAATTCGAAATTTACCCAAAAGATGCCGTGGTATTGATTTGGGCTCGCTCGTTCGCATCGATTCCTCGGTAACCATAAGCGATTTCGAAAAAATCTGCCAGTTTCTTCCCCAAGACCTCATTAAATTAGATGCAAAGAGAATTTTAGGGGGGATACCTACCGCGGCGCTTATCGAGCGATTTTTAAAGGCATTACCAGCAGCCCGAGAAGTGAACCTAAAAGGTAATTCACTTCACTTGATGAATAATAAAGCTTTTACCCTCTTAAAAGATGGGGATATACTTGATTTAAGAGCAAATTCATGGCAGTTATCATGGAGAGAATCCAATTTTTTATTCCTAAAAAACATCGCAAAGACTTACAGAGCTTTGTATGTTGACCTCCCAACCTCTCTGCCCGAGGGAGATGACTATAAACTTATGTGTGCGGCATTTTTTAAAAAAATACCGAATTATGTTCATACGCTCGGTTTAAGTATATTTGGACTCGATGAATTATCCATTTCAGAATTATTTAATTCATTTCCCGCAACAGTCCATACCATTAAATGGTTTAATCATGATCAGTTACCTTTTGAGAAATTTTTTGCAGCAACTCCCAAGCCAGTACATACTCTTGATTTGAGCAATTGGCATTTAGGGCGCTGTCAACATTATATCGTTGGGAAGCAATTTACTTACTTACCGAAGCATGTGCACACTCTTGATTTAAGCAATAATGAACTGAATCATTGGTCGCTAGGCAATTTATGCGATATGCTCGGTAATATCCCAGAAACAGTGACTCAGATTAATTTACAGGCGAATGCTCTTTTCGCTAATAAAACAGCGTTAGAGGTATCGACTTTTCTAAATAATCTCCCAGTAGAGAGAACGGTATGGCTAAAAGATAACTTTTTATTTAGCAAAAAAAACTTATCCGAACGCGAGCAACTCATCGAAAAAATCGGCTCTTTTCTTACAAAAGGCCATCTCGTGTTGGATGAGGATTTAGTAACACCGGTTATTCCTTTAACGCAGGCAATGAAACAAGAATTAATTACAGAAGATGCCTGTAATCGGATAATCTTTTATTTAGGGGCGCAAACCAATACCTTTTTTCATAATCAAGGTAAAAAATTTACACCCTTATATCAGCGCCCGAATGAAGCGGTGAAGCCTGCTACTTAGTGGGTAAGTGCAAAAGCCTTAGATGGGAACACAAGCTCAATAGGCTTACCACTTTAGTGCTTACTCTTTTTATCCTCTATGACTCTCATTGAGTACAATACCGAGGCGAATCCGCAAAGAATTAGACTGCTCTAAGAAATAGACCAAAATCTGGGATTCACCGTTAACCTTCTGAATCCCTGAACGCAGCATATAAAAAAACTTAAGCGCTATTGGCTCTTCGTAAAATCCCCAATTCAGATGGTCCCAATAAAAATAACTCAGTTTAATTTCTTGCATGGATAAATTAAATTTGCTTTTGATAATTGGCGCTAACTCCCGATAAAGTATTGATGGGAGTTGCAAAACATCTTGAACCTGAACATCAATGTGGCCCGAATGCTCATGAGCTAAAGGGTCAATGTGTTGTGAAAAAGGATTATACGTTGCATGATTTAAATCTTGATAAAGCGATTCTACAGCATGTGCCTCACGAAGTTGATTCGTTGCATCCACAGTCAAAATACCCTGAAGATAGCGGCCATTAAAATGATTACCCAGGGCATAGCAATAAGCTCCGGTATGTTGAATGAACAGCACATCACCGACTGCGACTTTACTTAAATCCGTCTGAGGCAAAAGAACATCCCCTGCAAAACATAGAGGGCCGCCTAACGAATCAGGTCCCGAAAATGCTAAAGGTTCATGCGCTGCGTTCAGGATTTGATGCGGGGTTTTTAAGGCAATTTGATTGATTAATTGATCACATCCCACATCAAGAATCCCCCAACGCTTACCCCGCATTTTTTTCATCTGCACCACCCGCGTTAATAACCCCATCGTGTTCCCAACCAGGGAATTACCTGGCTCCACCATATAACGAAACCCAGCTAAGAGGTGTGAATGCAAGCCATCAGCGAACGACTCAATTTCAGGAAAAACTGCCTCACTATGAAAAGGAATTCCCAGGCCGCCCCCTAAATTGATCCAGGTTATATTCTGTCCTTTAACATTTAAAGCATGAGCAATCTCATGTAAATAATTGAGCATGATGATGTAATTATCCAAGCGATCCATACGGCTGCCAATATGCAGGTGCAAACCTTGAATGTTTAATGGTAGGTGCGGTAAAGCCAGTAACTCTTCTGCGGGTATACCAAATTTTGCTTGTGAAGCTCCATGAGCAAGAAGTTTATGAGCCTCCATTGGTGTAGAGTAAGCTAAATCCAAGGCCGGATTTATTCTTAAAAACAAAATCCCGGGGTATTCTTTTCCCTGCAAAGCATGGGCTAATTCCTCAAGGAACTCTAAAGAGTCAATGACCACTTTTCCATGATGGGCTAATAAAAAAAGCGCCAAAGCTTTATCCGGGCACGGGGTATTGTAAATGATATTTGATAATGGGATACCGGCTTCCTGCGCAAGGCTGACCTCTGCCTCACCCGCACAGTCCGCACTACAACCCAAACGACCTAATTCATGCAAAACAGTTAAGGCCGGATTAGCCTTAACTGGATAAGCAATGCCTGCAGCACTCCCGACTAACTGAACGTATGCCGCGACATTTTTGTGCAACTGTTGTGGATTGAAAATATATCTAGGTGTAGCGTATTTATCGCCAATAGCAGCGAAATCGAGTGCCTTTGACCATTGCTCCATAATTAACTCCTTTGAATCATTGGTATGGCAAAAGCAACCTCGCCTTGCATACAGTGCTCAATGGCAAATTCCATGGTGTAAATCATACGATTGTAATTACATACTTTGTTTTTTAACCGCATCTGGATTTTTTGCACACCGTTGGCGGGAACATGATAGGCATCGGTGATGTATTCATGGTGCTTCATTAGATAAAATTCACCATGCTTTTCCGTCAATTCATTATCCCAGCAGGCAAAAATCACTCCCAGTTGCGCAGTATAGATGCTGGATAAAATCACATGGGTCATTTTCTGATGGGGTAATTGAGTCGCATCACTTAAAGTCCTCACTTCGGCAGTGATTCCCTGTTTGGAAACTAAAGCATGCTCAATCTCATAGTGCATCGCATGATAGGGATTGTTGAACCAGTGGGGAATTAATGGCTTAATTGCTAAAGCATCGAGCTGCACCTCAGGTAATTGTAGCGCAGCGAGCGCTTTTTGGGCTTCACAAGGTAAATAAAATTCGGCTTTACCTTGAAAACATCCCTCCATTACCGAAAAATCAACTGTATAAACCAACCCTTCTTTCTTCCACAAGGGTTTACAGACACTCAGATTAAACAGAATATCGGTTGCATTACGGATGGGCCGATTATACCGCTGCTCTAAAGACATCAATTGCAGCTTGGATGTATGCTCTCCTAAGCCCAACTGAAAAAAATAAACCGTCATTAGATGAAAGAGCGACACCTTACAATTGAAAATATTTAAATGAAACAATTTATCTGAGGGCATAAAATATTGTGGCACTTGCAATAAAGCGGACACTTTTTCTGCACAAATGTTTATCGAAGTGAAATGCAAATACTCTTCTTTATAACCATACTCCAAAAAAGCCGACAACCAGGCCGGGCGAATATCTAAGCAAGCGGGTACATCATTCAATATAAAATCAGTATTTTGGGCAAATTTTTGACTTTTCTTATGCAGCGCACTTACGATTAATTCTTCAATCGTTCGACATTCATACACCAAATCTACCGGTAGCGATTGTTGTAAGTACTGTTCCATTTCCCCGACTAAATGTACTGCCTGCAACGAATCTAAACCTAAGCTATTCATTACCGTTTCGGAGGTTAAATCACCAACGTTTATGCTTTTTTTCTGCTGCAACCAGTCTTTAATCCAGGCAAATAATTGAGCCTTTTCTTCTGCGTCAATCTTTGATGCGCTTGCATTTAAAGTCCTAGTCTGTGCTTTAGGACTCTGGGTTTTTGGTTCACTATTTACAAGCAGCGGATCCTGATTTTGTTCGATTTGCCCTGGGAATATAGACTGTATCCAGCCGATACTGTCAAGATAAGGTAGCTCTTGCTGATTGTGGAAAGATAATTGCTCATGGGTATTTTGCAGCAGAATATTAACCTCTTGCAGCCGCTGCTGATACCCTTGTTTTAGCCACAATATATAAGCTTTATCTTCACTTGAGGATGATGCCGTATAGGTGATCATGCTAGAAATCAATGCCCCTATCTGATGGCGCAAGAGGATTATTGTTCCTTGCCTATCTGCCTGCTCTTTCCAAGAAACCAAATCTCGCGTTAATAAGCTGAATTCATCGCGAATCGCTTGCGGTGTAGATAGAAAATCAAACACAACGGTGAGTCGTGCAGGCTCCTCGAGTATCATGGCGCCTAAGTAGTCTAATAAAACCTCAGTAGTCCCTTCGAAAATACGCATGATGCGCGCATCACGCATAATTTGTGCAAGGCCATTGATCTCAATATAACCTCGCCCTCCGAGCAATTGCATGCTTTGATCTATTGTTTTCCATAAGAACTCTGTACTTACTATTTTATTCACCAAGGCTAATTCAGCAGGTAATTGGATGTTTTTATCCATCTGGCGTGTGCATGCATTTAACAAATGATCACAAGCCAAAATCGCAAAGTGCATTTCGTTAATTCTCTTAGACCAGAGCGGATTGTCATAGAGCTTGCCCGTGGATATGGTGCGATGTTGTGCAAATTGCATAGAAATCTGAACACAACGTTGCATCGCACCGATGCATAAAGCAGCGATACCCAGTCGGGAATTCATCAAGGATGCTTCAGCAATTATTACCCCTTCACCTGGACTGCCCAATAAATGTTCCGCAGTCAGCGCGACCTCTTCAAAATGAACATGGTTTTGCGACATCGCTTTTAATCCCATCGTTATTGACTCTTCTCCCTGACACACACCAGGGAAGTCACTGGGCACGATAAAAGCAGTTAATCCTAAGGGTTGTTCAAACACATCGTAGGCTTTGGCAAAAACAATCATCACCCCGGACCAGGCTGCCGAACCTGACCAACATTTAGAGCCAGTTAATAACCATCGTCCATCGCTCGTCGCCCGCGCCGTAGTCTTTAACTGATGAATATCCGATCCTGCTCCAGGCTCTGTTAATGCAAAAGCTGCAAGATCTTGGCCTTTGGCAAGCATGGGTACAAATCGTTCGCGCAGGTGTGGATGACCATAGTGAACCAACGGTCGAATGTTGGCATTAGCCAGTCCCACAAATATTCCCAGCGAAAGATTAATGGCTGACAATTGTTTATATACCCGCATACTTTGAGAATAACTTAATCCTAATCCGCCAAATTCATTAGCTATCTGTAAACCAAACAGACCTTTTTGTGCAAAATGAAGAATAATATGCGGTGGGATGCAGCGGCGCTCATCCATTAAAAATGCGTTGATACGCTTTGGGGCATATTCACGTAACCATAGTAGAAGATGTTTCACTACATCCTGGGTATCATCGGTTGCAGAAAGAATCGACGCCTCATTCATTGCGGGAGCCGGATGTTCATACCAACTATGGATTACATTAAATCCTCCTTCAAGTAAGGTCTGTTTGCATGCATGTCTTTGCAATTTGCCACTGGAAGTTTTGTGGATGGAATGTGCGCGTACCAGATGGATCTCATGCAGCCGTACATCACACTCCTCACCCACGTGATGATGAATTTGCTCAATCACCTGCGACGCTTCTACTTTAGGATTGGGTTTTAACTCGGCCACGACCACCAATTTTTCACTTTGCTGATGATTTAATCCCAACGCCACAACACAACCTGAGCGAATCGCGGGATGCGCTGCTGCCACTGCTTCTTCAATTGCGTGAGGATAATAATTTTCGCCGCGGATGATGATTAAATCCTTGATACGGCCGGTAACAAACAAATAGCCCTTATAAATCATTCCCAAATCACCTGTTCTTAAAAATGGGCCTTGATTCGTTGTGGTATTTGCTGCAAATGTTGTTTGATTCAGGGATGCTTTCTCATCGCCCCAATAACCAGAGGCGTTGGATTTTCCTTGCACCCATATCTCACCTACGTCTCCCTCGGGTAACGGGGCTAGGGTTTCAGGATGAACAATATTAATCTTTTCGAAATGATTGGGTTTACCACTACTGATTATGTATTCTCCATCATCCGATGGATTTGCTAAAACGACCGAGCCGGTTGATAATCCATTTTTTTGAATATATAGGGCGGTATTTTCACTATCGAGATGCGTCCCTGCAACAAACAACGTAGTTTCCGCCATGCCATAGCAACAATAAAAATTTTTCTTTTTAAACCCGCAGTGTTTAAAGCGCTGATGGAATTTATCAATAGTACGTGAGCTGATGGGCTCTGCACCATTAAATGCCACCCGCCAACTTGATAATTCCAGTTCAGCTAGAGTCGCTTCGGGAATATTGTTGCTGCATAATTCATAGGCAAAATTGGGCCCACCAGAAATGGTACCACGATATTGCGTAATCAATTTCAGCCATAAAGAGGGATTTTTTATAAACTCAAAAGGTGAGAATAAGACATCCTCAAAATTACTATACAATGATTGCAAAATACCACCAATTAACCCCATATCATGAAACTGCGGCAACCAGTTTATAAAGACATCTTCCTCACCTAATTTCATGGATTCTTTAATTAATTGCGAATTATGAAATAAATTTTGATGATTGATTTTTACGCCTTTAATACCACTGGTTGATCCCGAGGTATATTGTAAAAATGCCAGGTCGTCATTTTCAGGCAGGACTATATTTTTAGGGATATTTGCATCAAATAAATCAGAACATAAGAGTCGTGCATTTAGACCTGATGGTACATTCTTTTCTATTCTGGAACGGCTGTGCGAGGTACTCAAGATAACCTGAGCGCCACAATCTTTCATAATATTTTCAAGACGCAAAGCCGTACGCTTGGAGACCGGAGGATAGGCAGGAACCGCGATCACTTGCGCGGCAAAACAACCCATTAACGCAGCAATAAATTCAAATCCTGGGCTATAGGCCAATAAAACACGCTCTCCTGTTAATTTTTGCTCCCGCAAGGTCGATGCAATAATAACCACACGTTCATAGAGCTGTTGGTAATTTATGGTTTGTTCTGGTTTTTGAGGTTCGATAAAACGGTAAATTACTTTTTGAGGAAACTGCGCAACTCTTTTTTCCAATAACGATACAAAATTCATCACATCCATTGACCTACTCCTCTATTCTTATTTGTAGCTACTTCAAAAAGAAGTATAGTCAATGAAATTGATTTATATTGATTTTAGCGAAAACAAAGAGTAAGTGGATTACTGGTTGACAATGGATAGACAATAACGAATGATTTATTTTCATAAATCACTTGGATGCGAAGATGGGAATTCTTGATGACTCAGTTATTTTTACCGCGGTGATTCAACGAGGTGGCTTTAGCCGTGCCGCCCATTATTTAGGCATTTCCAGCGGTTTAGTGAGTCGACGTATAGCACATTTAGAAACAAGTCTTGGTGTAAGCTTAATAAAACGAACCACCCGTGATTTCCAATTAACTACTGAAGGTGAACTATTTTTTCAACATGCCATACGAATTCAACAAGAATTGGATTCAGCACTTAACTTAATTCATGCGTCGGCAAAAAAACCTACAGGTGTTATTAGAATCAGTGCTCCTCCCTACTTTGGTCGTCATTATTTAATACCCGTTATTATGAATTTTATGAGAGACTTTCCGGATATTAAAATTGATTTAATCCTGTCTAACAAGCAATTGGATTCAATTAAAGAACGCCTGGATTTGATTATTCGTGGTGCGGGTTTTGTTTCAGAGCCACGATTACAAGACAGTAACTTGCAAATGAGGTTGTTACTTAAAGAAAAAATCGGGTTGTATGCAAGCCCTGCTTATTTACTTCAGCATGGAGCGCTCAGATCGGGCACGGATTTATCCAATCATGTGCTTCTGAACTACTCATTTCATCATCGAAACCAGGAGGATCAAACATGGTCTTACTTAGCAGACGATGGTGCTCATAATTTCAAATTTGAATCCAAATTGAATACCAATGATATTGAAAGCTGTATTCATGCCTGTATAGCAGGATTAGGCATCGGCCGCTTTACGGAATTAAATGCCCGAATTGCACTACAAGCAGAACAAATTTGCCCGGTATTAGAGCAATACGACTGGGGAATCTATCATTTATTTGCTATCTATCCCCAGCAGCACGCCTTGCCCGAAAGAACACGGCTCTTTTTAGAATTTGTTTTCACAAAGATGCAAACATTGTCGAGCAAAACTAAGCTACACAGTAAACCTGCCCTGTCTGTGCACCCTCAACCGCTTTAACGTATGTCTGCGCCACAACTGCTACTGGAACAGACACAAATCCGCGAAAAAAATCGCCATATTTATCCATCGACTCAGTCACAACTGTGGGACTTACTGCATTTATGCGCAATCTTCGTGGCATTTCTATTGCTGCAGCTGTTACAAAACTATCGATAGCACCATTAACCATCGCGGCTGAAGCGCCGCAACGAATTGGGTCGCGATTGATAATCCCGCTGGTCAAGGTAAACGAGCCCTGATCATGAACATAATTTAATCCAATAGTAACCAGGTTTACTTGCCCCATTAATTTGTTATTTAAACCAAAAGCATACTGCTCTGCTGTTATATCAGGGAAAGCGCCGAAATGCACCTTACCCGTAGTAGCAATCACTGCATCAATCTTTCCAACTGTTTGATACATTTTTTCAATTGAGGTCTTATCAGCAATATCTACCTGAACTTCACCTTGGCGATACCCAGCAACAATGATTTCATGACGTTTGGATAATTCTGCGCCAATGGACTGCCCTATAGTTCCTGTGCCACCAATAATTAAAATGCGCATGTTATTCCTTCCTCTCTTCTGTAAGGTATAGTGAACTAATTACAAATCAATTAAATTTGCGCATGCTTGCAATCCCTGATCACTGCCGAGGATTTATACGTTTTAAACTCATTGATTAATAGACTGGAACTGGAATAAAACAAGATTACGACAAGCAACCATTGCAGTTTCGAAAGATCAAGGGTATGAAGAAAATGCACACCAAAAGCTGCGCCGACAACGCCAAATAACCCGGCAATCAAAGTAATTTTTCGACTGTAAAGATTGTATTTGATGTATTGAATACTACTGAGCGGAACAGAGAACGCTGAGGCTCCCATAATGATTGGGAACGCAGCCAGAGGATTCAGCCCCAAAATATAAAGGGTTACCAAGGTGGGAGTGTATGAACCAATTCCTAAACTGTTCAGAGCGCCAAATGTCATTAGACTTGCAGCAGCAATGAGAAGCTTTAAATGATCCAACCCATTCTCTACTCCACCATAGGGCATTAAATTAAATTTACCAGCCAGAATAAAGAACATGGACGAAAGCATCCCTAATCCAATAATCAAGCGTATTGTTTTGAGTGAAAATTTCACCATAATTCGCGGCCCAAAGTGTGCCCCCAGCATTTGTGCAATAATGCAGACCAGCAGTGTGGTGGTATCTACCGCGATTACTGAAATAAATGCCACTGCCATGACTGCAACGGGGATCACGCACTGCGTGTTTAAAGTGCCTGGCAGTTTTTTGTCATTTAAAAAATTCATTTTCCTATAAAACAAGGTTGCAAGGGTAAAATCTGAAATACCCAGCGCTGAACAGAAAAATATGATTGGAGATGAAATCATTAGAATCGGAGCGCTGGCGGGATCTAGTTTTATATCCTGCCAGTTTTTTAAGCAATCCTGTACCAGCCTTATTACAAAAAAACCGTTTAACATCACAATCAACAGCAAAAAGATGAACGTTATTTGCATATTAATTTCCATTTGAGTAGTGCAGTTACTTAATACAAATACTAAATGGCTTCAGGCAATTATTAAACCAATAAACTGGAACAACATATTTTACTTTTTAGATATAATCAAATAAGGCAACATCAAATTGCCCAATATTTATACATCATAAACACCATGATCATTTACTTCCTCTCCCACGGATTCCCTCTTCATTCTCGCTACTAATATCCACCGACTTGGGAATATCATAATTTTCACTTTCTAATCGCCCCAGATACTGAAATGGGTTAAAACGAAATTCATTCATAATGATCCAGGAATTTGAGGTGGTACTGGGTAAAGTATTCGCATTCCACCCAAAAGGAATTGGAAAACGTTTACTGGCATAAAGATAGGCAAGTCCTACGGATTTAGGAAGGGTCACAAAATATTCCTGAGGCGTTGCACCATCAAATTGCGCAGCAAGATAGTTATCGTTTCGTAAATGGCGTACGCCCTCAGTCATTTGCGTGAGATCATCTTTTAAATCAGCTGTATCAATATCGGTTTTATCGTAGTAGGCAATGAGTGACTGCAAAATATTGATGGCCCCTGCGGTCCATTCGGTCGACATAATATGCTCCGGTGTATCTCCGGTATTGTTTCTCAGGGTGTAGCCAACACCCCATAACTTCCCGTTATTGTAGTATCCACCCTGTTGGCGAACCTTTTGCCAAATGGCTAATGCTGTTCCTTTTCCATACCACTTATCAATCGTTTCCGCGCCCAGTGCCGAGATTCCCCAAGTGTTGATATCTACCGCCATCGCCCCACCATCTTCTGAACGATCAGGCTGCCAATCATGAAGCGATTTGGGATCAATCGCCGTTCCATGGGTAAAAAAAATTCCTTTTTTTGGATCATATGCACCGTTATAAAGAAAAGACAGTAGGCCTAAAGTCTCATAACCATTGACGGTTTTGCCGCCATAAAGCATGATTTGAATGTCTGCTAAGGCTTTTTTTACCTGGGGCGTTTGGTCGGTTTTTTCCAAAACATGTTTTAATGTTTGCAAGCCACCCAAAACTGAGAAATTATTTTCCAGTGATATTTCTTCTTGCGGTATTCCGCCTTGATTCCCTTGTGAACCTCCAGGCGCATAATAAAACGCCCCGATTCCGGCCTGCATTGCAGAAAAAGCATAGAGGCTATTTATCGCATTATTGAGCATCGGCGAATGAGCATCGACTTTACCGTTATTCAAAATGGCTTTCTAATTTCAGAAGTTAGGTACATTGCATAATCACCCATACGTTACCGAAATTTCGGTTCGATAAATCCTGCTTTCTAATCCAAAAATACAGTCTACCCACATCACCCCACATAAAACCGGCTTCATCATCTGAATCGATTTGCAGCAATAAATGCCAATCATGCGCTTTAGTTTCAAATTCCTTAATTTGCGGATGCTCAAAGTGCTCGGTGTCGCCACAGTACACGTCATTGGCTATGAGTTCGCATTGAAGCGCCATATCATCGGTGTCGATTTCATTAGCGTAGCCAAACATCTTATGCGTTGGGGTGACATCACGAAGCGTTGCATACAAATCAAACTCTTCATCGTTATCATAAAGATTAAACGCCTCATTTACCTTTTCGATGGAAGGTAAACTTGGTTCTTGAGAAAAAATAATGTGCATCGGGTTAAAGCTGGTCGCGAAATTCTCGGGAAACTCGGCAACGCGTAAAGAATTCGTATCTTCAAAATAAAAGACACTAAACTTATCTCGCTCTTGCGGGTCAAATCCTGCAGGCTGTTCGCTGGAATAAAAAAATGAAATTAAACCTTCTTTAGGCAAAAGCCCCGAGGGGTCGAATTTATGTGCTGCGGAGCAATTAATCTGCGCTATAAAATCCAGAGGATTTTGTTCTTGATCGGTGGGCCATACAAAGTTGTCAGGTACATGAGGCTTGCCTCCAGCCTGGGATTGACCAATCGAAATTGATTGGTCGGTGAATTCTTGAAGCGTTAAGCGAATCTCCTGCCCTAACATTTTTTCCAGTAGTTGCCACCGATGACCCAAGCCAATCGCTGCAACTTCTTTTTTCAAATGCTCAATCTGCATAACTTCTCCGATTATAAGGAGTTAACGGCTGTTGTTGCGGCCTCTTCATGCTTTTGCTCTTTATGATTTGAGGTGTGGAAATCCAGGTCGTTTAAATCGTTCAGTGTTTCTGCAAAATTATAGGTGCTGTCATCCGGCATACCCATAGGTGGTACTGACGCCTCTTGTTCTGAAGGGCTTGCTTGAGTAGGCTTAATTTTATGTTGCGCTTTGAGCTCTTCTATCCGCGCAGCATAGGCTCCAGGAGGAAATTCTTTATTGGTAGTGGGGTCAATTAATTTTCCTCCTTGCGATTTTGCGATCACTTCACCGTTGAAACGAACAGTACCGTCCATGCGCTCAGACAAATATCGCAAATAATCCTCTTCATCCTGTGAGTCTTTGAAATTTAGACTATAGGTTCCGTCTTCATTCATCGAGACCTCTGCATCGTCACCCTGAGCCGAAGCATTTTTTTTCTTATGATTTTTTAACCATTCATTATAAATTTGTATTGGATTTAGTAAATTTTCGCCAGAATTGGCTTGGTTTAGTTGTGAATTAGCGGAGTTATTTTTTTGAAAAGTTTTTTTAGTCATTAGGGCACCTACTTGCGGTAAAAATCTGATTTACATTTTAACCAGTATTCGGTTTCCAGGGTGAAGTAATGTGGGCTTTTTAAGTAAAAATAGTGTAAAAAACTTCTGCATAACACTCCGGCCAGTTGTTTATTTTTTATCAAACTGCCTTTATTTATTGCAGATCGCGCAAGTGATTAATATAATTATTAAGACAACCAGAGTTTAGAGAATGGAGTTTCTATGGTAAACAAACTTACTGTAGTCTTGCTATTATTTCTGTGTACGCCAATTTTTGCGAACCCGCTGCATCAATCCGCCTGTTATAAAGAATTTCATGAAGAAAAAGGTTGGCACATCGCTTCCAAAAAATGTCATATTCCGCATGCCACCAGTTGGCAAGAATTTTACAGCGGCAAGTATACGCGCCCCAATTTTTATCGCTAATGAGGAAGTATAGATACGCTGTAATCAAGAGTGATATCGGAAATCGGCCTCAAGCAATTGACTTAAGGCCTGCGCATGACCAAGCGTTTTGGTAACGAATACTGATAGCAGTTCCGGATAATAACTGCACTACTTAGTTAATGATGGACTTGAAGGTTTTAAGGCTTCATCCTCAGCAGCGACATCTTGAGCAACAGCTTTAACAGAAATGGGTGAAGAAAAGTGTCTATTCTCCTCCTCAGGCGTTTTTTCTTTCACTGTTTCTATGGGTTCCGCTTTGGGTATTATCGTATGAGCCTCATCAACAGTTGCTTCTAAATTTCTCTTCATAAGGCCAACAACTACCGCAGCACCAGTAAAAAAGCCCACAATCCCCGTGGCAATTCCTGCTAGAGTTAAGCCAGTAAATAAAGTTCCTAAAGATGCGACTAAAGAAGAACCTAAAACCAAAACAGGAATTGCTCCTATTCCCATGGTGGCAATAAGAATACCCAGAGTAACAGCTAGGGCAGCTATGGTGATAGCAAATCCAATAACCGCATCTCTTGTTGCAGAAGGTGTGGCAAAAAAAGTCTTTATTTTAGCAGCAACAGGATGATTTTTCTGATAAATATGATCTGAAATCGTTTGCTGCAATAGGCTGACTTTATCGATCGGCGCAAAAATACAGTTAAAGAATTTAGAATCAGAGTCTAAAGCTTTAAATTGGAATCCTGGTTCAGACCCCAGGCGCTCATGAATAGCACTGTAATGGTCAGTTAAAACTCTAGGAAAAGCCACAGCAACTGCTTTATGGTTAAAGCAATTAGCGGCTACCCTAACTAAAATTTTCTCATTATTAAATTCTTCTTGAAGAGATTTTTCATATTCAAAAATAGTGCTCTCGCCAACAATCGGATTAACCTCATAATGATCATCTAAACACATGACCATTCGATACTCTGGCCAAGGGTTTACTGCGCTTTCCTGCCTAGGATCAAGAAATATCTCACCGTGTTCAAAGTCTAAAATATGTGTTTCAAGCTGATGGATTATTCCCAGCTCATCTTTATAAAAACCGCCGTCTGGATAATCAGGAATCTGCTGCCCTTGGGGAAAACCGTTTGCTTGATTAAACGCAAGAGGTATAGCGCCCGTAACAATATTTCTCGGAGTATTGTCTAAAGGCGCTAATCGTGAATTCGTATCCCCCATAATAACTGCCATCGTTGAATGCGATTCAGTGAGCGCGTTCTTACATTGGTCTTCTAATTTTTTAGGAAGTTGGTCAAATGCTCCCCATATGTTGTGGAAATCAATTGTTAATTCAGGAGCGTTTTTATTCTTTAGGGTTAGAGATCTGATTCTATCTCTATGATTTGCAGAGGTTTTCTCCACCGTCCAATTATTGTTGTTAATGCAGGTCACAATTCCAAATTCATCAGTGATGATTTCCCATGACGCTCCTAAACTTTCATCAAGAATTGGTATAATTAACCCTGAGGTTGCTTCTTGTAAAGCAAGTACATCAACCTGATGCAGTGCGATACTTTTTATTAAGACTTGTACGATTCTTTGATACCTCTCTTCGGTTTGCTCATCAGTTTCTTCTGCACCAGGAGCATGTACACCTGACCAAACAACGTTACCTAATATATTTAAAGAGATGATATTTAGATGACCATGATTTAGAAGTGGCACCTTGCTTAAAATTGGTAAGTGATCAGAGTAAGCCAAATCCGGATTTTTTTGAGATTCTTCAGGTGTTGGAAACAAAAGATGGATGCGATTAGGGCCTTGAGTTAATTCCTCGATTTTTTTATATGACATAAGCTTATCCTGAAATCCTGTGATTCATATGTTGAATGAGTATTTAGCACTATTCTAACAGAAGGAGCTTAACAAAAAATTAAATCGATTTTTCTATTACAGAGCATATTGTCTATCACACGTCTTAAATCAACAATTTGGCTTATACAGTTGAGAACCGTCAAAAAGTAACATTTTTTATGTTGATTTTTTTTTGCAACGGAGCCGGTTATACCAGGACTTGCTTTTATGCTTTTTGGACTCATGCTGGGATGAGCATGTGGCGGCTTACGCCGCCGAGCTTCTTCAGCGACATGATGTCAATTCGGTCAAATCTGAGACACTTGGTGATGATTATCTAGCGTCATCTTGTCTTCAAGTTGTGATTTGAGCTCCATGAAATCGTTTGTTCTTACTTCACATAGCGCCGTCATGGCATCCAAATCAACGCGCGCACGCGCCGGCCCCAGCACAACACGCGCGACCCAAACACAGCGCCCCCCCCCGCAACGCACCCGCCACGCGACCCGCCTTTATATATTGCAAAATCAACCGACAACTTAGAATCAACGTTAAACCAATTTTCATCCTTTTCAGTAATCCAATTATAGAATTGTTTCGATGACTTCAGCTGTGAGGTAAACTTCGGCACAGGATAAAAGGGGTCATCAGAGCAGTACTCATAAACAACATGCATAGGAAAAAGATTTTCGGCACCACCTACACCCTCTCGCCACTGTTTGTATTGGTGGGCAGATGGTATTTACAGCAAGGTTCGTATGGACGATAAGCTGTACCTTCTCGTGATTATTGGTGTCACCGAAAGCGGATTGAAGGAGTTTGTTGCTATTTTTGATGGATATAGAGAGTCCGTGGCTAGTTGGGAAGAAGTGCTCTTAAGCTTACGCCAACGAGGCCTTCCTACAGCACCTAAATTAGCAATCGGGGATGGCGCACTAGGCTTCTGGGGAGCTCTTAGCAAAATATATCCAGACACACGCCATCAGCGCTGCTGGGTTCATAAAACAGCGAACGTGCTTAATAAGCTTCCCAAATCCATACAGCCTAAGGTGAAGGCCTCTTTGCATGAGATTTGGATGGCATCGACTCGAGAGGATGCCTATAAAGCGTTTGATAATACAATCGCTCTCTATAATGCTAAATATCCCAAAGCTATAGAGTGCTTAGCTAAAGACAAAGAGGAACTGCTGGCTTTTTATGATTTTCCAGCAGAGCACTGGATTCACATACGGACAACTAACCCTATTGAATCGGCCTTCTCTACAGTGCGCTTGAGAACTCATAAGTCTAGAAACTGTGGCTCTAGAGACACTACATTGGCGATGGTATTTAAACTTATGGAGGTAGCTCAAAAACGCTGGATTAAAATCAGAGGGTTTAACCTATTAACTTTGGTTATTAATAATGTGAAATTTGTAGATGGAGTACAAATCAGTGAGCAGTCAGACAGAGTGGCCGACTAATGGGCATACACCAGATTTGACAATAACTCCCTTTAGAACTATAGCACATGATTTTTGACAAATTAGAAAAAAAAGATTTGCTTAAATTAAAAGTAGCCGACAAAACTAACCATCAAGAAATAACAGAATATGCAGAAACGACTTTACCAGCTAAATTATTATTTCAAAATAAGGAATATTTTGCTATGGGACCCAAAATTGAAGTCTCAGAGTCAGGAGTAATAAGCCAATTTTATAATAAGCCTAAAAAAATATTTCTGCTGATGTTATAAAAAACAATGTTCCGAAAGAAGGCGAGGTTATTCTTTTTCGTTCTGAACGCGAGGCTAAGCTTTATATCAATTATATAGAGGAAAAGGAACATTCAGTTGTTGATAAAAGTCCCATCATATACAAGGTGCAGTTAAAAAAACACCGTCTCAACGAATATAATTACAGAAAACTTAAAGAGTCGTTCCATGGGGATAAATATGGAAAATACTTTTGAGTTTGTCAAAGTCAGGGCATCGGAGCTAGGGTTTATCGTAGGTCAAGTAAAAAATTATCCTGAAGTAAAATTAAACCAAGTAAATAAAAACTGCCTCGTTATGTAGTACATAACGAGTGTGGTTAAGCAAATTAAGAAATTATGCTCTAATCTAGGGTATGATAAATTAAATTAGTTGGCGTATTCTGCTGATTGTTCTTAACCAGAACAAAAATCAACATGGGGATTCGCCATGATGGACTGCAGTCAAAAAAACTGCGATGCAAAACAAATACACACTGATTATTATTTGATCAATAAAAGACACTTCAGTCCGTGCTGGGGCTTGGGGAGTAATGGAACGGTCAACCGACTTAAGGACAATTAATATTTCTGGGGTTCTTAATTTCCAAAAATTTTTCGTCCTGTTGTTTGATGTCATTAACATCCTATGTTAAATTTTTCTCCTAAAGCTTTCTTAAACCATTCTGGCACTTGATCTGTTTTCATTTCCAGCAAACTTCCATTTGTTACCTCTGCTAGCCAGATATGCTCATGAGTGGAATTATCAAAAATATACGCACGATTAGTAAATTTAATGGCCTCAATTAGCAAATCAAGAGAGCGTTGGTAGCGGCTTACAATCTTATCTTCTGGAACAGAATGTCCACCCATTTTTACCCTATATTGAACACGTGAAATATTAATAACAGGATCTTCTGTAGCGACATAATATAAATAGGTTCGATAACCTCTTAATTGGGCCTCTCGAAGCAGTTCAATTTTATCTGTAAAAGACATAACAGTCTCAAAGGTAAAAGATTTTGAGCACTGAATAAGCTTATGGCGAATAAAATCTGCCGCGACTGAAGCAAAATACGCATTTACTTCCACACTGAAAAAACTCAACTTACCTTCATTAAAGCGCAAATCTTGCACCTCGTCTAAAAGATCTGCCTTTTTTAGAAGCGTTGATTTAGAGAAAAAGTCCAAAATTTCTTTTTCTGTAGACTCTATCTGATAGCTTTTAAGATCTAAAAAATCATACTCACAAATTTGCTTCTCGATTTCATCTGGATTAACAAATACCCCGAGCAATTCTGGGCGAATAATGGATTTAAATGTGCTTTTACCAGAACCATTTGGACCTGCAAACATGCGCAATCGTAGCGTTTCTTGAGTCATGAATTTCTTTCCAATTTTTGACCACGAGTAACTGGCGTCGCTGGGGGTAAATGTTTGATGAATTTATGTGTGCCATCAGGAAATACTTCTATTAAATTTCCATGATCACTCACAAGAACACTGCTTCCTGATGCAAGAGCTGCCCAATAAGCTTGAGTAAATGCTACACTAGCGAGCTCTGGAATGTGCTCTTCTAAAAAAGAAATTGCTTGTTCGCTAAGGGCCATTGTTCACTCCTTTTTTATCGTTGTATTATTGAGACAACATCTATATATTATTCCGCAAGGCGGTAGATTGTTGCTTTATGGACATTAAATGTCTTAGCTATTTCGCTCACCGATTTATTTTCTTCTAATAGCCGCCTTGCTAATAATTTTTGTTCGTCATTCATTTTTTTGGGGCGGCCAAATCGAATCCCGCGTTGTTTAGCTGCTATACGTCCCGCAGAAGTACGCTCACGAATTAAATCACGTTCAAATTCAGCAATACCAGCAAATACGGTCATGATCATTTTTCCTGCATGAGACGTTGTATCTGCCCACGGTTCAGAAAGCGAACAAAAAGAAGCATCAGCTATTCTTATTCTTTCTACAAATTCTAATAAGTGATGGGTAGAACGAGCTAACCTATCTAATTTCCAAACAATCACTACATCACTAGGGCGAAGTTGATCTAGTAGACGTTCTAATTCAGGACGATCTTTTTTTGCGCCTGAAATTTTTTCCTGATAAATTCGACTGCAACCCGCCTCTTTCAATGCAGTAAGTTGTAGCTCTAAATTTTGATCTGCGGTAGAAACCCGAGCATACCCAATTTTCATATCAAATTCCTAAAATGTTGTTGCAAATTATAGCGCAAAACAATAGACTTTTGCATCTAATTTTTGCGACAAGTTTAACTCAGTAAATTTCGTCTGATGTCATTTGTTGCAAATCTTAGAAGTTTTGCAACACGCTTTATATTGAGATTTTATGCCGGTTGATTATCTTTCTCCTGCTCATCTTGAAAACTATGGCAGGTATCCTAATGATCTAACGCCAGAATTTATTACTAATTATTTTTCCCCCGATGATAAGGACTTAGAATGGATAGGAAATAAACGAGGCCAGTTTGGCAGATTGGGTTATGCGCTTCAGTTAACTACAGCAAGGTTTGTCGGCACTTTTTACAGTGATTTGACCGAAATTCCTGATAAAATCATTGAGCGCATAGCCACACAAATTAATGTAAATGATATTCAGAATTGCCTTCAACGCTACCAACAAAGTGAACAACGATGGCGGCATACTGCTGAAATAAGAGTACGTTATGGATTAAAGAGTTTAATGAGAAAGGTATTCGTTTTAAGCTAGATCGGTGGTTGTATGCTTTATTTTGGACTGGAACAGATAGGCCAGGATTACTATTTGAGCAAACAATGTTATGGCTTATAAACAATAAAGTGTTATTGCCCGGAATAACAACGGTAGAACGTTTTATTGCTGAAATTCGTAGTAGAATGGATACTCACTTATGGCGATCGCTGATTAAAAATTTAACTGATGACCAAACAGAGAAACTTAATAATTTACTATTGGTAGCAGATAAGCAGCGCCAATCATTACTTGCACTATACAGGAAACAGTTGGATTCATAAAGATCGGTTTGTATTTACATTGCGCGAAAGCAGAGGTGAGCGAAAGACTCAGGGCACGACCCGCTGTGTGGATACGGCATAAAGCGTGAATGAATGTTCATTGCCGTTATTCCTGTTTATTGGTGTACCGGAATGCCTCGGAATAGGAAGAAGTGGGGTAGTTTATCACATCACGCACTAAGACCCTTGCCTCAATCCAGACGTTGCAAACACTTTGTATAATAAAAATCAACACGCCTTCCTTGGCGCACGAGTTCGATAGCTAAATTGGTGGTCCATTTAATATTGCTCGGACGGCACCCGTTCTGGTTTCAGGAGAGGCCTCCGCTACACTTTGAGCATCATTTAGATTAATTTTTGTTCGCCTAAATAATCCTAAGAAACTACTGCTTCTAGCATAACCTTCTTGGCAAATACTTTTTAGCAGCTCACAGTTGGCCGAGGATATATTTTTATAATGTTTTTCAGCTAATTCCCATGCTTTGTGAGTGCGTGTATTTTTATTTGTACTCATGTAATCTTGAATTTCTTGTAAAGACACCACCCTATCATCGGTAGGTACAAAACCTCGCTTTTTGAAGAAACTTGTTTGCGCAGAAAACAGGGCCGTATATATTTTTCTAAATGCAGCGACTTTTTCTCCATCCTCTATAGAGCCTTCTATAGGATAATGCCGTTTTCCCAAAGATACAGACTCAATGGTATAACCTTCCATTTTTAATTTATCGGTTATCCCTTTTAAGTGGCACGCACCAACGGCTACGAACGCATTTCCATTGTCTAGACTAGGCTTCATTCTTTCAGCCATGATGATATCTCTACTGACGCTAAGTTCATCAAAATATCGACGAACCGGTACAGGAACATCCATTGTGTCGGGAAAAACGCGAAACATATCTTGTAACTTCTGAATATCTTGTTGATGATATGCATGCTCTAGTTCCTTCAAACTAGAAAATTTTCTGCCTTTTGCAAGTTCTGATTCTATAAAACGGTACAATACAATTTGCTCTAGGATATTAAGTTTATATCCATATCCGGCAGATAGTTGCTCTTCGTGGGATTCTAAGTAAACTGTTTTTTTGTTTTTCAATGTGGCATATTTCATCAAGAGTATATCTAATCCATTAATCAATTTTGCGCTATCAACTGGCTCCGCGTCTCTAGCCATCATTTCCTGAACAAATTGTATTGGTGGGAGCTTTACCAGGTTTTCCGTGATCTTATCTAATAGAAAGGACAACCCTGGACTTTCTTTCATCTGTTTATCTAATGTTTTTATATAGTTTCTTCTAATGCTGTAGATATAATCTTGAGGAATTCGAGATAAATATGGAGTTTGAGCATTTTGCCATTCTAAAGTTAACTCGCTTGTAATTATAGGATCATTCATTAAGCTAACGGTATCTACTTCAAAAACACAAGTCGTTGCTTGTTCAAAAGCCTTCTTAACTTCTAAAGGAAGAGTGACATCCTCTGTATCGCCTTTGTGCAATACTCCAAAAAGATAACTAACTTCTCCATTTGGCGCCGTTATTTTAAAAAAAATACTCATGTATTTGTCTCTCTGTGGAAAATAAAGCGTCATTTTAACATGTGATTACTTTGTTATCAATTCGATTTATTTAAAAACAAAGCCGAGTGGTTTATTTTATTAACTCTATCACCAATCTTAAAATCAGTGCTATCCAGTATTGTTATTAATAATGAGCTGATTTTAATACAGCCTCAGTATCGGACAAATAATTTCCTCTTCTGCTTTTGGAGCGCTGAGCCACATATGCTCTGTAATTTCGGCCGTAAATTATTTGCATAAATCTTCTGGGTATTTGAGTGATGCAGGGAGTAACTGAAGTCGTTCGGATTTCAAGGTCAGTCGCATGTAGTTTGGCATAAAATACTTATTTGTAAAAATTTTATCGATATTTGATTCTTATATTATCATTAGGCCTTCTCTTATGAATGCTTATAGAGCATCGACGAATTCTGTAAAAATTTACGGTCGGACCTTCTCCATAATAAAGTTCGTAAGTTCGACTCCTCAATTTCCACCATTTGTTGTTTAACAACGTTAAATCCTTTGGATTCAAAAAATGGTTTCTCGGTAATATTCACCTCAGCAAACACTCTCTTTAGATTTAGGTGATCAACTCTTAAAGACCTCAGCCATTATAGAGGAGCCTATGCCACATCCTAGATACTCATGATGAACATAGAAATAATCAATATGACCATTTGATTCAAATTCTGTAAAACCAACTATTGTATTGTCCATTAGCGCAACCAGGGGCGAAATTCCCACTTTTTCTTCCATCCTGTTAATTCTAAGGAGGATGCTGGGGCCCAGGCATGAGCATGTTCTTCTAAGTAAACTTGAATAGCAATATTATGAATCGTGAAATAATAAATATTAGCCAACTGTTGCGCATCGTCAGGCGTGTATTGCTGAATACTAATTTTGTTGGTCATTTTAATCTCTGTTAGAAGTAATCTTGGAGTATCGTGATACTTCAATTGTGAGGGATGTTAAGGATGATACTGTTTTCGGTGCAGCCTCTTTGAGCAAGCCTGTTTTTACTTACCTGGTATTAAAACTTATCGACAAAGGTATTTTAAGTAGATCTGGAGAAAATGCCGAAAGTGGGCTAGATGACCTTTACATGAAGTGCTTCCTTTAGAAAAATTATTTCATGAACATGGCAGGCGATGAAGTGAAGTAGATATTGAAAGAGCTCAAGCAATTACGCCACGGATGCTCCTATCACACACATCCGGGCTAGGGATTGATGCCAGTGCTGCTTTAAGTTTTAAACCTGGTACTGAATAAGCCTACTCAGGTACGGGGCTTGAGTATTTACAAAGAGTTATTAAGGAACAAACTGGAAAGTCACTGGATGTTTTAGCTCAGGAGCATGTATTTGTGAGTTGGCTTTGGATATGAAAAAGAGTAGTTTTATGCCACCGGGAGCCTCGGAAGATAAAGCTGATGCCGCTATAGCCTCTACACAACAGCCAGTGATTATACAAAGCCGATGACTGCCTGGATGCAGGATCCTCGTCCTATTATGCAACAGGCATTTGTAAGGCAAATCAGTTTAACTCAAGATTATCAAAGACAGCCAGGAGAATCAAACCCTGCTGCTGAACATGTAGACATGAAAGTTAAAGAGCGTCTTGCATGGGGTTTAGGATTGGGCTTAGAGCTTGATGAGACTGGCAAAGCAGTTAAAGCGTTTCATATAGGCAATATGAATCAATTTCGTGCGCAAACGGCACTCGATTTAGAAAAGAAATCCTGCATTGTTTATTTTGCGAATGCTAATAGCGATTTGCAGGCAAACGGCCATGTTTTAGCACCACTCATCATTAAACCAAAAATTCCCATCGATTACGCCCATACATGGTTTTACTCAAAACTTCCCTTTGCATTAAAGCCTTATCAGCTTACGGAGGGCTCTAGTTTTGAATTAAAGGTACAAGGACAGGATAAAAAAGCAGACAATGATGGGGTCATGATAGCATTTATACCAGAAGGTGCGCCAACTCCCGTTCCAAACCCTGATGCAACAAAAGAAGCATCTGATGGCACCAGCTATGCTGTGTTGAGAACGTTGATATCCTCGCATTCTCCAACGCCAGCCTTAAGTTCTGAAAAATCCAGTGTGGAATCGCCTCCTACGACGGCGGCCGAAGAGGAAATTTAAGCGGAAACTGATAGACCTTCCTCACCATCACCATTTAAATTGCGAAAAATTTATGCTACGAGCCATTTAAATACAAGATGGAGGTCTTCTACTTTATTTAGCAAACGTTAAGTCTATTAACCATAGCAGAAGATGGTTCAGCAAGACTATTATCCTTAAGTCGGTTGGCTGTTCCATTACTCCCTAACCTATCAGGAACTCTCCGCAGGTTTATTTCAACGATTAAGAGGTGGCTATGCATAAAACGGTTATTTGGGTGCATGATAAAGCGCTGAATAAAGAGCATAAAGCATTACACAATCTTGATAAACAATCTTTAGCGATATTTATTTGGGATGATGAGTATTTTAGAAATCGTTCCTATTCTTTGAGGCGTTTGGCTTTTATTTATGAAACGCTTTGCCAAATGCCGCTTGTTCCGGCCAAAGGAAATATTTTTGCCCAAATAGAGTCTTTAGCGCCAGCAAAGATAAAAACATTTTTCACTGCCAATAGGCAAATAAAACAGATGATTGATAAGCTCTCATCATCCTATGAGGTTGAAATCATTAAACCGCAACCATTCGTAATCCTCGCAGAGGATAAGCAATACAAACGCTTTTTTAGTTATTGGAACCAAGCCCAAAAAACAGCGTTTTTAAATAATGGAGGGCTGGATGTCTAAGGGAATAAAAAAACACTTACCGAAAAAAAATGCATCGTCTGCGCAAAGCCTTTCACGTGGCGCAAAAAGTGGTAAAAAATTTGGGATGAGGTTCAATACTGCTCGGAAAAGTGCCGAAATTAATAAATTATCGGTATCACTTTCAGCTCAAACTCTTCTAAATGCAGCAAGTAGGACATATAAAGATGAGCTACTTGCTGTATTGGTGCCAGCAACAGATTTTTTTAATTCGTAAACTCACGAGAACAACGAACACCCTGAGGAATCCACTTATTAAAAAAATCCTGCTCTCCAGTGGATCCGCTATAGAACATGTACCAAGCGTCAAGATAGTCGAATTGTGGGTCTCCACTCGTGTTTATATATTTAGTGGAGCTCCAATAGGTTCCTGCAACAGAAGGAATAATTCCATTATCTTTTAAATTAGAGATAATATTTTGTATTAGAGGCGTCAACTGGGTACCACAGCCACTACCTTTCGATAGAGCATCATAACCCATTTCGCATATAGAGGGTAAATACCAATCATTATATCCCTGAATGCTGTAATTAGAGCAAAGTCCCGCTGCATATGTGGATGGATTAAGTCCATAAGTTGTTGTTAATGTTTGATAGATTAAATAGGTATTGCCGCCTGGGCTTGGCAAAGCCAGGTTGCTACCATTTACTATGCTGGTCGCACCAGTGGAATAACATACTGCAGGCCCAGGTATGGTCGAGCACCCAGAGCTAGAATCCCAGACGATTCCTGCGAAGGGAGAGGCTAAATCATTGAGAGCAAAAACTTTGCCACGCACACTTTATGAAGGATTGGTCGTTTCTGATAAAGAATAGACATAACCGGCTTGATGAATACAACCATATCCTAAAATCATCACATTGGAAAAAACGTTATTAGTATTATCACCAGCTACCGAAATTTTTCCAGGAACGGGTTCTACTCCGGTAGTACAAGGTTGGCCCATGCTTCCAGGCTTGAAGTCGCTCCTGGGGTTATGGTAATTTGACAAGAACGACCGGCAGGCAGGGAATTAAGGTTACATGTCGATGAAATTGATGCATCAACTGGCAATGATAGACTTTGGATAGCCACATTTCTCGCGGGTGCATTTCCTGTATTGGTAATTGTAATGACACGGGGTTGTCCTGAAGGCACTGAATCTAAAGTCAATCCAGTCACGGTAAGCAATAAGCTATTTGGGCTAATGGTTAATACAGCTGCATCGGGAGCTAACTTGACCGATAATTGATTATTTCCACAGGGTTTCTCACACTGTAGAGGATTTGGACTGCCATTAGGATCGGTTTCACAAAGCAATGGCCCACCCGATATTCCGCTGGATGGCATATCAGCAGCAGAAATCTCCATTTGTAGTATACAACTTGAGTTTGCAGATCCTCTTGGTCGGAGTTTGCAGACCGAATTTTGAGTTACCCCAGGTTGAGCCAGTATTTTCAGATGATGTGGTCTTGAAGAATTGTTCCTTACGATATATTTTACCGTAGCTTGGCCATTGGCACTAATTAAGACCTGCGGAGGAAAGGCAGGATTGGGTGTTAGACTCCATAGTGGCGTTGTCGCATGAGCATTTATTGTCATAAATAGACAAGGGATGAGTTGTAAAACCAAATACTTAAATTTCATTTGCTTATCCTTATGCTAGATAGCTTAAATTAAATAAAACACCATTGGTGTATAAGTGGTTAAATCCTAAGCCTTGATTGAGAAGTTGCCCGGGAGCCCTTTTGAATTGTATTTTTCCCCAATCCGTAAATTCGTATCCGACCCCCATTTGCCAATTTTTGATTAGAACCTTTTGTATCCCGACACCTAAGCCATAAGTTAGGGTTGTTTGATAGTTTGATTTAAAGGAAGGATTAGTTACCGCTTCACAAAACAATGGCTTAATACTAAAAGAGAAAGCATGATTCACTCCCCAAACCTATATTTGCGCTCAACCAAGGTATAAGAACATGTTTTGCCATAAGCAATTTTCCCTGCAAAGTAATATGTGAATGCTGAACTTTGTAACTGTAGCCATGGTTATTAAATTGAGAATCAGCGTCATCCCAAATGAAACCACTTAGCTCGTCGCTGCTGCGATAAGTGTATTACAAATAATAAAACCAATTACAGTAAATAAAGTATTCCTTGACATGTTAATCCTTATCTGAAAAAACTATCATATAGGAGATTTATTATGATGAAAATAGCTGCAATTTAGAAAGAATTTTTTAATCAAAATTTACAGTTCTTGTAAAGTGGTTCTGCTTCACTTGCTAAATTATCTGTACTCAATCTATCCAATAGAGAGGAGGATGATTAATTCTATTATCTCGTTTATTTTACACTTTGGATTAAAAGATCATTCATTAGTCGGATTAATAAGGACCGTTCCTGTTTATCAATGCCTCTTAGCGCCATCTCATTTAACTCCTGAACGCAACTTGCAGAATTTTTTGATATCCTTTGCCTTTATCGGTGAGCTTTATCCCAATAGCCCATCTATCCTCGAGCTTTTGTTCACGGTGTATAAATACGTCACGCTCCATTCTGTCGAGCGTCCTTACTGCTGTGGGTTGTTCAATGCCCATACGTTTATACAGCTAGGCTTGTGTCATCCCATCTTGCAGCGGAGCCCTTCGTTGTTATCAGCGCTATTAGTACAATCTGAAATGGCTGGTAATGTGCAGTTAACTAGTCAAATTAAACGATGGTCACCCGTTGCTTAGCAGCATATTAGCTTTCATGAAAATTTTATTTTTCAACAAGCGATTAACTTATTGATATTTAGGAATTATTAAGATTTTACTAATGAGTTTTAAAAGCGGTTACGATACCAAAAACCCTCATTGTATAAGGAGTGAAGAGGTTAATCAGGACAAACCAGTGCTATCTGGATACAACCCCTTAGAGGACTGCTCCTCGCTAATGAGGGGTGGTTACTCGCCTCCAATGATTGCCACACCCTAAGTTCTGTACCCAGTATAGTCTAATAGCATTCAATTTAGGAACAATTGAGGTTATGGTTCAAGCTTGCGCTTTTTTCTTGCTGTTGCTTCTCTCTACTCTGCCCAAAAAAACCATAGCTCCCAGGATGAGACACTAATTGATCAATAAATTCATACTGTTCCGTATCAAAATCAAAAGTCATGTGCTGTGTATCCATATCCTCTGCCAAACTTTGGGCGTTTATTACCTCGGGAGCTAACTGAGGAGGCAAATCAACTGTAAGCAAACACAACTCATCTACATTAATTGGGAGATGCTTATATCGTTCAGGAAACAAATAGACTACAGCATCGATGTATGCACCGTAATTATCAATCAATACATAACTATCTGTTGCATACGCTTTAAAATGTTCTAATGGTTCATCAATACCTTGATTACTTTTTTGCACTTCAAGGTTTAAGTAATTTAGATGGTTGGCACAGATTAAGGCACGGGTGTTACTGTCACAAAAAATATATGCAGAGGAATCCTCCTCACTCACACGATAATAATTATTTTTTTCTAAAGAAAAATCATAGAAGTCTTCTCCTGTGACTACCTCTGTAGGCGCAGGGAGATTCGGCCATAATATAGGCCAAATTGACACATCCAGAACCAAGGCAAAGTGTTCTTTTACCTGCTGCACATGCTTTTCGCAGCCGTATAATCTGAGATAACTGCTAATGTGAGTAGCCACGTCATTCATTGACTTAATCTCCCGCGGATAAAGAAAGAGGTAAGAATCCTTTTCTGGATAAGAAAAATTCCTACTTTTTTGCAAAATTGGAAAAAGAAGTACCCCTGAGTTATCTCCTGAAGTAATATCCCGCATCAAGAAATTAATAAATAGCATGCCATCACGTTTTAGTTTTGATGTGAGCTTTATTTTTAATTTTTCTTCTGATAGATTCGGCTCACTTCTTTTCATAATATTAATCATGTCGGGAAAATGTTGCGCCAGCATAGGAAGTGCCTTACCACTCGTGGAGCAAGTCATACCGATGATCTGACGTTTGGTTAGGCCGTGTGACAGCAATTTCGGCAAATAAAGCAAAAATGAATCCATGATTTTTTTATGACTGAATCCTCTAGTGAATAAATAAATTAGTTCTGATGTAGTAAATCCTTTGGCTATCAATTCCTTAGAATATCTTGCAGCAATCTCAGGCAGGTATGATTTAGATACAACAAAATCAAAAATTTCTTTTAGTTGAAAACCACACTCGACCAGAATCGGTGTATTTTCACGAAGTGTTTCAAGTCGTTTGATTATTTCTCTTTTAAACAAAAGTAATCTTTTGATTTGCTCTTGTGAATATCCTAATTCTGATATCTTAGGCAAATATTCGAGGGATTCTCTAATTTGTTTTTTTATTATCCAACCTCTAGACTGATCCAAGGCCAGGATTTCCTCCTCAGTAAATCCCCAGTTTTTAAGACTAGAGAGAGGCGATGATAAGACCTGATTAACGGGCTCTGGGGGATTTTCCTCTATCGGTGACTCAATCAACCGATGCTGCTCTATTGCAGCAATCTCGTGATTACATAAAATTTCAGGATTAACGGTGGTACACGATACAAGCCAATCATAGTTATTCAAAATCCAATCAATTTTCTCGAACTTGCCTTGAACCACTAGTTGAATAAGATGGCTGGGGCGGAGGGATAATTGAAGAAAATAGTCAAGATATTGATTAACTAACAAAAAAATTTGCGGGGGACTTTTTGCCGCCAAGAGGGCAATTTCATCGGGTTCAATTTGAAATAATATTTCATTAAGTTGTCTAAGATTTTCAGGGGCGTTATCACTGGAGTATAAATAAAAAAAATGCTGCTTATTAAAACCGAATGGGGCTAACTTATCCATATGGAAAAGATGTTCGATTAACCGCTCCATATTGGATGTTTTTAGAGCGCTTAAGATCAGTTCCATGATTTCATTTGCAGTCAGGTTATACTCCTTTAGTATCAGACTATATCGTTTTAAAAATAAGAATGCCTCTTCACCTCCATGCTCAGATAGAGTGACTAGTTGCTGGTGACTAAAGTAATTAACGAATTCTTGATGCCATTTTATTATGTTCTCGTAGTGTATTTTGTTCTCATCTTTTGTCAAAAAACTCACAAAATGGTTGTTATATCCCATGAGAATTAATTTTTTTTCTTGCACGTTCTTTATTGTTGGCACCGATAATTTTTTTTCTGGCCGTTGACGTTTTGCTTTAGGCAATAACGGATTATCCAGTGGCCGTTTTTTAACATTATTTGCTGTCATTATCAGCAGGTTGTGGCAGTACATTGAGTTGTTTCTAAGTATTTCCAGTACTTTTTTGTGGTCCGTTTCAACGACTGATTTAAGCAATTCATTTGAAAAATCACTCAAGGAGAGGCAAAATTCTGCTCGCATATATCTCAGCTCGTCATCTAGATAAAAAATTTTCAAAAACTCGCTGTTTAACTCTTTAATTTCACTTACATGGCATTTTAATAAATCTATGTTGCCATTTCTTAATTGCGCTAGTAAATCGTTTAGTAATTCTTTACTGGCTGAATTTCTTCTAAAGATTTCAACTAATCCAGACATAATAACACCAAAAATAAATGATTTTAAATTATACAGCAATGTTTATTTTTGATGCAAATATCCCGCAGCCGATTCAACTTATATTGCACAAGAGAAAGGAGTCATTGACGATATTTTGTGGATCTTCAAGAATATGGATTCAGATTGCTCATAACCTGCTGGTGCTTATCAAAAAGAGGATTGCAATGAACGGTTGAATTTACAGATCATGAATACTAAGCGGGTTACTATTAAATGCCAACTCAGTGGGATGGTTCATTACATTAGAGCGGTATAGACTCCACTATACTTCTGGTTATTAGGCTGCTGATTTCTATGCCAGAAGCGGCGGCTATTTTTGTCGATTGATTAAAATAGGTCCACCAAAAAGCTCACTTTTCAGAGGTACCCTTCCATATTCACATCATATCATTTTTCGCAACGTTTACCTGAGATGTCTGCGCTAGTATGAATGCATTAATCTGTGGATCGATAATATTGCCGTGTCTATCTAACCACCCCTGTTCAATTAAAACGTTACGGGTTCGATAGCCCTTATTATGCAACGCATGATTAAAAATATCATGTAATCGTAATCCACTGGCATCAATTCTTAAACGTGACGCACGAAAAAAGCCAAAGCATCCGCGCTTATCCTCCCTTAACTTCTTGTTATAAGCTCGAAGAAATAAATCCAGGAGCTGGTGTTCATCAGGCATTGCGGTTACTAAATCACTTTCTTCTTCACAGACTGCTTCAATTCGTGTGGTGCTCTCTGTATCTTCTTGACTCAAATTCTGAGGCATAGCGTTCTCCTCTCCCGCTGATGTGTGTTCTTCAGAAGGAATTTTATCCTCAGGGCTTTTCATAGTTGTGGGTAAATTATTGCTAACCTTACGCTGAAATAAGACTTCATAGGTAACCAACTCGTCGATCTCTTCCTCTTTGAGGGTGCTCAAATATTCTGCCACTATTTTTTTACAGTTATTTTTTAGTTGCGCGCCAATTTCATCCAAGGTTTGAAATTGCTGCGGCGCCACGGTTATTTCCTGATTTTGGACAATAGGGATCACCAAGGGACTGGCGTTGTAAGCTGCAAGAAGACAATGCTCAACCGTGCTAAAATTCCGTGCATGAGGAAATCGCGTGCGCAACAGTTTTACAAATGTTGGAAAAGAACAGGCCGTTGCAAGCATTGAAGGGTCATAAATCGCCGTTGTCAGCATGCGTTGGAGAAGGTACTGTTTATCAACCTCACTGGGTTCGTCTAATTGCATGAAAGCAATGTTCACTAAGTTCAAAAATTCTTGTTGGGGCATGAGAATGTTTTGCGCTTCGAAGTCTAATTTTTCTTGGACTGTAAATGTTTTGCCCGGATGCAGAAGTTTAAATAATGAGATCAACGCAAAAATTTTTATCTCGGGGGCATGTACGTGATTTCTAAACGCATAAAGTCTTAACAGTTGTACTTCGCGCTCCTGATTGTTTTCTGCAAACCATAAGCCTAAATCGCCGGAAAGGAGGAGTCCGAGCATTCGATCAGCTTGTAGTTGCAAAGGTGGATGCGTAAATGCAGAGAGGAGGATTCGCAGTGCATGAAATTCTGAATTGGATTTAACAGATATGCGCTGTTGTAAAGCAATGAGCAGGCGAAAAGCTTCGACTGTATAATGGTGCTCCGACAGAAAATCTTGATGTTCGACGATAAATTTTTTTACACCAGTTAAACAGCGAGTGATGCTGTACACTGTCCCAAGAATACAATCCTGTTTAAAAAGTTCATTTAAAAGCTTTTGGTGCGAAGCCCACTGGGAATTTCGCTTAAGGCATGAGGAGAGCTCATTATCCTTAATCTCCATGGATTCTGTAAGCCCCAGATAATTTTGTTTCAGGGCAGCTGCCAGGTAGCGAATACCGATCTCATCTATGTTATTGTGACCCAGAGCAAGTTTTTTCAAGGTTGTATTTACCGCTAAAGCTTCCGCAAGTTTCATCACTCCCTGAGTAGTGATTTTACAATTCCACAGGTCGAGTGTCCGCAAAGTACGATTTTCCTTTAAGGCCTCTGAAAGCAAGAACAAACCAGTATCCTCAATTTCCGTACTCGATAAATCAAGATGTATTAGATGGGCGTTCATTTTCAAAGATTCGGCCAGGTATTGAGCTCCAGCACAACCAAACTTATTGAAGCCTAGATCCAAATTGGTTAGGGAAGTATTCGTGACTAGGGCGTCAGCTAGGTCTTGAAGGTCAGTAATGGCATTCGATCTAATCTCTAAAGTGGCAATTGAAGTATTTTTTTGCAACAGATTGCCGAGCTCTTTCATCTCTGCATTACCCAGATTACTATCGACAAATCGCAGTTGAGTCAGGCTGGTACTTGTTTGCAGAGCGGTGGATAACCGATTAATCCCTGTAGCTAAAATATTATTGCCTGATAAATCAAGGCAGGTTAAGGTGTGGCTATTGTTTACGAGCTCTACTAAATGAACGACTCCTGCGTTATCTATTTCATTAAATCCCAGGTCAAGAGAGGTTAAGGTTTTGTTTTCTATTAACGCTTGGGTGATATACGATAGCCCTAAATTTTTTATTTCATTGCCTGATAAATCAAGGCAGGTTAATGATTTATTTTCTGCTAAACCCGCTCCCAAATTTCTAACCCCATCGGAGTTGATCCTATTTTGACTGAGTTTGAGTGTCTTAAGTTGAACCAGGGCTTTCAAGGCCTGGGCTAAATGAGTCATACCTTGCGGAGTAATTAAATTCCTCCTTAAATTAAGATCCGTCAATGAATCATTTGGAAGTAACAACTCCGCGAGATACTGAACTCCTTCATCAGCGATATCGTTATGTTCTAAGTCCAGTTGCTTTAACTTGCTGTGAGGTTTTAGGCTTGCAAAGAGCTGTTCTGCAGCCCGTGAACCAATCTTTTTATTAATAAGCGTAATTGCGGTGAGATGTGTGCTTTCTTTTAAGCTCTCAACGAAAACTTGGAAATTCGAAGAGTCCGTAGTGTAAGAGTGTAAACTAAGCCACTCTAATTTTGGATCATTGTTTTTTAATTGCTCGACCATTTTATCGAACGGTGTTTGCATCTTGTTTCTCCGAGGAAAACGCCCCAATCAGACCAATTTGACCATTATAACACCACAAAAGGCGAAAAATAGATAAATTAAAGGCTTTTTTGAGGCAATAATTTTTAGTAAGGAGATAAGTGTCTGAACGCACGTCCTGACCCGTTCCTGATGGCATATTATTACTCTACTGTTCAATACAATAAGCTTGAGGCTATGTGATGACAACGAAGCCACCTCAAATATAAACTGTGTGATTCATAGACATCGTTTCAAATAATTGATAGATTTACCCGCCTTATGAAACAGCAAAGTAAAGCTAGATTAACTTGGGTAAATCTTTATCTGGAAACTAAAGATGCAGGATATGTTTGCCGCAAATGTGGTATTTCTCGTCCTACCCTGAGGAAGTGGTACAGACGATATTCAGAGGCTGGGATCGATGGATTGGATGATCAAAGCA
>JAFKHV010000030.1 GCA_017306715.1 Legionella sp. | reverse complement strand
AACGTGTCTTTGAAATGATTTTGTAATAAACTTTCTTTGCGCATCACAATTCCTCTTATGTTTTTTGGCGAAATCATTAGATCATGAATTGCGCTGCGCATCTAGCTTTTAATGCTGGTTTCTAATTTTTGTGACGATATATCAGATCCCGAGTGAAACGAGGGATCTCTATAATCGACCTATCAACATATTTGTTAATAACACACAGTCTTTCATAATGTCTTGAACGAAGCATCGATGTGCTTCACATACACGCAAAGACCACCTAAGTTTTTTTGTTTAGCATTATTTAAATTAAACCAAGAAAACATGATTATTTATTTTATTTTGAGTCCAATATTGATACAATATAAACAATTTTAACCCCGAAAATAAGCTTATGATTATCTACTACCTTCCCAACCTTATCACTGAAGATGAAATTAACGCCAATAAAGAATTAATATTTAAAATACTTGCCAATGAATTACATACACCCCAAATAAAACGCCTTACTGGGATAACTTTTCAAGGCCAGCCGGTATACCGTGCCAAAATAGATGAAAAAAATCGCCTGATTTTCATGCGTATAATGCATGCAGGTAAACCAGCTCTGTTAGTACTTAATCAAAATGATCATGATTATAAAGAATTAAACCGTAAGTTGAGTTCGACGAATACGCTGAAAATAAATGCCTTTGAATTGGATTCAGCACCTGCTGTAATAATATCTAATGAACCTGAAGAACAATTTCTGCCCGTAACTTTTTATCAGGAACAAATCTTTTTTTTAGACGAGGACCAACAAAAAGCGACGAATTGCACCGCGCCCTTATTATTGAGTGGTCCTCCAGGCGCGGGTAAAACTTTAGTTATATATGATTTATTGTACAATTACGTAGTAAATAACGCCCCGATGCATTTAGCTCGTGCAGAACTCGGTCATGGACAAAAAATTCTATTTATTTCACAATCAGCCAATCTCATCAAAAAAATTCATCAGCAATATACTCATGAAAAGGAGCAGAACTTACCCGTAGATTTTCTTACTTGGGAGCAAATACTGCTGGCGCACGATACAGATAGTATCCTTTTACCTAAAAATGCTTTTGCAGACTGGTTAAAAAACAGTTTTCCGCAGGGTAATCCTGAAGTGATTCATTACGAAATGAGTTTAGTCGCAGCTCTTGGTGGCGATGAATACCTAAAACTTGGAAAAAGAGAATGTTATCTTTCCGGCAAAAAGAAAGAACAGCAAAAAGTAATCAATCTTTTATCTCTATGGCGTAATCATCTCAAAAATAAGCATTGGTTAGATCCGTTAATTAGTGAGATCTCTATCTCAGGCTATGGCGCTATTTTTTGTGATGAAAGTCAAAACGTCTCACCGGCAGCACTCGCCTGTCTAGTTCGTGCGGTACGCTCTTCCAAGCAGTTTTTCGCCTGCCTTGATCCGGAGCAAGCGCTCTCCTCTTGGCCTTATGCCCGTAACTGTTTACTCAATTTACTCAACAAACAATTTCATGAATATCAGACATTTAACCTAAAAAAGACCTGGCGTTGCGCTTCACTTATTGCTGAGATTGCGAATCATGTAATGAATACGAAACATAAATTAGATGGGAATCAAGCCAAGCGAGAATACCCCGCTTTAGAGTCTCACCTTTCACCTGAATCAGGTTTTGTTGAGATAATTGATTCGGAGCAGCTTAAGCTCTTGCGCCCTCGGGGAAATCTCGCCGAAACCGTGATCATTGTCTTTACATCTTTAAACGCAGAAGAGCGAGCAAAGATACAGGAGGAAACGGGCTCTAGTAACATTTTAACTCCAGCTGAAGCCATTGGTTTGGATTTTAATACGGCAATCTTATGGAAGCCCGTAGCGACTCAAAAGCTGCTTCAAAAATTATCGCATAAAAAAAATGGCCTTGATTTAGAGGAATGGAAGGCACTAAATGAGTTATATGTTGCAATCACCCGAGCGCGCCACGAACTGTTTATCTATGAACCAGAGCTGAACAGATTTAAACAACAATTAACATTACTATTTGGCAGCCTCAAATCCACAAATACCATTCCTGCAGCACTCATAGATATCGATAGTGCCCATAATGAACGTAAATGGCTGGAGCAAGTGGATTATCATATAGAAAAAGGCCAGCTTGAGGCAGCAACCGCCATATTAAAAAACCATTTAAATTACAACGACATCATGATCGCGGCGCGAATTTTCTCTACTGAAATACTCCCAGTAGAGAGTGAGTCAAAAGAAGAAATCAAATCATCAACAGAGGAAATCAAATCACCAACAGAGGAAATCAAATCATCAACAGAGGAAATCAAATCACCAACAGAGGAAATCAAATCACCAACAGAGGAAATCAAATCACCAACAGAGGAAATCAAATCACCAACAGAGGAAATCAAGCCATCAACGACAAAAATTTTTAAAAAAAGAAATCGCGAAAAACTGGCCTCTAACGAGTTAAAAACGCCCCCAGCCAACCCCACATTTCCCGTATCTAACTTTTTTAAAAAAAATACTGGTAAGAAGCAGATTACCCTGGAAAAAGATCGGCAAAAAATGACTCCCTTACGGGATTTATTTAATGAATTTTTAACTCTTAAAGATCAAACACAATATTTTATAAAATATTTGGCACATTCTAATAATCAGGTAAGAATTCAGTTTAAAGAGGTAATGATACAGAACTGGAGCGCTATAAAATATAATCAGTTATTTATCTGTTTATGTTCGACTGAACTCTTATATCAAGCTGCGGGGTATGAAGAGAGCAGATTTATTATTGATAAATTATTTAGAGAGTTTTTATCTAATGCGGAGCAACAATTGCTCCTTGAGAAGATGTTGCCTGGACCTGACCAAGATAACACCATAACATATGATTCAGCTTTTCTATTGTTCTGTAAATCGGATGATGGATGCCAATACTTAAATGCATGGTTTATCCGTAATCCTAAGCTTCTTTCACTTATTTCAGTAGAGCACTTAGACGAACCGTCCTTTCCCAAACTCACGGAAGAAAAATTTATTAATCCCTCCTTAATTAAACAATCTGACACTCCTCTTCGTGCGCTCGTTCAAACTGATGCCGGCAAGTTAGTGTTTAAACAGCATTTCTCTCAACCCGAGATCCTAAAAAAATTACAAAGTCATAACTTATATTTTAGTATTAGACCGAAAATTGTACCGAAAAAGATCCCTCCACAACCGCCGTTTTATTATCTCATCCAAACATCAACAGGGTTGGAAATTTTGAATAAAATCTTTGAGGCAAATCCCAAACTAGCTCAGCGACCTTGTGTCCATCCATTTATTTTTTTCCTGGATTATTTGTTTCAAATGATACCTGAGAACAATATAAAGAATATTTCACCCTTCTATACACTCTGTTCCTTAGAAGATGGGCGTAAGCTTTTACATGATTGGTTCTTTGACAGTATACGAGATGCAGCGATAAATAATCCCTCGAGAATTAATTTTGTAGAAACCTTCACTATTCTCATTCCAAAGAAACACCAGAATTATGCGAACACTTCCTGTATTCATTATCTATGTATTGATGAAACTGGCCAAAAAATCCTTTCGGTGATCATGGAAAGCTTTCCCATAATTGCCGATAAGTTGAATACGGTCTTATTAACTCGTGCGGGTCTGGAGGTACGGCTAATTGGCGGCACGACCCCAATACAAATACTGAGTAGTACTGAATACGGCATCTCCTTGATCAGTCAATGGCTGGGTAACTCAGCGGAGTTTGCGCACACACTCACAGCTTCCGATTTTGCTGAATCGCGAAATAATCATTTCGCCCCGCTCTTCGATAATTTATGTAAGTTCAATGAAGGATGTAAGGTTCTTTATCAATGGCTACAATTTAATCCTCGCCTAATTGCTTCACTCTCTGAACAAAACAGTTTTGCTATGGCCAAACTTTACGATACAGCCGAAGGAAAAAGAGTCATTGAATTATTAAAAGACAGCGTTTTATTTAATAGATTACTTCATCATGGTGCTGAGGTTAAAAAGGCTATCGATAATACGAATATGGTTTTCTTTAAAAATACGCTTGAACAAGAACACAATCATCCTGTAAATACCGAGCATGGGAGCGTTAAGCCAACGCTCCAATAAAAATAGAGTGATTTTAGGGACGAAATTCAATATTTCCAACGGATTTTATTGATTTGATTGTTCTCTGCACTCTGAATAACGGGATTTTAAAGTAAATCGAGGTGTTTCAGAAGATCAACTATCAACGTAATAGTTTGTGCTTTAATACCCTTGCTTTAATCCGACGAAAAAACAACAAAAATTTTATTATTTACGATTACCATAAAGCAAAGGGCGGGACAAAGCTGATCATTTATTTTATTTTATGAACAAAAGTGTTACAATGAAGTTAACTTTAACTCTAATATCATGTTTATGAATATTTATTATTTAGCCACTCTAATCACAGAAGATGAAATTACTAAACAACAAGAATTAATATTCAAGATTATCGCCAATCAACTTCACGCGCCACAAGTGAAACGATTAAATGGGATAACCTTCCAGGGGCAACCCGTCTATCGGGCAAAAATAGACAAAAAAAATCGACTGATTTTCATGCGTATTATGCATGGTGGCAAACCGGCTCTCTTAATTTTAAATCAAAACGATCATAATTATGATGAACTGGCGCGTAAACTAAGCGGCGCGAATACTCATAAAATAAAATCTTTTCACTTTGAAGCAGCACCATCGATTATCATCCCGCCTCAATCTGAAGAACGTTTCCTGCCCGTGACTGTTCACCAAGAGCAAATCTTTTTTCTCGATGAGGAACAACAACAAGCAGCAAATTGTAGTGCTCCCTTATTAATGAGTGGTCCTCCAGGAGCAGGTAAAACTTTAGTTATCTATGACTTATTACATAACTACCTGAATAATAGTAATAATTTACACTGGGTGAATGAAGAATTGGGCCATGGAAAAAAGGTCTTGTTCATCTCTCAATCTGCAAATTTAATCAAAAAAATTCAGCAGCACTATAGCAATGAAATGACCTCCAATATTCCGGTGGATTTTTTTACCTTGGAACAAATTCTTCTTACCGAACATAAAGGCAGCACCCTATTACCAGTAGACGCGTTCTCGAGCTGGTTAAAAAATGTTTTTCCGCAAGGAGATTCTGCGGTTATTCATTACGAGCTGAGTTTGATTGCGGCCCTCGGTGCAGAAGAGTATTTAAAATTGGGCAAACGAGAATGCTATCTCTCTGGTAAGACCAAAGAACAACAAAGAGTAATTAATCTTTTAGCTCAATGGCGCAATCACCTGAAAACGAAACACTGGCTAGACCCATTAACTACAGAGATAACACTTACTAATTATGGTGCGATTTTTTGTGATGAAAGTCAGAATTTCTCCCCTCTTACGCTCGCAGCTTTGGTCCAAGCAGTGCGTAAATCCAAGCAATTTTTTGCATGTTTTGATGATGAGCAAGCATTTTTTTCCTGGCCTTACACTCGTGGCTGTTTATTGCGGTTATTAACGAAACAATTTAAAGACTACCAGACGCTCCATTTAAAAAAAACTTGGCGTTGTGCAGCACGGATTGCTGAAGTCGCAAGCCACTTGTTAACCATCAAACATAAGTTGGACGGGAATCAAGCAAAACGGGAATATAATATTTTAGAATCGCATCTCTCTCCGGATTCAGGATTGGTGCAAATTGTTGATTCTCATAAATTAGAAGCCTTAAAACCCCGAGGAAATCTTGCTGAGACCGTGATCATTGTCTTGTCATCTGCAGATCCAGAGGAACGTGCTAAAATCCAATTAGCAACCGGTTCAAGTAATATTTTAACTCCCGAAGAAGCTATTGGCTTAGATTTTAACACCGTAATTTTATGGAAACCCATAGCAACACAAAAAATATTACATAAAATAACCGCGCAAACAAATGGCTTAAACCTTGATGAGTGGAAACTGCTCACTAAATTATATGTAGCCATCACGCGCGCGCGTCAGGAACTGTTCATTTATGAACCTGAGTTAACGCGGTTTAAAGGGCAACTACAGCTTTTCTTTGGAACGCTCCAACAAGATAAAATTATTCCCACTGCGGCACTAATAGATGAACATAATAAGCGCAAGTGGAAGGATCAGGTCGACTATCATTTGGAAAAAAAGCAATTTGCAGCAGCAAGAGCTATTTTAAAAAATCATTTACATTATACAGATGATAAAATTGAGCTGCGTATTAACCCTCCATCAATAGCCCCTATACCGATAGTGCCCACCCCAATAGCAGAAACATCGACCAAGAAAGTAACGAAAACTCGCAACCGCAAAACTACAAATAGAAATACAAAGCCTGTAACCAATATTCCTGAACTCCCATCCAGTATTATCAATACCACTGAATCTGGATCTATAACCACTCCGGAAAGTAAACCGTTAAATGATGTTTTAACAGATCAACTCAAAAATTATGATGGGCAACCTAAAATTTTTTTGCAATACCTTGGGCATCGCAGTAGTGTAATCAGGCAACAATTCAATGAGGCGCTTGAACATAATTGGAAACTACTAAACTTAGATGAGTTATTTACTTGCATCATACTTACAGAGGATCATCTTGCTCGAATTGCTCAATCGGAAGAAGGTAGATGGCTTATTAAAAAAATTTTTCTTGAGGAATTATCGAATTATAGGCAAGAAGTGTTAATTAAAGCCATGCTTCCCATCAAAAAGAAGGATAGCGATAATATTAATTACAACACAGCACTTTTATTTTTCTGTAAATCTAAAGATGGCTGTCAATATTTAAATGCATTCTTCATTCGCAACCCCAATCTGCTAAATCTATTTGAAGCTTGGCATCTTGATACACCTTCGAGATTATTTTATCCGCCCACACCGTTTCGCGAATTAATAAAAACCGAAATTGGGCAGTCAATAATTTATAAGTATTTTTTATCAGAATCAATTGTAAAAGATTTACAACATCATAATTTGTATAACGGTACTGAATTTATTGAGGGCGCACTTTTCCCTCCAGCTTCACACCTCATTCAAACAACATCTGGCTTGAAAATATTAGATAAAATTTATCAAAAAAATCCATTACTGGCTGACCGCTCAAAAAATAATGGTCCTCAAGGACTCTATTATTTTGATAATTTATTCAAGATAATACCCAAAGCGAATATAAAAAACATTTCTCCCTTTTTCACTTTGTGCTTAAACCCAATGGGCCGTATCCTGATACAAACCAGGTTATTAAACAGCTTAAAACATATGGCAGTATCCAATCCATTTAAGATTAAGTTTATCGATACGTTTACAAGTCTCATAAGAAAAGAGAATAAAAATCTAGCGAATACCTCGTGTATTCATCATCTCTGTATTGATGAAGCTGGGCAAAAGATATTAAGTGTTCTCCGCGAAAATTTTCCTCTTGATATAAACCTTAAAACACTTTTACTAAAAAGATCGGGCCCCGACGTTGCGGGTATAGGCGCAACCACCCCCTTGCAGATTCTCTGCAGAACTGAGTTTGGTATTTCATTGCTTTATAATTGGGATTTTATTAAATCAGAAGAGTTTGCGCGCATAATTACAGAATCTGATTTTTCTGAGACTCAGAATGCCTCATGTGCCCCATTATTTGACAACCTATGCAGGACTAAAGAGGGACGAGAAATTCTCTATATCTGGATTGAGTTTAATCCCAATATAATCACAAAATTATCCTTGAATAACAGCTCAGCACTTGCAAGTCTTTATAACACGCTAGACGGTAGAAGGATAATTGAGCAGTTAAAAAATACAAAACTATTCAAGGAATTAACTCTGCGTGGTGCTCAAGTCCAAGCAAATATTGAAGCACAAAGCGTAAACTTTTTTAAACCGGTAAGTCCCTCAAGTGATGAGAAAAAACCTGTAGCAGAAGAGATGGGAGCGCCTATTCAACGCCCCACTAAATAGATTAAAACGCTTCAAAAACTGCAGTCGCGCCCATACCTGTACCAATACACATGGTTACCATACCATATTTACCCCCTGTACGTTGCAAACCGTGCATGAGGGTGGCGGTGCGAACCGCACCTGTTGCTCCTAAAGGATGACCTAAGGCAATCGCGCCGCCCAAAGGATTTACTTTGTCACGTGCTAATCCAAGCTCTTTTATTACTGCCAAAGATTGTGCAGCAAATGCTTCATTTAATTCAATCCAATCGATTTGATCTAAAGTAAGACCCGCACGCTTTAAAGCTACCGGAATAGACTTAATGGGTCCAATTCCCATAATTTCTGGTGGCACACCTTCTACAGCATAACTTAATAGGCGCCCCATAGGTTTTAAATTAAACTCTTTGACAGCCTCTTCACTGGCGAGAAAGGCAACCCCTGCACCATCACTGGTTTGGGAGCTGTTCCCTGCAGTAACGCTTCCACGCGCAGCAAAAACTGGTCTTAATTTTGCTATCACATCATATGAGGTATCTGCTCGTGGCCCTTCATCCATACTGATTATTTTTTTCTGAATTTTTACAGTATCGGTCTTCAGGTCAGCCATACGTTGCGTGATCTCAATAGGAACAATTTCCGCTTTAAAATCGCCACGCTCTTGCGCCGCAACCGCTTTTTGATGACTTTCGGCTGCGAACTTATCTTGCTCTTCACGGGAAATATGCCATTGCTTAGCCACATTCTCCGCAGTAATGCCCATACCATAAGCAATGGCGACATGTTCATTATCAAAAATGGATGGGTTAGCAGTATATTTATTACCCCCTAAAGGCACCATAGACATACTTTCCACACCACCAGCCAAAGCCATTTGCATCTCACCTGTACGAATCGATGCCGCAGCACTCGCAATGCTTTGTACTCCAGAGGAACAGAAACGGTTGATGGTCATCGCCGGTACCGATTGAGGTAAATCTGCTAACAAGGAGGCGATACGAGCCACATTCATACCCTGCTCCCCTTCCGGCATCGCACAGCCCATAATAACATCACCTAATCGTTCCCAATTGACGGTTTGATGACGGCTGGTTAATGATTTAATAACATGAGCTAATAAATCATCAGGTAATGTGTTTTTAAAGACCCCTCGTGGAGCCTTGCCAACTGGAGTACGTAATACATCAACAATGTAGACATTAGTCATTCTATGCAATCTCCTTGACACCTTATTTTTCTCATAAGGTGTATGTTTTATCCACCAGGAAGGCTTTAGTTAATTACGCAAAGGTTTCCCTGTTTCCAAAATATGCTGGATACGCGCCTGTGTTAATCCTGTATTGGCTAACGTAACAAACGCTTCACGTTCTAATTTCAACATCCATGCTTCATCAACTAATGTTCCTTGATTAACTTCACCGCCGCAAAGAACCTTGGCAATCTCAGTCGCCAAAAAATAATCATGCTGAGAAATAAAACCGCCTTCTAACCAATTAACAAGACCTGCCTGTAAACGCGCTTGACCCTCAATCCCTGCAATACGGAAAACTTTTTTAAGCGGAGGTAGATGATTTTCGGCATTAAGTGTTTTCACCCGCGCGAGCGCTGCATAAAGCACTTCCTGAGTATGCATAATTATTGCATCTGCTTGACGTAGATAACCCATTTGTTTTGCTTCAGTTGCCGAACTAGCAACCTGCCCCATGGCAATTTGCTGAAAGTATTGTTGTAAAATCAACATAAGATCCCCTTGAGGCATCTGTGCTGCCGCTCGTAGAGCCATCTCCTTACAACCACCGCCTGCGGGTAATAGACCGACCCCAACTTCGACCAAACCTGGGTATGATTCAAATGCGGCAACCACAGAAGTGCAATGCAACATCAGCTCACAACCACCGCCTAAGGCACGTCCTCGCAAAGCGGCAACTGTGGGTATGGTGCTGTATTTTAAGCGCATCGCAGTTTGTTGGAATTGTGCAATCATTTCATCTAAGGCTTGAGTTTTTCCCTCTTTTACTAATTGCGCCACCCCGCGTAGATCAGCACCCGCACTAAAATTTTGCGCATCATGTTGATAGATGATCATCCCTTGACATTGTTGTTCAGCAACATTCAAAGCCTCATTCAATCCATCTAATACTGCCTGCCCTAAGGTATTGGCCTTACTTTTGAAACTCAATACAGCAATCTCATCCTGGAGCATATTGAGTTGCACGCCGTCATTTTCATAAAGTTTGTTCCACGAAAAAGATTGCTCTTTTAAAACGCGATCCGGGAAAAATTGCCGCTTATAAACTGCTAGTTTACTGCGTGGGCGGTAAACTCCATCGGCGGGTGAATAAGCCCCTTCTTCAGTATAAAAGGCATTAATGGAATTGAGCCATTGCGGCAAGGGCGCTGAACTTAAAGAAGATTTTTGCTTAATCGCCTCATCAATGAAGTGATTGACTGCTGCAATATCAGCCTGCTGCCAGGTTTCAAAAGGTCCTTGCGCCCAACCAAATCCCCAACGGATCGCTAAATCAATATCGCGTACGTTATCGGCAATGCCTTCTAGATGGTATGCGCAGTAGTGGAAGACATCACGAAAACAGGCTGCAAGAAATTGGGCTTGCTTGTTTTGCGATTGCATCAAAGCTTTCATTCGTTCTGCAGAGTCTTTTTGGCTCATAATAGCCTTCAGTTCATCACTGACTTTACCCTCTGCAGGACGATAATTTCCGGTTTGTAGATCATAAACCTCGATCGTTTTACCCTGTTTGCGATAAATTCCCTGCCCGGTTTTTTGTCCAAGATGGCCTTCGCGAACGAGTTTCACAAGCCACTCAGGCAATTCAAAATTTGCGTGCCAGGGATCCTCTTTGAGTTGTTCTTGCATGGTGCGCACCACATGTTCCATGGTGTCAAGACCCACGACGTCCATAGTACGAAAAGTCGCGGATTTGGGGCGGCCCAACAGAGGGCCTGTTAATGCATCCACCTCATCGAGGCCCATCTTCATAGCGGAGGCATGATGCAAAGTTGCCAATAAAGAAAAAACACCAATGCGGTTAGCAATGAAATTGGGTGTATCTTTAGCACGCACTACACCTTTACCTAAATAGCGCGTAAGCCATGTTTCCAAATGATCAAGTAATTCTTTATTAGTCGATTTTGCAGGAATAAGCTCGGCTAAATGCATGTAGCGCGGAGGGTTAAAAAAGTGAACCCCACAGAAATGATGATGATGTTGCTCAGGTAATACCGAGCATAATGTGTTAATACTTAAACCAGAGGTGTTACTCACCAAGATGGCATTTTTTGCCAGATGCGGGCTTATTTTGCGATAAAGATCTTCTTTCCAATCCAATCGCTCAGCAATTGCTTCAATGACTAAGTCGCAACCTTGGAGTTCCGATAAGTCCTGCTCGTAGTTGCATGCATGCAATAAAGCAGCCGTTTGCGGGGTTGCCAGCGGCGCAGGCTTAAGTTTACCTAATTGAGCGATCGCTTTATCGACCAAAGAATTAGGCTTTCCTTCCTTTGCGGGTAAATCATAAAGTAAGGTTTCAATCCCTGCGTTTACGCAATGAGCGGCAATTTGTGCGCCCATGACTCCTGCGCCGAGAACGGCCACTTTTTTTATGAAAAAAGGTTCCTGCATGGTAATTTCCCTCTGGTTTAAATGCATTATAAAAGCTTTTCACTCATGAAGAGCTTTCCATTAACTTAAATGAAACTGGATGCCTTGCGCTAAAGGCAACTCAGCTCCCCAGTTAATCGTATTCGTCTGACGACGCATGTACGCTTTCCAGGAATCAGAACCGGACTCACGCCCGCCTCCAGTTTCTTTTTCACCACCAAACGCGCCGCCAATCTCGGCTCCCGAGGTGCCAATATTTATGTTAGCAATACCACAATCACTGCCCCAAGCACTGAGAAAGCGCTCGGCATGTTGCAAACTCTGGGTAAACAAGGCGGATGAAAGCCCTTGTGGTACCCCATTTTGTAAATCAATTGCTTCTTCAATGGTTGCATAAGACATAACATATAAGATAGGCGCAAAAGTTTCTTCTTGCACCATTTTCGCGCTATTTTTTAATCCAGTCACAAGAGCTGGCTCTACAAAATGTCCAGGCCGATCAAGAACGTTGCCGCCAAAAACAATTTGTCCACCACTTTCTTTTATGTTCTGGATGGCACTCTGATACTGCATCACCGCCTGAGCATCAATTAGTGGGCCCATGAGATTACGCTTATCCAGTGGATCACCAATAGTTATTTGTTCATAAGCTGCACGTAATTTTTCCACCACGAAAGAAAGTTGTGATTCATGGACAAATAATCGACGCGTGGTTGTACAGCGCTGTCCTGCAGTTCCCACCGCACCGAAAACAATCCCGGGGATTGCTAAACGTAAATCAGCGTTTTCATCCAATATAATCGCGTTATTACCGCCCAACTCTAAAATCGTTTTTCCTAAACGTCCCGCAACTTTCGCGGCAACTTTTTTACCGACAGCAGTGGATCCAGTAAAGGATATGAGCGGGATACGTGGATCATCGACAAAAGCCTCTGCAATAGTATGATTTTGTGGAATCATTAAATGAAAAATTTCTGGACAATCATTTTTCTGTAATACTTGGTTGCACAGATGATGAACCGCAATCGCACACAGGGGCGTTTTTTCTGAAGGTTTCCACACGGTAACATTACCGCATATAGCAGCTAAGAAAGCATTCCAGGACCAAACTGCCACAGGGAAATTAAATGCTGATATAACACCTACTACCCCGTAAGGATGCCATTGCTCATACATACGATGATTGGGACGCTCAGAATGCATGGTATTCCCATAAAGCATACGTGACTGACCGACCGCAAAATCGGCAATATCAATCATCTCCTGAACCTCACCATCACCTTCCTGCTTGGATTTACCCATTTCCAAAGAAACGAGACTTCCAAGAGCATCTTTATTATCTCGTAGTATCTGGCCTATTTGGCGAATAATTTCACCTCGTTTGGGTGCAGGCACTTTACGCCATTCATCTGCTGCCGCTAAAGCACGTTGCATTAATTGCTCATAATCTTCATGAGTACATCCTGCAACTTCCCCTAACTTTTCACCAGTTGCCGGATTGTGAGAAGTTAATTTTTGACTATGGAGCGCACTTTGCCAGCCGGTACCCGAATAAGCACCCGCATTCACTTCATTAAGTCCTAGATGTTTCAGTAATTCCACAAATACTCCTTATCGCGTCTTTATAAAAATTGCCCACATGCTTTCCTGGGCAATTCAATAATATTACGCGTAATAACGACCAAAACGATTTTTCAACACATCTGCGAGTTGGAACTTCTCCTGCAGAACGAGCCCTTGGTACTCATTTGCTTGTCCAAGCACTAAATCAACAACCGCACAAACGCCAGAAGCAGTACTGACTTGAATTGCAGACCACTCGAGGCCAGCAATAACTTCGGGATAGATTTTTTTCACATAATTTTTTTCAGTCAGCTCGCCTTGCTTTTTCCCCTCGACCGTAACATAGACAATAACAATGTCCTGATAAGTTTTCGGTACAGCGTGTTCCAAAATTCGTTTTAATGTCTCACGGTCTTCATTTAAACGTAAGTCATTCATTAAAAAGCGCATTTTTTGACAATGACCGGGGTAACGCATGGTTTTGTAATTCATGGTTTTTACTTTGCCCGCGTGGATCTCGGCAAGGCTTCCTAAACCACCTGAGGTGTTGAAGGCTTCATATTCACAGCCATCAATTTGTATGGACTCTAAACCCTCGAGTGGCGAAAGGGTTACGGGTTTACCGTATTTAATACCGTAACAGGGATTACCATATTCATTAATCACTCCATCTGTAGACCAGGTTAACGAATAATGAAGTGCATTATTTGCATTCTGGGGCAAGGCACCCACGCGCATTCTGACATGGTGGCTTTCATCAAATTCTTGCATCAAACTATTTGCCGCGATACTGATAAATCCAGGAGCAAGTCCACATTGCGGAACAAACGCTGTTGCCGCACCTTCGGCAATGGCTTTTACGGCATCGGTAACTGAAGTATCTTCGGTGAGATCAAAATAGTGTGCTCCGGCGGCTTTAGCGGCTCCGGCAACGTGTGTATTTAAAAAATAAGGTAGGCTGGATATCACGGCAATAATATTATTTTTGCGCATGTAATCCTGTGCTGACTGTTCGTCTTTAACATCAAGTGCTACGGTTTTTACCTCAGGCAATATACGTAATAGTCGTTTAACGTCAGAACCGCTAAAATCAACATCCGCTAAATGCACCTGATAAGAACCACTCTCCGTCAATAAGCAGGCAATTAAACTTCCAATTTTCCCTGCGCCCGTAATCATTACATTATACATATCAATCCCTCTCCATTGTAAATCGCAACTAATCCTACACAAATTCTTATAAATTGCAAACTCATACCAGGAAACATCCGATCATAAAAGAATACATGTTAAAACAAAGAAAAGAGTTTAAAATTGGCGGATTTTTTTAATAAAAAAACATAAATCGCTTTTTTAGAGCACACCCTTTGCAGGGGATCCCTCGCCAAAAGCTCGGGATGACGTAGGGAGGCATGGTTTCGTCCTTCTCACACCACGTCCCCCCGAGGTGCGCGCGGGTTCTCCACAGTACGTCAACCCGAGTTTTACGAGGGTTCTCCTGCATCGGGCACGTGTTGACCGCAGGAGAACGGATGTTCTAAGGGTATGCACATCCTACGCGATTCCTTGCCACACTCAGGGGATCCCTCGCCAAAGGCTCGGGATGACGTAGGGAGAGCATGGTTTCTTCCTCCTCGTAGCGCGTCCGTCTGAGTTGTACGAGGGATCTAGCACGTCAACCCGAGTTTTACGAGGGTTCTCCTGCATCGGGCACTGTGTTGACAGCAGCAGAACGGATATTCTAAGGGTATGCGCATCCTACGCGACTCCTACCACGTTCAGGGGATCCCTCGCCAAAGGCTCGGGATGACGTAGGGAGAGCATGGTTTCTTCCTCCTCATAGCGCGCCCGTCTGAGTTGTACGAGGGCTCTCCACAGCACGTCAACCCGAGTGGTGCGAGGGTTCTCCTGCATAGGGCACCTGTTGACAGCATGAGATTGGATTATAATGTATTTGTGTCGATCATACGCGATTCACTGTCCCGATCAGGGGATTCATTGTTATATATAGGGTATTTAGGAATCACCCATTTCCCCATAGGAATAATCCTTGACCTTATAGAAAGAGTCTATTATCTTAGCGTTTTATAATTTTGCGATAGAGTATGAAACTAACTGCTCTTGCCCAACCCTTCTCCTTTGATCTCACTTTACGCTCAGGTTTCATGAATTATCTAATGGTATCTCTTGCTGGTGCGTTAGCCCCCTTAGGCTTTGCCCCTTTCCACTTACCGGGCTTAACGCTTTTGAGTCTGGCGTATTTTTATTTCACCTTGCAAACACTCACCACGAAGCAAAGTTTTTTCAACGGCTTTTTTTACGGAATTGGATTTTTCGGTATTGGCGTATCCTGGGTAATTGTCAGCATTCATGATTATGGTCAGCTTAATTTCTTTATATCGGGAATTATTACCCTGATTTTTGTTATGTACCTGTCGCTGTTTATTGGAGCCGTTGCTGTGGCTTTCAATTATTTACGCCCCCAAGGCTATCCGCTTTTATCGGTACCCTTGTTTGCGGCCCTCTGGTGTGCTGGTGAATATTTACGCTCTACGCTGTTTACAGGCTTCCCTTGGCTATTGATTGGTACCCCTTTAATCGATACGCCTGTAAAATTTTTAACCCCCATAATTGGCATTTATGGCCTCAATTTTTATGCAGCACTTCTCGCCGCATTACTCGCATTATTACTGGGTGAAGTAAAACCTAAAAAATTTATTTTTGTTGCCCTATTTGTCATCATGTTAATCGCGCCTGCCGCATTAACAAAAACCTCATGGACGCAATTGAAAACCGATGAACCAGTTTCTGTTGGGGCAGTACAAGCAAATTTATCAATGCGTGATAAGTGGGATGAAACTTTATTTTGGAACCTTCTACGATTGTATGAACAATCCATCAAACAATTATTAGGTAAAAAGCTAATCATCCTCCCTGAGTCCGCTATTCCTTTGCCTGCAAGTTATCTGGATAAATATTTGACCCGACTTAATAAAAAAGCTACTGCGGCAGGGAGTGGGCTAATACTTGGCATCCTGCAGCCAACCAATGAAACAGAAACTCATTATTACAACGCAATCATCACGCTCGGTACCGCTAAGGGTAAATGGCTGAAACAACATCTCGTACCCTTCGGGGAGTATGTGCCATCCGTCTTTTCTACAATAAATAAATGGCTCAACCTTCCTGAGCTCAACATTGTCCCCGGGCGTAAATTCCAACGGTTAATTTCCATTTCCGGACTTCCTTTGGCAAGCCTTATTTGTTATGAGATCGCTTATCCATCAATCCTTGCGCAACAAATGCCTAAGGCGCAATGGATTGTATCCATCAGTGACAACGGCTGGTTTGGGCATTCACTCGCAAGCTACCAACAGTTACAAATGGCACAAATATTGTCATTGCTAACGGAACGTTATCAGGTAGTAGTCAATAATGATGGGCTTTCTTCCATAATTAACTCTAAGGGAGAGGTTATCGAAAGGTTACCTCCTTTTAGCGCGGGCTTACTAGAGGGCACAATTTTTCCAGCTTCAGGGAGTACGCCGTGGATTCATTGGCATGAGTATCCAGCCTTCCTGCTTTGCGCTGCGATAATTATTCTTAGCTTGTTAGCACGGTTGTTTAAGTGGTTCTAATAACAATTTGCTGTAACGCTATCAAATCTCTTTAGAGGACTAGTTCCTCTAAAGAAATTAATCAAGTTCGTAAAAATTTATTTTCTAGAGAATAAGTTTTTAATAAAGTGAACTGCCCCATCAAAAACAGTCGCGCCACCTTCAAGGGTATCATTAATTGTCTGTGTCGTATCACTCTCTTTCTTTTGAAACAAACGAAAACGTGACAAAGGATTTTCCTGCTCTCGTTTGTCCTCGCCTAAACTTTTAAAATAGCCCATGGCAAGTAGGGTTAAAAATAGGGAAGAACCAGCACCTGCGCGTGTATCTTGTGCGTATATGGGTGAGAGTAAAAGATTCATTACTAACCAGACTGTGGTCGTTTTCGCTAATTTACCTTCATCGATTGATTGTTTTTCTTCTTCTGGTGGCATAATTTATCCTTAAGATATGAGTTGAAAAAATTATATAGCGATCACATTGAACGTTAAAGACTTATTTAAGATATCCACAAAAACTGTGGATATCTCTGTTAATAGCATGGGTACATGATTGTTTACTCATTGAGTAAAGGATACAGCTTAAAAGGTAGGTTTTCAGGGGGCTTTTGTTTCCACAAGCTGACAACATGCCCACCAAAACCTGCGCCTACAACCTTGGCAGCACAAGCATGTTTTTTCAGAATTTCCAAATGCGTGTGCAACTTATCAGAAACTAAATCCCAATCGTAAAAACATTGGTTACCCAAGTGTAATCCCTCAGCTAATAATTCATGACCTTGCTCTGCAGAGTTACATTCTAAAGCCTTTTTAATTAACTCCACTGAATCTGCCATTTTTTTGAAGACTTGTTCAGCTTTTTGCGGCTCATTACGCAAAAATTCATTAACTTTATTCACACATGGTTCTGTAAAACTTTGTTCACCTGAACTGGAAATATATAAATTTGGACGCCAGTTGGTTTCTAAGGGTACCACCTCTCCCTCAGCGGTATAATGAATCATGTTTTTCGCTAATACCCCAAGGATATCGATACCACTACTTTTTTTATGAAACATATCTTCCAGGCGTCGTGCAAATTGGAATAAATCCGAAGCAGGAATTAATTTTTGATAGATAAGCCACTGGGTGACCGCCACACAAATGGCCGCTGAAAAACCCAGGCCGCCACATGGAATAATGGTTGAGTTAATTTCGAAGTAACCAGTTAATTGATAAGGATTTAGATCAAGATACTCATATGCCTTACAGATTACTGGCCAAAGCATAATGCCCAATGAATTTCCTCCCTCACCTGAGATTGTGCGCATACTCTTAATTGCTGCAGGCTGATGGCTTAGGGTTAGAGTGTAATGATTAAAAGGGAAGACAATTGCGGTGCCTCCATGAACAATGTAGTGCTCACCAGCCAGAATACACTTAGCAGAAACCTGGGTACGAAACATCTTCTCTCCTCATCTAAACGTTTAACGACATTCGCATCGTTTGCAAAATTTTGAACGCATCAGACTCTGAAACATGTTTTTTTTGTTCTAGCTGCGCTTTTAATAGCTGCTTAAGAGGCTCTACTTCGTCTGGATTAGCACCCACTGATAATACTAAATTATTAAGGTGTAGCTTCATATGGCCTGTAACAATGCCTTCAGAAGCAAGAGCCGTTAAGGCTGCCAAATTTTGTATCAATCCAACCGCGGCAATGACACGACTTAATTCGGTTGCAGTTTGAACCTTCATAAGGTCTAAACATTTTTTGGCTACTGGGTGCAGGCGGGTGACACCACCTACTGTTCCGACATGAATTGGGGCTGTTAAAGTTCCATGTAAGTTATTTCCTTGCATATACCATCGTGACAAAGAAGTATACTGACCAGAGCGTGCTGCATAAGCATGGACACCGGCCTCCACTGCTCGCCAATCATTTCCTGTCGCGATTACCACCGCATCCATCCCATTCATAATGCCTTTGTTATGGGTCACCGCACGATAACTATCAAGCTGCGCAAATAATGACGCCTCTTCAATACCTTTACCAAGCTGTGGGTCAACATTGTGAATAATGACCTGGGCATGAGTAAGCCTTGCGTCGGGAAGGTTGGACAAAATACAAAGGTGCACGTGCTCCCCTGTTAACTCCTGCAGGGGTTGGCGAAGAAATTCACATGCCTGATTAATCCGATTAGCCCCCATAGCTTCACATGGATCGATCATAAGGTGAATCACGCCCATGATACCGCCATCTGGGCGTGTAAGACAGCGAATCTCCATATCTTGAGCACCACCACCACGGGCAACGAGTGAAGATAAAACATGTTCGTTTACCTGATTGATGAGCGCCTGCTTTTGTGCTGATATTATTTTAAAAAAAGCAGTAGGATCCTGCAACTTCGGAAATTGTATCTGCCCGATTGCTAATGTTCCTTGGTGTTGGGTTGTTAGTTCCCCATGATTTTTTACCCACTTAGCGGCTTTATTGACTGAAGCAACTACGGAGGTTTCCTCAACCACCATGGGGATAATCATATCTCTATTATCAATACGAAAGTTGACTGCGACGCCCAAAGGCATTGCCAACCAACCAATTGCACTCTCAATTAACTCCCCTAAAAGTTGCAGGCTTCTTCCACCATTACGAAATAAATCAATGTCTTCTTCAGTGAGTAAACCTGTTTTAGTGAGTAAATCCAGACGTCCCTGCAGATCAAGCCTGGAAAATCCATCCCAGGACCTAGAGCTAGATTTTAAATCGAACATTTCTCTTCAATGAACAAATAACCTATCCTCATTATAGATTAAAGAATTACATTTTGTTTATATTTTATACAATATTCATACCAAGTATGTTTGCTTTTTATTGACTAATAAAAAAATAGAACCAGAACAGCAGCTTATATCCATTAAAAATTAAAAATATATTAAAGTTTTTACCGCGTAGGTCGCTAGTAAGGTTAGAAGCCCTTAATCTGAGATCGTTATGAAAAGAACAATAATAACGTTAATAGCAGTCTCAATCTGCACCGCCCTGCTTTGCAGCCGCACTTTTGCTCTAACACGCTATGGAGAGCATTTATGTACTAATACGGATTATCTATGCATTAAAGTAAAAAATGGTGAGTCATGGGAGTCTCTTTTACCCAATCCTGAAGAGCGGGATATGGTGCGCCGCATTAACCGTATGAATATTCGCTTACGGCCTGGGATGACCGTTGCCATCCCTAAAAACATTGACCGACTCACCATCTACGATGTTTCGCCTTTTCCTCGTTATATTGAACCCACGGGTGAAAAAACAATTTATGTGAGTCAAAAAAAATTAGCATGGGGTGCTTATGATGTGGATGGGGAGCTCGTATGGTGGGGGCCAATTTCTCCAGGCCTGAATAAATGCCCGAGTGTCCGTGGTGGTTGTACCACTCCAGCAGGTATATTTCGTGTTATTCGCAAGCAAGACATTGAATGCATTTCTACCGTGTTCCCACAACGGGCAAACGGTGAAAATGGTGGTGCTTTAATGCCTTATTGTATGCATTTTTTTAGAGGATATGCACTTCACGGTAGTTATGAGGTGCCTGGCTATGCTGCAAGTCATGGTTGTGTGCGTTTGTTTATAGAAGATGCACGCTGGTTAAACGAGGAGTTTGTGGACCTCCCCGGAGGGGGTATGCTTGGCACACGAGTAATCGTTGATGATCCTGAACCACTCCATGGGGAGATAAAAAAATCAGGATAATCATTATTCAAGTGAAATTCCGTATTGAGTGTGTTAATGTATGCGGTTTGCTTGTGATTTAAATCATTGCATAAAGCACGCACAAGATGGGCATAACTCCTTTCTTGTCAGCGGTATCGATATTTAAGTGAAATACGATACGCTTAATAACAGTATTATATCAGGAGAAGTACACCAGAATGGCACATTATCATATGCAATCTCCTTCCACAGGAGCTTCAGCCTCAAGTCGCATTATGCCTTGGGTAGTTTGGGGTTTGGCCTGTATGTTTTATTTTTATGAATGCCTACTTCAAGTGTCTCCCGGAGTGATGAGTAATGAGTTAATGCGAGACTTCTCGGTTACAGGCCAAACTCTAGGCATACTTTCAGGCATTTATTTTTATTCCTATGCCGCCATGCAATTACCTGGTGGTGTATTGATGGATTATTTTGGCCCACACCGCCTTCTAACCTTGGCTACTTTGGTGTGCGCGATTAGTACTATAGCTTTTGGTATGACCGATAACTTTTTCATGGCCTGTATTGCCCGTCTAATGATAGGTTTTGGTTCGGCCTTTGCTGCAGTAGGCACCATGAAATTAGCAGCGAACTGGTTTCCAGCTCAGCGTTTTGCTCTGCTTACAGGCTTAATGGTTACCTTAGGCATGCTCGGGGCAATCGGCGGTGAAGCGCCGCTGGCCTTATTAATTGATGAATTTGGCTGGCGTCATAGCATGCTAATTATGGGAATCATTGGCATAGGCTTGGCAGTTTTAATTTATTTTGTGGCTCAAGACACACCCAAAGACTATCGACCAGTTGAACATACCGAAGAATTAGAAGAAGAAAAGCTTATCCCCAGTCTCTTAGCTTTGATGAAAAATAAACAATTATGGCTTGTCGCATGTTATGGTGGATTAATGTACATGGCGACACCTGTTTTTTGTGGACTGTGGGGCGTACCCTTTCTAATGAGTAAAATGATGCTGAGCAAAGCTGCCGCAGCAAATTATATCTCCCTTGTTTTCGTTGGCTGGGCCATCGCAAGTCCTTTATGGGGTGTTTATTCAAATCATATCGGTCTGCGCAAACCACCGATGTATATTGGCTGTATCGGTGCCCTCTTCTGTTCACTTTTATTTATTTTCGCTCCCATCAAATCAACCTTGCTCATGCAGTTTTTATTATTTTTCTTTGGTATTTTTTCGGCTGGGTTTTTACCTGCATTTACCGTAGCTAAGGAACTTTGTAACAAAAAGTATGTGGCCTCTGGATTAAGTTTCATGAATATGATGAACATGATTGGTATTGCTTTGGCGCAACCTTTAATTGGTTATATTCTTGACAAATTGTGGGAAGGCGAGTTAAATGGCACGGTTCGTGTCTATCCAATGCACGCTTATCATATGGGTTTAGCCATTCTTCCTTTGGGCATGTTGATTGCACTCATCATTTTACCCAAAATCAAAGAAACCTATTGCCAAAGTGTACATTAATGGAATAATACCGTAAAAATATTCACACTATGTAAATAGGCTTTAACGTAGAATTTATTATGTCAAAAAAATTGTTCATTAAAACAAACGGCTGCCAAATGAATGAATATGATTCATCCAAAATGGCAGAGGTATTGCACAAATCTCATGGGTTAATCAAAACAGACAACGTAGAAGAAGCAGATGTCATTCTTCTAAATACGTGTTCTATTCGTGAAAAGGCACAAGAAAAAGTGTTTTCACAATTAGGACAATGGCGTGATTATAAAGCCAAAAACCCTCATGTCGTAATCGGTGTAGGCGGCTGTGTCGCAAGCCAGGAAGGTGCGGAAATCATTAAGCGCGCGCCGTTTGTGGATTTAGTCTTTGGTCCCCAAACCCTGCATCGCTTACCCGCAATGCTCGAAGAACGAGTTGCACGTAAAAAACCGGTAGTAGATATCAGTTTTCCCGAGATTGAAAAATTTGATCATCTGCCTGCACCACGCGCCGAGGGGCCAACAGCCTTTGTTTCGATTATGGAAGGTTGCAGTAAGTACTGTAGCTTCTGTGTTGTACCTTATACACGTGGAACAGAAATTAGCCGCCCCTTTGATGATGTGTTAGCCGAATGCTACCAACTAGCCGTTCAAGGCGTGCGTGAAATCAATTTACTCGGCCAGAACGTGAATGATTATCGTGGGTTAATGGCTAATGGTGATATTGCGGACCTTGCGTTATTGATTCACTATATTGCTGCAATTGACGGGATAGGTCGTATTCGGTTCACAACCTCGCACCCACTCGCATTTTCGGATAATCTGATTAACGCATTTGCGGAAGTTCCCGAACTAGCGAATCATTTGCATCTACCGGTGCAAAGTGGATCAGACCGTATTTTGGGGCTTATGAAGCGTGGCTATACCGCTTTGGAGTTTAAATCCAAAATTCGCAAACTACGTAAAGTACGTCCTGATATCCGTTTGTCTACTGATATTATCGTTGGTTTTCCAGGTGAAACGGATAAAGATTTCCAGGCAACAATGGACTTGGTACATGAAATTGGTTTTGATACCTCCTTTAGTTTTATTTACAGCCCACGTCCCGGGACCCCGGCCGCGAATCTGGTGGATGATACGCCGCCGGAGATTAAAAAACAGCGATTGCAAATTCTGCAAAACCGTTTACTCATGCAGGCAAGTAATTACAGCGAATCGATGATTGGCACTACACAGCGTTTATTAGTCACCGGTTTCTCTAAAAAAGATACGCAACAGTTGGCTGGTCGCACCGAGTGCAATCGCGTGGTTAATTTTGATGGTCCAAGTGAGTTAATCGGTACCTTTGTAACCGTACAAGTCAGTGAAGCATTGCCAAACTCATTAAGGGCACGCTTATTAAATCATGAGGTGCAACTCGCTGATGCCTGAAGAGTTAACCCAAAATCATTTCATAATTAGCCGTGAGCACCACCTTCAACGAATTGACGTGGTGGTTGCTCAATTATTACCTGATTACTCGCGTTCACAGATAAGCACCTGGATAAAAAATGGGAATATTTTATTAAATGATTGTCCCTGTAAGCCGAAAGATAAGATTTGTGAAGGAGACAAAGTTCTCGTTAACATTCCTCAACAACATGCCCCAAACCTCTCACACTACAATCCAGAAAATATTCCTTTAGACATTTTCTTTGAAGATGAACAATTATTGGTTCTTAACAAACCAGCGGGTTTAGTAGTACATCCAGGGGCAGGAAACTGGGAACATACCTTGGCGCATGCTCTGGTATATCACGCTCCAGTGCTTAATAATCTTCCGCGTGCAGGAATTGTTCATCGGCTGGATAAAGAGACCACCGGCCTTATGGTTGTCGCTAAAACCTTAGTGGCACAAACTGCTTTAGTGCGACAAATGCAAGCGCGAGAGATTGAGCGTCATTATATTACTCTGGTGCAAGGACATGTAATATCCGGTGGCATAATCGAAACAAATTTTGGGCGACATCCACGAAATCGGTTAAAAATGGCGGTGCTTAATGAAGGTCGTGAGGCCATTACGCATTATGCCGTAAAAAAACAATATCATGATTTCACCTTACTTGATGTTAAGTTAATGACAGGAAGAACCCACCAAATTCGTGTACACATGGCGCATATAAAACATCCTGTTGTTGGCGACCCTCTATACGGTGGACGTCCTCGTTTTCCAGGACAGGCTTCGGAGCAGCTGCGTACCCTACTGCAAGAGTTTCAGCGGCAAGCCCTTCACGCCTGTGCACTTTCATTACATCACCCCATAACCGATGAAAGACTTGCATTTAACGCGCCTTTGCCTCAAGATTTTCAAATTTTAGTTGATTCTCTGGATGAACATTATGAGACAATTCAAATGGGCTAATTGGAAAGCGCCCGCCAATATCTCCGCAGGAGTAAGTACCCGTCTAGATGGCTTTAGTCAAACCCCTTATGAGAGTAACAATTTAGGGACGCATGTTGGTGATGCGACTGCTGATGTTTTAAAAAATCGTCAACAGCTGGTTGAACTCTTACAGTTACCCGGTGAACCGCAGTGGCTTAACCAAACTCACAGCACTCATTGCATCGTTGTTGAAAACGACCCAAACCGTGATGCAGATGCGGCAATTACCCGCTCGCTAAAACATCCCTTGGTTATTTTAACGGCTGACTGCCTCCCCATCGTTTTATGTAATCAACAAGGTACTGAAATTGCTGCGATTCATGCCGGATGGAAAGGATTAGTCCAAGGCATTATTAACAACACGATCACTCAAATGCATAGCAATCCAGAGGATTTAATCGCCTGGATAGGTCCGGCAATCTGCTCTAAATGTTATGAGGTAGGAAATGATGTGCGTCAACAATTTTTGGCCCAGTATCCGATAACATCCGATACTTTTATCCCTCATCAAAACAAATGGCTCGCTAATTTACCGCTCATGGCGGAATTAATTATGCGAAATATTGGAGTAAATTCGATCTACCAGTCTGAATTGTGTACTTTTGAATCAGAAAATGAATTATATTCCTATCGCAAAAGCGTGCAAACAGGTAGAATAGGAACGCTTATTTGGTTTAACGACCCTCAACCTCAGGACTAATAACATGGTTAAAAGAATTCAGTTATTCATAGCAGCCCTGCTCGTGGTAATTTCGTCTTTTTCATTCGCTGCAGAAGAGGCCTCTGTTCCAAGCCTGGCTCCCGTATTAAAAAACATTATGCCCGCTATCGTGAACGTCGCTGTACAAGGCTATCTTCCTAATCAAGCTGCACTACCCGGTGCTACCAACGAAGACGAACCAAATGATCGTCGTCGCCCCGGTATGATTCCAGATAAGCCGCGAAAATTTGAAAGTATAGGCTCAGGCGTAATACTTGATCCTAAAAATGGTATCATCATTACGAATGATCATGTAATTCGCAATGCAAGTCTCATTACCATCACCTTACAAGATGGGCGCCGTCTAAAGGCAAAATTAATTGGCGGTGATAATGAAACGGACCTCGCAATTCTAAAAATCGATGCTAAAAACTTAAGCTCTTTACCGATTGGTGATTCTGATCAACTCCAAGTAGGTGATTTCGTAGTTGCCATTGGTAATCCCTTCGGTTTAAACAGTTTTGGTAACAGTCAATCCGCTACTTTTGGTATCGTCAGCGCTCTAAAACGTAGTGATTTGAATATTGAAGGTGTTGAGAACTTCATCCAAACAGATGCAGCAATTAATCCCGGAAACTCTGGTGGCGCTCTGGTGAATGCGAAAGGGGAACTTATTGGAATTAATACCGCTATCCTTTCGCCCTACGGCGGAAATGTAGGTATCGGGTTTGCGATCCCCATTAACATGGCCAAAGATGTAGCACAACAAATTATTAAATTTGGTTCAATCCACCGTGGTTTAATGGGTATTTTTGTTCAACATCTTACACCCGAATTAGCTCTTTCACTGGGTTATCCTGAAGATTTTCAAGGCGCCCTAGTAGCTCAAGTTAATCCCGGTTCACCAGCTGAATTTGCGGGTTTAAAAGCAGGCGATATTATCACGCAAATTAACGAAACCAAGATTACTCAGGCAACGCAAGTTAAAACCACGATTAGTCTTCTTCGTGTAGGTTCTAATGCAAAAATTATTGTTGAGCGCGAAGGTAAACCCTTAACACTGAACGCTGTTGTTACGGATGTAAAATCTCACGAACAAAAATTACAAGCAAGTAACCCCTTCCTGTACGGACTTGCACTTAGAGCATTCGATCAGGAAACGCCACCTCATGGAAATGTCATGGGTGTACAAATCGTTGGGGCTACAGAAAACAGTGCGGGTTGGCGCGCAGGTTTACGTCCTGGTGATATCATCATTTCTGCAAATAAAACGCCGGTGAGGGATGTTAAAGCCTTGCAACAAATTGCTCAACAGAAAAAAGGTGAGCTCCTGGTTCAGGTATTACGTGGTCCCGGCGCACTTTATGTTCTTATCAGTTAACATTGAGGGCAGCATATGCTGCCCTTACTCTCCGTCATTCGCATAATTCCAATCCCTCTTGTACCAAAAAAAACCATACATAGCTGGAATAAAATAAATATTTAAAAAAAGACAGGGTTGCTCTTGACATTAGCTGCCGAAAAAGCCAAAATTCACGCCGTCTTGTGGCTATGTAGCTCAGCCGGTTAGAGCGCGGCACTCATAATGCTGAGGTCGGTGGTTCGAGTCCACCCATAGCCACCATTCCATGAACTCTCTTATTTATACAATTAATCAACTCTGCTGATAAAAAAGTTTGACAAATATTCAACGTGTAATTCTTCTTTAAATCAATTTCGGCTTTTCCCTATACAGAATGCACATGGATGGCATCCCGAGCCTATCGCAAGGGAGCCTGGCAATATTATGGAATCACGTGTCATCGATACAAAATAACTTTAGAACATCCGGTCTCATGCTATCAGCACGTGCCCGGTGCAGGAGAACCCTCGCACAACTCGGGTTGACGTGCTGTGAGGATGAAGAAACCATGCGCTCCCTACGTCATCCCGAGCCTTTGGCGAGGGATCCCCTGACTGTGGCAGGAATCGCGTATGATGTAAACAAAAAACCTTAGAACATCCGATCTCATGAGTCAATCCGCGCCCGGTGCAGGAGAACCCTCGCACAACTCGGGGGGACGTGCTGTGAGGACAAAGAACCTATTTTATTAATTGCGACAAATTATAACTTTATGCGTGGATAATAAACTTACATCGAGATAGGCGCATGGTTAAAAACAAAAAAACATTGTGAAGTTCTTAAATTTGGTTATCATGTAACTAACGAAAATTTTGCGATTTTTTAATGCGAGCGACCGTATTTTTACTATTAAGCTTATTCTTTTCTATCTTATTTGCTAATGAAATTAATATTTCCACAGTGACAAAAGATGGAGTAACCAACTTTTATCTACAAGCAGGTGCCTTTAACCTCGAGAAAGACGCTGAGGTTCGTAAAAAAGAGCTAAGTAGCTATATCACCGATCCAATTGAAATTAAAAATCTTTCAGATAAACGGCTTTATCTCGTGCAGGTGGGTCCCATAAATGACTATGCAAGTGCGCGCAACATGCAACAGCTGCTTACACAGGCATTAAATAAAAATATTAATAAAGATTCACCGACATCAGCTACGCCAATAGCCTCATCCGATAATAAAGCGGATGAAGGAACATTGTGGAATTTGCGCAATGCGGATATCCGGGCGGTTATTGCTGAAGTTTCGCGCGTTACGGGTAAAAATTTTGTTATTGATCCAAGGGTTCAAGGAAAAATTTCTATCATCTCCTCAACCCCGATGTCGAGCAATGAGCTGTATCAGGTATTCCTTTCGGTTTTACAAGTTTCAGGTTTTGCTGCGATTCCTTCCGGCGAAATTATTAAGATAATTCCCAATATCGATGCAAAAACACAATCTCCTGATCTTTTAAATGAATTAAAAAGCCCCCCGCAGGGTGACGACATGATGGTGGCAGTGGTACCTGTACACTATGTACCCGCTGAACAATTAGTACCCGTTTTAAGGCCGCTTATGCCTCAATGGAGCAGTGTTTCTGCCTACGGGCCGTCCAATATGCTGATTTTATCAGGGCGTGCCAACAACATTCAAAGTCTGGCAAATATTATTAAGCAAGTAGATAACTCCACCGCAAATGGTATTGATATTGTCCCTTTACGACACTCCTTAGCGATGGATATAGCCAATACTTTAAAAGATTTAGTGAAAACGCAACCCAATATGGCCGGAGGACGTGCACCGATCTCAATCTCTGCTGATGACCGCTCTAATTCGATTCTGGTTAGTGGAACCAAGACTGACCGCATACGTATTCGCATGCTGATTCTCAAAATGGACCATGAAAGCTCCTCTGGACTCAATAGCAATACCCAGGTTGTCTATCTTAACTACATGAGGGCTGAAGATTTAGTGCCCATACTTGCTGGAATTGCTCAAGCGAATTTTAGTGGTAATGTGGGTACTACCATGGGAACAATCACCCGCCCGGTATTGGATAGCACCAATCCCGCCTCAAATTTTGTTAACAGCAACAGCACCACAGGAATGTCCAACCTTTCATCAAGTTTGATGAGTAATAATAATCCAGGCCTTGCCGCATCAGGAGCAAATGCCAATACGTCTACTGCGAACACGCAAAATGAGGGTTCCACTAAGCCCTCAGTACAAATAATCGGTGAACCAAATACAAATTCCATTATTCTCAATGCACCCGCTTCAGTAATTCGTATATTAAAACGAGTTATCGCGCAATTAGATATTAAACCTGCACAGCTGTTGATTGAGGCAATGATCGCAGAAATCAATCAAGAAGATGCAAATGATTTAGGGATTGAATGGGGAACAAATCAACAAACAGGAAAGCCTGAAAATTTTGCCAATGGTTTTGCAATTATTAACAGCAAGACCAAACTGGCTGATTTTCAGGCGCAAATTTACGCCTTGGCCCGTGCGCATAAAGCTAATATCTTGTCGACACCTTCCGTCGTCGTTCTAGACAATCGTCAAGCTAAAATCCTGGTAGGTAAACAAGTATCGGTCGCCACATCAAATTACCCCAATAATGCTGGCGGTACCGCAGCCGTAACCAGTCCTTTTACTACCTTTGATCGTGTGAACGTAGCATTACATTTATACGTACGACCACAGATAACCCGAGGCAATGGGATTCAAATGCAAATTGACCAAGGTAACGATACCCTGGATCCCCCTGTAGCAGCAGCAACTAGCACTACCCCTACTTTTCGGATTAGCAGCATCGTTACCTCTGTTCATGTTGATAGTGGTGATGTTGTGGTCTTGGGTGGGTTAACTCAAGATAGTTTATTCAGTGATAATAACCGTCTGCCTATATTAGGGGATATCCCAGGCTTAGGACGCATGTTCAAACGCAGTATCAAGGCTCGCGACAAACGCGTACTGATGGTCTTTATAAAACCGATTATTCTCCGTAATGAACGAGAAAACATTTATGCCAGTAGTGAAAAATACAATAATGTTCGTCAACATGAACTCGACTGGCTACGCTCAGAAGAAAGTTATGTACAAAGCAATAACTCCACGGTATTGCCAGCATTAAAACGTGCAGATCTTCCTCGCCCTTTTAGTAGACCCCCGCTCATGGTGACCAAGTAAATGAGTGAATCAGGTAAGTTTCCCCAGATTCCCTATAGCTTTGCGAAATCACAGGGTATTGTCGTTGTTCCTGGATTCGATCAGGAGCAAATTCTGGTATACCATTTGCCACAAGCAACGCTACAGTCTTTAGCTGAGGTGCAACGCATCTTAAAGCAGGATATTAAGTTACATAGTGTCGATGAAGCGACCTTCCAACATCATTTAGCCAATGTTTATCAATCGAAATCATCTGTTTTGGAAGCAGCCGGAGGTATGGAAGAAGATATGGATTTATCTTTGTTAGCCAGCCAACTTCCCCAAAGCGAAGACTTATTGGAAAATCAAGATGATGCACCCATTATCCGCTTATTAAATGCTTTATTCACGCAAGCAATCAAACAAAAAGCGTCTGACATTCACATCGAGACCTATGAAGACCGCGTATTAGTACGAAACCGTATTGACGGTGTTTTACACGAAGTTTTAGAGATTCAACGAGCAATTGCGCCTTTAGTCATTTCGCGCGTTAAAGTGATGGCTAAATTAGATATCGCTGAGAAACGCATCCCTCAAGATGGGCGAATCTCTTTACGTATTGGTGGACATAATATTGACGTGCGCGTATCCACGCTGCCATCAAATCACGGCGAGCGTGTGGTAATGCGGATTTTGGATAAACAAGCCGCGCAATTAGACCTGAGCTTGTTAGGAATGTCTGAGGCAACTGTAGGTACAATTCGCCAACTCATTGCTGAACCTCACGGCATAATCCTGGTTACAGGACCCACTGGGTCGGGAAAAACAACATCCCTGTATGCAATGCTCACGGAATTAAATGAAGTAACGCGCAATATTTTGACCATTGAAGATCCAATTGAATACGATCTGGAAGGCATTGGCCAAACGCAGGTTAATACCAAAGTGCAGATGACCTTTGCAAAAGGTCTCAGAGCGATTTTACGACAAGATCCTGACGTGGTGATGATTGGAGAAATTCGTGATCTGGAAACCGCTGAAATCGCCGTTCAGGCCAGTCTCACCGGCCATTTAGTGCTCTCAACGCTCCATACCAACAGTGCTTTGGGTGCCCTTACCCGCCTACGTGACATGGGTGTTGAGTCCTTTTTATTATCGTCTAGTATTGTTGGCTTAATTGCACAACGTCTGGTAAGAAAATTATGTACATCATGTAAAATCCCACATACATTGCGTCCCGATGAATTAGAACTTATGGGACTTAATCCCTCAATTGATCTATCCAAAGTTTGTGAACCTAAGGGCTGCGACGAATGTAACCATCTGGGCTACCGTGGCCGGACGAGTATTTATGAATTAATTGTTGTTGATGATGTACTCCGGGGCATGATCCACCGCCAGGAAAGCTTACATGCAATGGAAAATTATTTACGGCCCACGACTCCGAGCATTAGAGATGACGGTTTTAAGCGCGTTTTAGCTGGAGATACTTCGTTAGCTGAGGTGCTACGTGTCACTACCCAAAATTGATCCTAAACCAAGTCAAAATCAATGTTGCACACAATAGCCTTTAGTCGCCCAAAGCGATCTATATTTATTTTATCATGATATATCTAGTAGTAGCCCAGTATTATTTTAGAGTAATTAAATTATTCTATGAATTTTACATAATGTTCATCCTCAGCCTGATGGATAAATGAAATATTTATGATATATTGATGCAAATTTTGCAGTGAAAGGTCAAATAATGCCCAGATATAAACAAAATGCTGCCATCGACTTTGCATTAAAGGTTTCTCATCGAAGTAATCACATACCTTATAACGCACAACTTCCAGTTACTTATGATATTAAGTCATGGGATAAGGCCGCCGCTGCTTTAGACGAAGCTCAAAAAGAACTGGTCGAAAAAATACCACCCGCCATAAAAGAGGTCAAGTTGTTCCAGTTGCTTTGTTTAGAGCGGCATCTAAACATCATTGCAAATTTAACTGTTTATCTCAATGGCAAAGATAAGGGTAAAAATCGCCATAAAAAGTCTGAGGTACGTAGGATATTTTTAGATAACCATCTAGCCTATGGAATAGAAATATTTAAAATTTTTCAGTCTCTAAATTTTTTTAAAGAAATAGATGCCCCTGAACCCATTTCTACAGGTGATGAACTCAGAGTCGAGATTAAGCAAAATATTTTACAAGCACCTACGTTAACACCCAATGAATTTCCAGCTGAAAAAGAACCTACTCTAGGTAATGCAATCGATATAACAACAGCATATGAATGCTTAAAAGAAAAACTTTTATCACCTAAATTTTCCGGCTCCAATAGTTCGGGAATCAAGCTGATTAGAGATTTGTTTAAAAGTTCAACTAATCCCATAAGCACATTAATGCAGATAAAAGCAATCACTCAGAAGAAAATTAATAAAAATTCGTTCTCATACACCTTAAGTCATTTCACATTTTTTGGATTAACCAAGGGACGTCATGAGCAAATTGAAAAATTATATGAAATGTTCTCTCAGTTACCTGCATCCACACATTTTTCTCTTGAAAGCGCTCGTTCACAAGATTACTTGAATCGAAAAATAGAGCTTTTAAACGCTTATATTGAGCAACATGAATTTACTTTTAGTCCTAAGTTTTAACACTGAGATAATCAAGCGCATCAGGTAAGTACTTAATGTGACGCTGGGACATTACGTCTATGCGCTATTATTGCATAACAGGACAAGGTGCCCCAAGCCTAAAACGTTTATATTTAACTCTCAGATTGGAGCAAAAAAGTATCGATCATTCGCCTTACTTTAAAGTCAGATGCGTCGATTCTGTTTTATTTTCTAAGGTCTCAAGCTTAAAGAAACGTTGCGCGTGTTTTTGCTCTTTGATCTTTTGCTTGAACTCTTCCATGCTTTGATGCATTTCAGCTTGAAAATCAGCATAAAAAGTTGAGTTTGGTTCTTTTTGTGCTGCAACTTCTTTCATGTAGAGGCAATGCTCTTGCATGATGTTTTGCAACTCTGAAGGACAGCTGATAATAATCTCCTGGCGCACCGCGTCTGTTGCTTTTTTCAAAACTTCGCCATCATTAAATTGTAACCTACGAGCAAGAGCAGCATGCTCGCTACGAAAACAATTACCATACAATTCATCAATTATCTCATTTTTGGCTTGACCACTGACTTCGGCCAACCGCAATAAATAATCCACATGCGTTTCACTAAATTCATAAGCACGTGCACAAAATGAGGCAACTGCTTGGTTTATTTTATCTTCAGAAAGGTTTAATTTACTTACGAGACAAGGTAAGACTGCGGTTAATGATTGTTTATGTGTGATCAAGACTTTTTCTTTTAAAGGCATATTTGGATTATTTCTTGCTAAGTCATCCTGACATACATAAGCTTTCTCCAGGATTGCAGTAATGACCTCTTCTAACAATAAGTCCTCCACTTCATGCCTACGCTCGTGTAACTCCGGTATTTTTGACAAATCATCCACAAGTTGCAAACGTGCGATATTCCATAATCCATAAGTAGTAAACTTCATGATAGAGCCTCCATCCTGCGTATGAATAGAGAAATCTACCATGGATTAAAGTTAAGAAGAATATTTTTATCTTAAAGACCCCATTTCCCCATCCCGCGCGATATCAAAAGTAAACACCCCGGAGGCCGCTTTGGGTCTTTGAAAAATTTCAGGATGACGCAAGGTGCGCAACGCATCATGATAACCCGCAGTCCAATGATCATGCATGGATAGTCGCGAAAACTCATAATCCTTGGAATGCCCCTCATATTGTTTGGCGTGATAAATTAGATGGATAATATTGTATACTTTGCGATCAGCAATTCGTTTTAGCAGACGGACATCCCGATCGTTTTCCATCTCTGGGGGTAATTTTTCCAACAAATTAGCGAGTGCAGCACGGGCACGTTGTAGTTGCTTAAAATGATTGGTGGCAGCCCTGGTCCGACTGGAATATTGTATTTCTTTTTGTCGCGTCATAACCTCCAGTAAATTATGAGGCAATTCTCCCTGGGCACTCCAGAGATCGACTTGAAAAGCTAGGGTGTCTTGTCGGGTATCGCCATCGACCACCCATTGTAAAGGGGTATTGGAAATTAAACCTCCATCCCAATAGAATTCACCTTCAATCTCGGTCGCGGCAAAGCCTGGGGGTAATGAACCGCTTGCCATGACATGTTCTGGCCCTATTTTATAATGTTGATTATCAAAATAGACGAAATTACCTGAACGAACATTAACCGCACCTAAACTTAGACGTAATGCTCCAGAATTAATGCGATCAAAATCGATGAAACGCTCAAGGGTTGATTTAAGCATCTCCGTATTATAAAAACTGGTCGCCTCAGTCGTTCCATCTGGATGAAAACAAGGAGCGATTGGCCTTAATTTAAAAAAATCATTAGCCCCAGAAAAAAGAGTATGCCATGCACTCCAGCGATTATATAAACCACGTGCTAAATCGCCATGAGTCATCCAGTCTTCAAAAGCACATAGCCAATCACCACCTGGATTCGCGGTAATGGTCTCCCAAAAACCACGCAATTGCGCGACACGATCTTCGGGTGCATTTCCGGCGATAATCGCAGCATTAATTGCACCAATAGAAATACCCGCAACCCAATCAGGGCAGACATCGGCTTCATCGAGTGCCTGAAAAACGCCTGCTTGATAGGAACCCAGCGCCCCACCTCCTTGTAACACCAGCGCCACACATTCAAATGGTAATTTGCGCCGTGCTTTTCTTTTGCTGTTTACTGAATTTCTTTGTTGCATCATGCTCTCCATCCCTGTTTACTTTGGATTTATTAACGTGTGGCTCCTGGTGTATTTTAAAGTATATAACTAAATCAATGAGTTCGGAATTAACAGCATCACTTAGAGTTTGGTCGCCAAGGTATTTCTGCAGAATCATCGTATGGATAAAATGGATCAAGCTCTTTAATTACTTGGGAGTCATGAGTTTCTTGGCTAAAAAACGCCTCCTTAATGATCGCTTTTTTTCTAATCAATAAGTCATTATATAGACCCATGATTTTATCGCCATCTGGATTTTTAAATAGCAGCCATAACGCCGAATTATCCGGTATTTGTTTTAGACACGAGAGCAACGATGGGTTCTTACTTACTATCTCGTATAGTAGACTGATCCCCTCTTTAATATGTAAAATTTGCGATAAAATCATATTGTTTTTTTCGAGTAAATCATCAACGATAATCGACTGAGCTGCCTGTGGGTATTGCTGTAACACCATTTTAAATTGCGTAAGGAAAAAATCCGGGTGCGTTAAATAATACATAAAAGGATTTTTACTAAAACCTATCAGTTTGATTAATTTTTTCAGAGAATAACTCTTTAGAGTAGATGGTTTTCTACTGAGGATAAAATCAAAAATGATTTTCGCTGGGACCTTCATGCGTTCTTCGGTATAAGACTTGATTTTTCCATAACTCAGTTTATCTTCATACGCCGTTAAAAATTCTTTAAAATGATTACCCTCTTGCCAATAATCATACAAGCATTTTTTGCCAATAGCAGTTTCAATCATCGCACAAAAAAGAAAGCAATTTTTTATAGGACCGTAATAATCAAGAAGATATTGCCCCATAATCTCCGACTTAAGGTCTGCGCGACGGTCCATCAGTTGTATCCAAATGGGATTATCTAGCCCCATAAAGGAATGGTATTGCACGAGAAGATGTAATGAATGATAGAGGCATTTGTCACCACTATACGTGTTCAGAGTGAGCATCCCCATACCAATCTTTGCTAAAAATTGTTCCTTATGGAGCAATAATTCAAGAATTTTATGTCCATTATTTGATTTTGATAAATTATAAAAAGCGCTGGCATTAACATATCCTTCGTGACGATTACTGTAAGGACAACCAAGATATACATACTCGATGCCCTGTAACTCAGGATTCATTTGCATTAAATTAAAAAGAAAACCCACTCCTTGGTTGTCCTTACTTAGATGAAACAAATTCGTGGCATTCTCTTCATCTGCGAGCCCTTGTCTTAACCAATTTAAAGTTATGCCTTGAAACAGGAGTGGATTTAATTGCATTAGTGTGTTTAATATCTGCCTTCCTGGAGCACTGCGAACTAAGGCGCTACAAACGCTGTCTTGATAGCTATTAAAAAATTGCACCTGCAGTAAATCTTCCTGCTTAAGAGAGGTAAGAAGCTGTGGTTTTAATTTGATAAGATACAAAAGAAATCCGCATCCAGAGGAAGTCCGGGCTAATTGATACAAATGGGTATAATCGAAAGAATATTGGTCGGACCAATTGTTTTTTCTACGCAACAAGGCAAATAACTCATTTTCTGGAATATTGAGTAGTTTATTAAAACCATAATCATTCCAAATATTTTCATTAAATGCGTCTTGTTCTTCGACGAATAAATGATAAAACACTGAGCGGCGCTCTTTATATTCGTAGAAAAAACAAACAAAATAATCGAATGCATATTGTGACAGAACGAGATGAGGTAAGCTGGTCAATAAAATAGAAAGGGTATTTTTCCCACAGCTTGCCAACCAATATAACAAAGACGTATGAGCCATTTTACTAAAACTTTCTGGATAAATATTCGTTAAATCATTGGCTTGCATTTTTTTAAAATGAGTAGGAAATTTATGGATGAGCTCTTGCAAAAGATTTTGTGGAGATTGCTGATTGATAATTAATGAGACAAATATAGGATATTCGTTTAACGAACAGGCTATTAGATTTTCATATTTTATATTATCTACTAAGATACCCGAACTTTTTAAGCAAATACTTAGAAATTCGCACCCCAACGATGAATTAACCATTTCTTTGAAAAAAGTGGTTTTTTCACCATTCTGATTTAAAAATTCTTGTCCCAAAAACTGCAAAGGTACCAAGACCCATAGATCAGAATTTTTTCTCATAAATGTTGCAAAACCCTTTAGTTTTATCAGTTCGGTTAATAAGGGTTTTGCATTTAATTTTGTTTTCAAGAGTTCTTCTACAAACCGTATTTTAAGGTAAGTATGCGTTAAGCCAGACAAGAGTATTTTTTCCAATTTTGGATGTTGGAACACTTGGATAAGAATGCAGCTGCCAGCATTGATGGTAAATAAATAGCTTAGTGCTTCAGTGTCTCTAAGACAAGCTCGTAGTTTTTTTTCTGATATCAGGCCCGTATTGGCGGAATTTTCCTGTTGCTTAGCCTTTTTCTCGACCACTATCTTTGAAGTTTGATGCGGCTCTGTCGATTTAATTTTCTCGCGGATGATGGCTTCTGCAATGTCGTCATTGCCCATCCACTGTTGTCTCTCTGCTTCCAATTGCCAATCTGTTGCAACATCATCGACTAAGAGCAAACTGTTATCCTGCTCGGATATAAATGTCTTTTGCCAACTGTTTGCCAGAATACCGATGTCATGCGTTATTTTTTGCCAAACCAGCAGCTGCTGCGTCATTCGGGTTGTCGCAGTAAACACTTGGTTAAATGCGGTCAGTAGATGTTCCTCTTCGCTAGAAAATTTAGCACGATGATGACTTGTGTTAAAAAAATTTATTCCTTGTGGAAATTTTTTCTGTAACCGCTTATTCGCCTCGATCAACGCCGGGGTATTAAGCAGCTGGTATAATAAAACAGTCTCATAATCCAGACCTTTTATTTGCGCCGCGGTAAATACTAAGGGGGTACCAAATAACTGTTGTGCTTCGGTAATGCGATCAGCGGTGGTAACCACCGCAAAGCGTGTAGTTTGGGCATAGCTTTTTAATAAAGCTAAATCTTCAGCAGTTGGCTGCTCTGCATACCAACGCACTGTGCCCTGAACAGCATCTTGATGCGGTTTAATCACACCGGCCTCATATTTATCACTCGTCCCACCCAATAAAAGGTATTTTAATTCTAACCAGCGATTAGCAACGTCGACTACTTTAAGGGGACAACGATAAGTACCCTGAAGTTCGGTACGTGATAATTTAATATTTTGCGTAAATAATTTTTGTTCGAAACGTATACTATGGGCTTTAACCTCATAAACACTTTGTAATGTATCCTGACAAATCAGGATTTGAAATCCTGATAGCTGGGCCAATTGCTCCAGCTGCAATGCGGTATAATCTTGTCCTTCATCGACGACTATTAGCCCATATTTAGAGACGGGAGAGGGATAAGTAAATAAATGAAAGTCCACCTTTTTATTTAGTTGTAAAAATTCCTGGTAATGGGATTTCATCGTCATTAACCAGCGCCGGCTGCTCTCATCGGCGACTAGACTTTGTCGTTTACCCAACTGCAAATATTCTTCTGTTGCTAAAGCACTAAGAATACAAAGCTCCTGATAAATCAAGGCTACTGGTTGTTTTAGCACAATCACTTTCTGATTTTTTTTCTGATAATTTTTAAACCAAGCAGCAAAAAATGGTTCTCCTACCGATTCTAAACCCGCAAGATGTTCACATTGAGCACGCATTACCTGCTCAAAGCTCATAAATTGCACTCGATTTAAGGGCAGATTTTGTGCCAAAGGATGTTCTGACCACATGGTTTGCATTCGCTCTTGCAAAAAGGGAGATTCCGTGATGTAGCATATGGTTTTATCTAAAGTGACACCCAATCTTACCGCCTGAGCTAAAACCGCAAGGGCTACACAAGACTTACCGGAACCTGGAGCGCCACTAATTAAAGCCGGTAACTTTACATTTTTTGCATTATTTTGTATCTCATCGAGTTCAATGTGCAAACCGTTATAATATTCCAGGGGAACCAGACGCACCCCCTGATCCGTAGGACCTGTGGTTATATCTAATAATTCCTCCAC
>JAFKHV010000029.1 GCA_017306715.1 Legionella sp. | reverse complement strand
TCACGGTCGCGGCTTTCTCTACCGCAGTGGTAAAAGGTAAATTTAAATTGTTAACCATATCTTGGATGGTTGCAAACAACGATGTATTTTCAGATGGCTTAATCTGAAATGAATCGCCCGCCTGCGGCATTCCAGATACTTCAACTGTTAATCCATTAAAGCTTAAAGACATCCCCATTTGATATAACGGTGCATCATCGACAATACCCGAAGAAGGAATAACCGTACCAGTAGCAGCACCGCTTACCATCACGACCAACTGCCCCGCACTATTGGTCGCAAAATTTACAGTGTAGTCGTCAGCAATATAAGCACTGCTATCGGTAACCGCACCGGTAGTCATGGTTCCGGTTCCTTGATTCGCGGCCGTTGCGGATACGGAAAAATCACCATTACCATCAGGTATGCGCATAAAAATTTCATCACCTACATCATTAATGGCAATTTGCAAACTGGGAGCAATCAATTGGAATCGTTGCGTACTGTCCCCATTGTAAATATATTGACCCGTAGCATCTAAGCTAAAAGGCATGGTTCCGGTTTGCGCGCCTGCAAAAAGGTAATTACCATCATTGTCCTTTGAATTTGCAAATGCCTGAATTTGCGTCAAAATATCACGAGCTTCCGTCGCGAGTGCTTGACGTTGTATTTCTGATTTACTGCCATCACCTGCTTCAACTTGAATCTGACGAAGTCGCTGTAAGTTGGATACACAATTGGATAATACTGATTCCTCCAGATTAAGCGCATTGCTGGCATTCATACAATTTTTCTGTAACAACTCAGTAGTGCTGATTCTTTGATTCATCCAATCAATCTGAGTAAACGAAATGGGATCATCGGACGCATACTTAACCTTTAGTCCAGTTGCCAACTGTTCTTGTAAATTGGTTACGCGCTCTTGTTGAGCCAACAGGCTGCTTAACCCATTTTGGTAAATCTGATTTGTCGAAATACGCATTGATTACCTCACCATGTCAAAGAGTACATGCATCATTTGATTAGACACTTCCATCAACTTACCCGCCGCTGCATAAGCCTGTTCAAAACGAATTAAATTCGCTCCTTCTTCGTCTAAATTCACGCCACTTTTACTTTCCTGAAAATTCAGCGCTTGCTTGTGTAGTACGTCAAATGCAGCCGCGCGATTTGAAGCTAAGCTCGTTTGTGCGCCAACATTGGACAATAGATCAGAATAGCATTCGAACAGATTTTGATTGCCATTATCAAAAACAGGTAATCTTTGTAACCCTGCAAGCAATAAACCATTGCGGTTATCACCAAAACCACCCTGATTGTATTGCGCTGTGAATTGATCACCAGCATTAGGCATACCAGAAAGCACAACTGAATAAGAAGGATTGGTACTATCGGGTATCGGAACAATATTATCGGTATTGGGCGTGAACGGTAAGGGACCAGCTACGGTTGTGGCCGTAGTCACATCAATTACATTAAATTGAGTTGGCGATATGAAATCAATTCGATATTGATCGTGAACCGAGGTTGTATTAAGCACCGTATCGAGTTTTATCGCACCATTACCGGTATTGTTAACCGCAGCACTGGTACGAACCGCTGCGGCAAGAGCCATCAAATTTGGATCCGTGATCAGCAACGAAAAATCGCGTGCAGCTCCTCGAGTTGGCGACAAAGTATAACTGTCGTTGTTGGCTAAATTGGCCAGGTTATCGACGGTAATGGTCATACCATCTACTTCGACTTGTCCTGCCGGAGGCGCGGGCGGATTACTGGTTAAGGTAAACGTACGCGAGGTACCATCGGCGGTGCGAATTAAACGAATCTCATTGGTTGCCGTGTCATTCACAACGAGCTGATAATCACTTAACTGTACCTTCGATAAATCAGTGATTGCGACAGATAGTGCCGCAGTGCCTGTATTACTGGCTGCCGCAATCGTGCGTTGGAGCTGCTTTACTGGGGTATTATAATCTGTAAAGAAATCTTGCCCCAGTTGATTATTCAAATCCATACCCAAGCGATTCTGTGCATTAAATGTTTGCGCTAAACCGATAGACATTAAGCCAATAGTTTGGCTTGCCGGAGCAATAACGGTGCGTTCAAAATTCATTAACCCACCCACTTTACCGGTGGTCATTTCCGCCGATATATCAAGATTTGAGGTTTCACTTCCTAATAAAATCCGGGTCCCTAAAGTTGTTAAAGGGTCATATTTAACACTTAGAAAACGTTGATCTGATCCAATAACCATCATCTCACCCGTAGCAATGCCCACATTCACCGTGCCATTATCCATAAAGACTACGGTCAGTTCAGTGTATTCGGATAGTTCTTTTAGGAGTTGGTCGCGCTGATCGAGTAATTCTGGTGATGTTTGATTCCCCATAATCTCTGCGTTCAGATTCACTAAATCAGTGCCAATTTGATTCATTCGGCTCGCCATAGCATTAATTTGGGCCGTATTATTTTCTTGCACTGCATCTAAGTTTGCTTGCAGGAAATTAAATTGTTGCACCAGCATTTGGCTTTGACTTAAGGCAACCCCGCGGGATGATGAGCTATCGGGGGCATTGTTCAACTGATTAAATGCATTAAAAAAAGACTCCAAAGCGCTGGAGATACTGCTTCCGCCTTGCGAAATGAGTTTGTCAATCTGACCCGCTTGCTGAAGAAAGGTTTCAAATTGCGTTTTTGTGCTTAAAGTACTACGCACCTGTGCATTTGCGAATTGATCCGAGTTACGATATATGTTGTTTACGAGTACTCCCGTACCCACATACGCCGCTCCATAACGCTCACTGGCCGCAGGAGATAATAAAATATTCTGACGTGAATATCCTTTGGTGGTCAGGTTAGCAATATTGTTTCCGGATACATCTAAAGCGTACTGAAAAGCGTTTAATGCAGAATAAGCAATACCCAGTAATGACATAATTATTCGCTCCCTGATGCAAATAGTCACATATAGTGTGTAAATACCTCTTTAAATCATTAAGTTACCTCAATACAACTTATACCATTATCTGCGAATTATCAAACCGCCACTTCATCTTCTAATCGAGATACTGCTTGATTTAATTCAGTACCATGAAAGATGGCAAGTATTTTTTCACCATAGTGGGGATCGGTTGCATAACCTGCACGGCTTAACTCCTCAACGTAACGTGCTGGATTTTGAGCATTGGCTCGCGCCAGATTGTAACGCGCATCATCACGAATGAGATGGACGTAATCTTGTAAGCTCTCATTAACGGATGCATACTTTCTAAATTCAGCGGTGGTTTTGAATGCCTGATTGTCCGTATATTCTGTTGTCGGTACAGTCACCGATGCAAATGTTTTATTATTACCCAACTTGATGTTAAATAAGTTATTCGTACTTTCACCCGCACTATCTTTATTGATGAATTTGCCCCATCCCGTCTCAAGTGCAGCCTGTGCAACCAGGAGCTTAGGATCAAGACCCAAGTTAGCTGCGGCAGCTTTAGCCTGTGGCCATATTGATTTAATAAATTCTTCAAGAACATTTGACGCTTGACGAGGCTCACTGGGATCCGTGGATGACTTAATTGGGGAAATGTCCACGGGTATTACTGACGGTCCCGATGTCTGGCGTGCATTAGCGGACACAGACTCTAAGTGCCGCTGTAACATGTCGGCCAATCCGACTCCTTTATTTCCAGCAATTTCACTGGCATATTGTGCGTCCAGCATATCTTCAAAGGTTTCCCGATCTTTGCCACGAAAAGGACTGGATTCATCAAGAAAATGAACGCCAAGGCGCATACTTTTGAGCATTGATTGTAAAAAAATTCCCTCAAATTGCCGGGCGACTTCAAGTGCCGTGCCTTTAGCATCCTGCGCAGCCTGTGCTTTCAATTCAGACAGTGCATTAAAATCACTTGCGGCGATTCCTGTAATCATGGACTAACTTCCTTTATTTCATTAATTGCCATATTATTATTTAGACCTGGACATGATAGTCCGGTTTAATAAATTCAAACTACTTTTTTCCCTATTCGATACTTTTTTGCATCTCTGAAAACCTTCTTACTTTTATGACCTTGTTTATTTCCAGATCCTCATCGCCTACATCCCGCGACGCGTTCGCGGGATCCAAAGAACTGCACAGTGCCTGGATTCCGCGAACAGGTCGCGGAACGTCGCGGGTAAACCTCTTTACCACTTTTTATCTATTGTTTAATTTTAGTTTAATATAAAACAACCAACCGAGATTATTTACAGGCTCCTTTCTACTTTTAAATCACAATTAAGGTTGCATTTAACGCCCCTGCTTGCTGCAAGGCCTCCAAAATAGAGATGACATCCGCAGGTGTTGCGCCAACTGCGTTAATACCGCGGACGATATCTTTTAAGGTTGTGCCTTTGGGCAAGACGAACGCGTGATTATTTTTCTGCGCCACATTTACCTGGGATTGCTGGGTCTGTACCGTTCTTCCGCGTGCAAAAGCATTAGGCTGGCTAATAACTGGAGTCTCAGTAACACTCACCACCAAGTTGCCATGCGAGACTGCCGCAGGTTTTACGACCACATTTGAAGAAATAACCACAGTACCGGTGCGGGCATTAATGATGATTTTAGCCATTGCTTGTGCGGGTTTAAATTCCAAATTCTCCAGTACGGAGACAAAATCGACCCGGTTTCCCATCTTAATTGGTGCAGTAATCATAACCGATGTCGCATCGAGGGCTTTGGCTGTTCCTGGTCCCATCTGTTGATTGATGGTATCTGCCATCAGCTTACTCGTTGTAAAATCCGGAGTGTGTAAGTTATAAGTAAGATTTTTTAAATAATAAAATGGATTTGGAATATCGGCCTCAATGGTTGCACCATTGGGGATACGACCACCACTTGGAACGTTAATCGTCACACTCGACCCATCATTTCCAGAGGCGCTGATCCCTGAAACAATAATATTTCCTTGAGCTATGGCATAAACACGTCCATCAGTACCTTTAAGGGGGGTCATAACCAAGGTGCCCCCCAATAAGCTTTTTGAATCACCAATTGAAGAAATATTTACATCAAGCGTCTGCCCCTTTTTCATAAAAGAAGACAAACTGGCGGTCACCATAACCGCGGCCATATTTTTCGAATTCAGTTTCGTCCCTGCGCGAATATTAACACCCAATTGTGTTAACATGTTCGCAAAGCTGTCCTCGGTATAACGGGTACCATTTTTATCACCCGTTCCATTTAAACCTACCACAAGCCCATAACCTACCAATTGGTTGGTTCGTACTCCAGCTAACGTTGCCACATCTTTAATACGCTCAGCATGGACAAGACCTGCGCCAAGCAAAGTTAAAAAAAACCAAGACCAAATATGCATACGCCGCATGGAAATTTCCTATCATAATATTGAGTAGCTCATCCCCGTCGGGATTTGCAGCAATTCCCTGAAAAGAGGCGCGTTAAAGAATAATGAGCCGTTATTTTAACGCACCCCAATCATGGGAAACAGTGTGTACATCAAGTCGGGAATAAAGGACCCCACATAATTCGAGATAGCCAGCCCTGGGCATTCGTATTATTCACCTGCCCCGTACCGCCATATGAAATTCGTGCATTGGCTATGCGATCGGAGGTGGTGGAGTTATCCGCTCTAATATCCTGGGGTCTTACAATACCCGATAAACGGATGTATTCCTCTCCCTGGTTTATTTTTACCCATTTTTCACCTTGAATTACCAAATTACCATTGGCAAGCACACGATTTACCGTAACTGAAATACTTCCGGCTAATTGGTTATTTTGTACTGCTTGGGCTTGGCCATTAAACTGCCTTTGGTTGCTCAAGTTAAAATCCATACTGTAGCCACCTCCTAGTTCAATAGGCCGACCTAGGAATACTTTATTTTGTACCACATTCGTATCATTTTTCATTTGCTGTAAGGTTGCATTTTTTGAAGCATTGGTTTTTTCCAGCAAATAAATGGTGATGATATCTCCCTCATGTCGTGCCCGTGCAGTTTCAAATAGAGGCAAAGCCGTCTCAGGATCGTATATGGCCCCTGATTCGCGGCGCAGTTGCTTTGGATCGGGTGTCGCAGGATATGTTGGCGCAAAATCGGGATTTTTCCCAGCCACTGGTGGGTTTAACGCATCACACCCAGCCAGAAGCAAGGCCACCATTCCTAGAGAGATAATATTTGATAAATTCATTTAATTATTCTTTTAAACCGTTTGATTTAAATACTGCAACATATTATCCACTGTTTGCATGCCTTTGGCGGTAATCTCGTAGCTTCGTTGAGCCTGAATCATATTCACCAACTCTTCGACGACATTCACATTAGATGCCTCCAGATTATTTTGCAGTAACGTTCCCAAACCATTATTTCCTGGATTATCCAAAATAGGATTTCCGCTGGATTGAGTCTCCATAAACAAGTTTTGCCCCATGGGCTGCAAACCGGCTGGATTCATAAAATTAGTCAGCTGAATCGTACCCAAATTTGTAGGTGTTGTTGAGCCAGAAACAGTGGCACTCACCACACCATCCTGGCTTATAGTAACGCCTAAAGTCTGATTGGGGATTGTTATGGAAGGCTGCAGCAAATAACCATGACTGTCGACAAGTTGTCCAGTGCTATCAATGGTAAAAGCACCATTACGCGTATATGCTTGGGTACCATCAGGCATTAAAATTGTAAAAAAACCCTGTCCTTGAATGGCAATATCATAGGGATTATTGGTTTGATGAATGCTGCCTTGTTCGAAAAGTTTTTGGGTCGCAACCAGATGTACTCCAGTTCCCGCGTTAATCCCGGTAGGGATAATAGTATTTTCAGAAGATTGAGCACCTGCCTGGCTGCTGTTTTGATACAGTAAATCTTCAAATTGTGCCCGATCTTTTTTAAAGCCGGTGGTGTTGACGTTTGCCAGGTTATTGGCAATGGTCGCAATCGTTTTTTCCTGGGCTTCTAGGCCTGATTTGCTGACCCATAATGCTGGTTGCATGTATCTCTCCCTTAGTCTTTAGCTATGTACTATTCTGTATCAATCACCTAAAAGTTCTGTTAACTTTTGTAAATTGTCACCCATGGTACTAAGTAAATTCATGTGCGACTCAAAATCCCGTCCCGCATGAATCATAGTAACCATCTGATCCACTGCTTGGACGTTGGAACCTTCCAAAGCACCACTACTTAAACGCGCGTTACCATCAACAGGAGCTTTCCCTCCTGTTTTTAATTGAAATAAACCATCGGAATTTTTCAACACCGCGGTTTTATCAAGTTTTACCATTTTGATGCGATCAATGAACGTGGGGCTGCGTGCATCGCCTCCCTGAGGAATGACGGTGATGGTACCATCGGGCGCAATATCAACAGAACGAGCAGGCGGAATGGCAATGGGGGTACCGCCTGCCCCAAGCACCTGTTTTCCAGAGGAGGTGACTAATAATCCATTTGCATCAACGCGCATACTCGCGGTTTTAGTATAGGCTTCCTGACCATTACTTCCCTTCACCGCAATCCAGGAGTTCTCATTGCCATAGATGTCCATACTTCTGCCCGTGGGAATCACACTGCCTTGAGTAAAATCGATCCCATTGGCATTTTGCACAGTAAAAGATTGTCCAAAGTTATTGGCTCCTGCAGCTCCCTGTACATATAAAGACTGAGCCTGATATAGATCCGCTCTAAATCCAGGGGTTGCGGCATTAGAGAGATTGTTGGCCATGATTTCCTGACGTCTAAAATTCGCAAGCCCACCCTGCGCCGCATTATACAAAATTGGATCCATCACCTATCTCCTAGCGCAAATTAATGATGGTCTGGGTTATCGTGTCGCCTGCACGAATCGTTTGTGCATTCGCCTGGTAATCGCGTTGCGCGCCGATGAGGTCTACCAATTCACTGGTAATATCCACATTTGACTCCTCCAATCTTCCAGAGAAAATTGCGCCCAAGCTACCGGTAGCAGGTGTGCCAATCAAAGCTTGTCCAGATGCCGCCGACTCGCTCCAGCACACATCCCCAATATTTTGTAAACCATTAAGGTTGGCAAAATTAGCCAGAATAATCTGTCCCATCGCCAGTTTTTGCCCATTTGAGTAACTTCCCAATACTATCCCGTCTGTACTAATTTCCAAACCAGCAAGATTTCCGGTGGTATAACCATTAGAGCTCGCCGATTGCACTGCAAATGGACTACCAAATTGGGTGCAGTTGGTCAAATCAACGTTGAAATTCAATGGATTAGCGCCATTCGTCAAGGTCATACTCATGGGAATAAGGTTGTTGGCAATAGCACTCCCGCTCGTATCTTGTACGGATTTAAACGAACCATCGGAATTAAAATTGACTGCATAGAGATTACTGGAATTACCCGGAGTAGTGATGGGTGGCACATCTTGATTATCGATTTGAAACGCGGCGTACCATTGGTTTGTGGTTCCGGCAGGGGATGCAGCATCTGGATCGCCTGCAGCCGCTGCTGCGTTTGCGTAGATAAAATAAATACTTAATACATGCGAATTACCTAAACTATCGTAGATAGTCATTGAGGTCGTATTATTATACGTATCGGTCGCAGGACTTGCGCCACCTGCCCAATCGGCAGCGGGTGGTGTACTTTGGGAATTTAAATTAGCGCCGACTTTAGCAACTGATGTTGCCTGCGGTTTTAAATTAGACATATTCACTTGGAGATTACCAATCGCACCGGTGATATTTCCCGCGTTATCAGCCTGATAGCCTCTTAGATTTTTACCATCCGTTGTCGTGATAAAATTTTGGTTATCCAAAATAAACTGTCCCGCACGAGAGTAACACGTTGCACCATTATTGCTTAATATAAAAAAGCCACTACCGCTAATCGCGAGATCCAGAGTATTGTTCGTATTGGTCAAGGTACCGGCCGCAAAAGATTGCTGCACATTGGTGAGCATGACCCCATTACCCGTTGAGGTGCTTCCGGAGCTATAACCGCCGAAAGAATAGATATCGCCAAAATTAGCACGAGACCCTTTAAAACCAACCGTGGAGGAATTGGCGATATTATTTCCAACTACATCCAGATGACTTGCTGCTGCGTGCAAACCACTTATGCCAGTATCAAAAATCATTGTTGTCTCCTGCTTAAACGGTAATTTGTCTTACTTGATCTAATCCAACAGCACCCACTCCCGCTACATTTAATCTTAATCCTTCCCCATTTTGGCCAAGACTTACGCTATCTACATTCGCAGTAGTCATTGTTTTAAACGCCACTTCTTGCCCCATGTAGGTTCCATGTACGGATACACGATATCGCCCTTCATTTAAGCGTTTACCATCTTGACCCGAGCCATCCCAGGGAAATTGTACAAATCCTGCCTCTTTGCTACCCAAGTTCATCGTCTTAACCAATTCACCGGCATCGTTGTAAATATACGCCACTAAGTTGGTTGCCCCAGGGGGTACGTCAATACCTGTTTTTGCATCACCGTCTTTTTCAAGTGTTAAGGCGTCGCTGGCGACTAATACTTTTCGTCCTACCAACGCCGATGCTTGTAATGCTTGATTCGATTGCAGTGAATTAGCCATTTGCTGCATAGATTCTTGCATTTTATTCACACCATCGTTGGTACTAAATTGCGCTAGTTGTGATAAAAACTCACCATTAACTTGAGGCTGTAATGGGTCTTGATTTTGTATTTGCGCCACCATTAAGCGCAAAAAATCTTGTTGTCCCAGATTGCTTGGGGTTATTTGAGTTGTCGTAGCCGAACCACCGGCTCCATTCACAGCGTTAGTGGTCATAATTTTTATCCTCTTGTGTGCTATTCACCCAGTTGCAAAGTCCGTTGGATCAAGACTTTGGCATTACTTACTAATTCGACATTCATTTGATAAGACTTGGCAGCGGAGATGACATTGGCCATTTCTTCAACATAACTGACATTTGGCGAATAAACGAAGCCATCTTTATCCGCCATGGGATTATTCGGCTGATAATGCTGAATTGGTTCGGCTTGACTGACATAAGTGCCTTTAAGACGCACCCCGCCTGAATGAACTTCATTCATCCAACGGTTGGCACTTTCTTGTGCTGATTTAAATATGGGATATTGGACTTTATAAACCTCTTCTTTGTTCCCAGTTTCCACATTAGCATTACTTAAATTCGAAGCACTTGTGGTTAGGCGGGCAGTTTCTGCTACTAATGCAGAACCTGCGATATTAAAAATATTGCTAATAGACACAATTACTCCCCTCTTAATACCAGCATCATGTTTTTAATTTTATTGTTAAGGAAATTTAAACTGGCTTGATAATTCAGTGAGTTTTTTGTGTATTCCATAACTTCAAGGTCTTTATCTACCGTATTTCCATCTAAAGCGGTTTGAGCAGTGTTGCGATATTTTAAATTCGCCGAAAAAGCACCTCCAGGTTGGATGTGCCCCGAGTTCGTTGCCTGCATCTGTTGCGCTTGAGAGCCGAGCTGAGAGGATAAGTACTCTTTAAAGTCTATATCCTGAGCTTTGAAGTTTGGTGTGTTGGTATTGGCAATATTGTGTGCAAGCAGTGAAGCGCGGTGATCACGGCCAATTAACGCTTTGGCATGAACACCAAAGTACGAATCAAAACTTAACGACATAAATACTCCCTGTATCTATTAGCTCAATGCTTTTTACATTGTGTCTACTTCTGTTAAGTGCGAAAATATATTTTTGGAGATATTTCATCCCGAAAATCACCAAAAATTTAATAATGAGAATCTACTATAAATTTGAGTATCCACTATGTCAATCCATAATGTGCTTCCTGAACAAGCTATAGAACAAGTAAAAAAATATCTATTGCATTTACAAAATTCAATCTGTGAAACTTTTGCAACATTAGATGGTAAGGCGCAATTTGAAGAAGACTTGTGGGAACGCCCGGAAGGTGGCGGTGGCATCACGCGCGTGATTAGAAATGGCCAAGTTTTTGCTAAAGGGGGCGTTAATTTTTCTCATGTTACCGGAAACCAACTCCCACCCTCTGCAAGTGCACATCGTCCTGAGCTTGCGGGAGGTAAATTTACCGCATTAGGAGTCTCGGTGGTGATGCATCCGGAAAATCCTTATGTACCTACTTCACATGCGAATGTACGTTTTTTTATTGCGGAGCGTGTCGACGCCCCCCCAATTTGGTGGTTTGGCGGTGGATTTGATTTAACTCCCTATTACGGCTTTGTTGAGGATTGTGTTCATTGGCATCAAGTCGCACAAAAAGCATGCTTACCCTTTGGTGAGCACATTTATCCGCGCTTTAAAAAATGGTGTGATGATTATTTTTTTATTAAACATCGTAACGAGGCTAGAGGGATTGGTGGGCTATTCTTTGATGATTACAATGAACAAGACTTTGCTCATAGCTTTGGCTTAATGCAAAGTATCGGAAACCATTACCCTCAAGCTTATGCACCCATAGTTGCGCTGCGTTCGCATCATGAGTATGGCACGCGAGAAAAAGCATTCCAGCATTACCGTCGCGGACGCTATGTGGAATTTAATTTAGTCTACGATCGGGGGACCTTGTTTGGATTACAATCCGGAGGGCGAACTGAGTCCATTTTGATGTCGCTCCCGCCAGAAGTCTGCTGGGATTACAATATACAGCCTGAGCCAGGTACTGAGGAATCCAGATTGTATACTGAATTTTTACCCGCACGCGATTGGCTATCCCCTACGGTGTTTGCATAATGCAAACACCGTTCATTGCATGTCGATACGCTTTAATAAAATACCAATCGCTGCTGCAATTAATAAAGTAGCTAAAGCAACACTTAAAAAAACCTGAGGAATGGTCACCTGCCAATGCAATAACAGCATGACCAGTAGCGTTCCTAAAACCATAAAAAGTGAGTTGTACAGATTATTCGTAGCTATAACTCGTGCACGTATTTTAGGTGGACTTTTTACTTCCAAATAAGTATATAACGGCACTAAAAATAAACCACAGCTCATAGCCATTAGAAAAAAATCCGCAGCGATCCGCCAGTTGCGAAATTGTTCAAAATAGGTATGTATGGTTAATAAATCGGTGGTCATTGTTTGCTTGGAAATAAGTGCCAAATCGAGTGCAAAAAAGGTAAATGCAATCATCGCCCAAGGGACAATTGTTAAAATTATTTTTCCCCGCAAAATAAGATTAACTGCTAAGGATCCGGTAGCAAGCCCCACCGAAAATAGCGTAAGAAACAAAGCAAATACTGTATTGTCCGCGCCCAGGACATAATGAGTGTAGTCAGGTAATTTAGTCAGTAAGATCGTACCAATAAGCCAGAACCAGGATAGAATTAAAATGACAAATAGGATTTTTTTATAAGCCAATGCCTGAATAAGTAAATCTCGTGTTGCACGCCAAAACAGAAAATCTACCCGCAGACTTGGGTAGGCTGCAGGTGCAGGAGGAATAAATACACTCGCCAAAAGTCCACACAGTGCAGCGATTACTGTCATAAAAATTGCGGTGTATGGTGCGCCTTCGACACCAATTGCTAAGGAGCCCAAGGTTGTACCTAAGAGAATCGCCACAAAGGTACTGGCATCAACAAGGCTTGTGCCGCCCAGTAACTCATCTTGTTCCAAATGATCGGGGATAATCGCATATTTAATTGGCCCCATAAAAGTGGAATGCGTCCCCATACCTGCCAGGGTGAACATCATCCAAAATACCGACCCATAGTAGAGTGCAAAACTCCCAATTATCATAAAACCTACTTCAGCGAGCTTGATGATGCGAATAAGTAAAGCCTTATTGTATTTATCCGCCAGTTGTCCTGCGATAGCTGAGAAGAGAAAGAACGGGAGAATAAAGATAATACTGGCTATGGCTTGGTAGTATTCAGAAACCGCTTGAACTTGAGTCAGACGATAGCTGATGAGGGTGAGCATACTGAGTTTGAACGCATTGTCATTAAATGCACCCAAAAACTGCGTAAGAAAGAATGGTAAAAATTTCCTTTTACCCAATAATGCTAAAACATTTCTTCCCATAACTTTTCCCTAAGAGAGCAATTGCATAGATCATATCGTTAAAGTTCCGAAACTTAAAGGTAAGGTTATTCATTGAACGAATTCAGAGTGTTCTGCCTGAATTACTTATAATACTCATCCATTGAATTCAGGCAGGATAGATAGTTTAATAGGAATTTTTTTTGATTTAGTGCTTACTTTGTTCTGCATACATTTTTTTAAAAGCATTCATTTCTGAACCAATTTCCAAGAGCTTTTTTTCAGAGAGAATTTTTGCGACTTCAGGGAATAAATCTTGTTCTTCTTCCTGAGCATGGTGTTCAACATCTTTTTTAAATTTTATAAAATGCTGTTTCCATTCATTTTCAGTATTCAATCGCATCATTTTATGAATTTCTTTTTCGGCAGTCTGCTCTTCTTTTAAAAGATGTTTTACGGTATCAGGAACGTCGTTTTTGAAATGGGGATACCAGACTGTATGTTCCATTTCTTCATGACGAATTAAATCTTCTGCCAACTGCTCAAAGCGCTTTTTTTGCGTTTCAAAATGATGAGATTCATCCGCAATATCTTCCATCATTGCACGTACCCGATTATGTTCTTTTACTAATAAATCAATAGCATTCATTGCATTCTCCTTAATCAGTACTAACACATATGGTTTATCATTAAACGCTGTTTAACTATTTAACAAACACCCTACAACTATATCATAAAATTTAATGCATTTAACTTTGAGATGAGGATTAGCCTATATCGAGGCGATTCAAATATAAATTTTTTAAATCTTTTCAAGCGCTTATCTTTAATCATAAGTTTTTTGTCAATTAAGACCTTACTGCAGTGCGGCAATTGAAAATTGACATTGAGATAAACTTTGGGTACAGACAAAGCCCCCTACGACCTCAATCCAGTTGGGATCATTACGTGAGGGTATTTTGGTTGCAGTTTCAAGAAAAATCGTAAAATCTCCGGCGCTATTATGATAAGTACAACTTACACCCCGTCCGATACCGGCAATTAAAATATTGGCGCGTACAAAGCGCGTGTTATCATCCGCTTGGGGATATTGCGAATAAGGACTAACCACCCACGGCGGTGGCACCTCACCCCACTTTAAAGAGGTCGTTTCTGGATCTGGACAGTTACTCGCATACGTACTGTAGGTAAAAAAAATAGAAATAAAAAAAGTCCAAAATCTTTTCATAATCAACTCCTTTGCTTTTTTTATAATTATAACGTAAAAATGATTGTGGGAATTTAATTATTTGTTATAATGGCCGCCGTAGTGCCTGGGTGGCGGAATTGGTAGACGCGACGGATTCAAAATCCGTTGGTGGTGACACTGTGTGGGTTCGAGTCCCACCCTAGGTACCATGATGTTTGATGGTTAATTCTTTTTTTAATAAATTTCTTCTTAATTAATACCCCTTAAATTGCACTTCAGGCGTATATTCGTATATTTTCTCTTTCACTTGCAAAGATTTTTCTAATGAGTCAATTCCTTGCTTCAGCCCAGCATTCGTTCCAAAAAATGAAATTTTAGTATTTAACCGTTGCTTAATACCTAATTTCTCTAAAACATCATTGATGAGAAGAACAATATGTGCAAATAAACTGCTGTCATGAAACATCATTTTGTTCTTATGTGTTTTAAGTGTATGTGATAACTCTTCACGAAGCTGTTTTGCCGCTCCAGACATGCTGGATAAATCTAATGATGTAGAGAAGACATGAGCAATTGCATAGGTTCGAGCTGCTTTAACGCGCTCATGTTTGACCTCAAGTATGCTGATAATATTTGTTTTCCATGTGTTTAGTACTTTATCCAACTCTTGTACCATCAAAGTGGCTGCATTGATGTTTTCAGTAGACTCCGTAGAGTTATTTTCGGTGATTAGCTCTTCAATCTGTCTTTTTAAATCAATAGCTAGAGTGTAAGCCAGAGGTTGCGTGGAATTAATCCAAGCCTCTTTTTTTTGCATTATAATTTCAGCTAACTTAACACTGTCCATCTCGTTTCTCCTAGTGATTATTCACTACGATTCCATTATGGCACTGGAAAAATTAACAAAAAATTAAGATTTAGATTTATTACATTTATTTAAACAATCTTAACTTAATTGCAGTATTTACACACAATTTTGTATTTCTTGAAGGCAAATTACTTGTAATCTCAAACAGGGAAAATGCTCAATAATTTAACACAAAGACTATTTATAGTATAATAGTAATGTAATTCTCGACAGGATAAGTTATGTACGATTACTCATTGATGGAGTCTTATACGTTAAATTTTGAGGCTATTGATACAGAAAAACGAATCACTTTTCAAATTCAAGAGCAGTTTCAACAAGTTGAGGGGAAACACTTATTAGCATCCATCCATCTTTCCAAACTCATTCCTTTAGAACACATACTCCAGATTGTACGTAATCTGCCAACCAATTTTGTGGGCATTGACTTACTCCCATTTGTTGCAAACCTGCCTCTAGAGTTTTTAGAAAAAATACTTGCGGCGCTTCCTGCACATATCCACTATCTTAATGCAGATCATCTCATCACTGACTATTTAAATCCTCTTTCCGCGATAAGTAATGAATTTCCCTATGATCTGTTTAAAAAAATTTTACTTAAAGTCCCTAAAACAATTCGTGAATTTAGTTTTAAAAATAATCTGGAGCGTAACTTACCCGGATACCTTGAACTGATTGCACGCTATCTTCCACAGGTTAGATCACTGGATTTACAAGGTAACTATCTGGAGCAGTTACATTCAAAACAAATTCCCGGCCTCTGGATAAATTTACCGATGAAAATCTCGGTGTTACTCCTGTCATTTACACCTCCAGTTTCACGCGATGAGCGAGATACCGTAAAGCGCGATACAATTCTTAATCAGTTACCCCGTGAAATAACACAATTAATTCTGAGCATTAGAGATTTTCGTACGAATACTCATGAGCAATTAAATCACTGCTTTGGCACTTTGTCTTCTTCAGTAAAAAAAATACAATGGACTTACGAAGAGATTGATGAGCCATTTTACCTCGTTAAATTGATCAAAAATACACCAGAAACTGTATCCATATTAGATTTAAGAGACTTGGATCTCGGAAGCTTTAATTACTGTGCAAAGGATATTAAAAGGGGAAAACCGGGTAAACTGATTGTTGATATAATCAACAATATACCCGCGCATGTTTCTACGCTACTACTGGATAGAAATGGGCTCGATTCTTTAACTGTTGAGGAATTCGTTTTATTAATCAGTATTATTCCCGCAACAGTTACCCAAGTAAGTTTAAAAGGGAACAATCTTTTTACGAATAAACCCCCAAGCCTGCAAGAATCCATTCTTGAACGGATAATGCCGTACACTCAGTCCTCTGTAGCTTCAGATGGCATCAGCAGAATCATATTAGACGATAACGATCTCAATTACATCGCTTTAGCTTATCCTTTAGAGAAAAGTCTCGGTCACGATATTATCTATAAAATCGGGCGGGATTTAGGATCTCCGATAACCTTTTTTAAAAGCGCTGCTAAAAATAGTGATAGCGAAGATCCCTCGGATTCAGATTCTCTCGACACGATAATTGCCCCGTAAGAATCAAAGACGAGTGATAGCCTGCTCCTAAAATCAGAGTTGTGTTACTATCAAAACATATATGCTTACTTTAACATCAATAAAGGATTCATTTTATGCAGCAACCAACGGTTTATCACAACCCACAGTGCTCAAAATCAAACCTGGTTATTGAACTAATCCAGCGTCAGGGATATCAACCCAAAATTATAGATTACATTAAATCACCTCCGACTCCGGAAGTTTTGGAATCCTTTTTCGCACAAATTGATTTAAAAGATTTGGTCAGAACAAATGACCCCTTATTTAACGAGCTTAATCTATCCTTGACTGATAAAAAATCGTTATTACAGGCTTTACATACGCACCCGCAATTGCTGCAACGGCCTATTGTCGTATACAAAAATAAAATTATCGTTGCGCGACCACCGGCCAGAGTTCTGGAGCTTCTCCATGTATTTAATGCATAATCCCCTAACGATTAACCTGATAGGTGCAGGAAAACTTGGAAAAAGTATTTCCTACCTATTACACCATCGTGCAGGTGTTATTATTCAAGGTATTTATAGCAAAACGTCTGCAAGTGCTGCTTCCGCCGCCGCCTTTATCGGTGCGGGCACACCTTTTACCCACTTAGCAGCATTACCCCCTGCCCAGCTCTGGTTAATAACCACCACGGATGAAGCCATATCTAGTGTAGCAAAAGAGCTTAGTCATCATCCAGGCATCCGTGATAGTGCCGCCATTCATTTTAGCGGCTCTATAGCCGCCGCAGCGCTCGAACCCCTTGCAAACAAAGCAATGGCAACAGCCAGTGTCCACCCGATGTATAGCTTTGCACAGCCTTATCAAGTGATTGCAGACTATCAAGATGTCTACTGTGCCATAGAGGGGAACAAAGAACTACTGCCCGGTTTATTTAAATTATTCAAGACGATTGGCTCTATTCCCTATGAAATCGATGGCTCGCAAAAAAGCGTGTATCATGCAGCTGGAGTATTTGCTTCGAATTATTTGATTACCTTAGCGGATAGTGCGCTTGCCTGCCTCAATAATGCCCAAGTACCCCAAGCAATCGCCGCCGACCTTACGCTTAAATTAATGCGCAATACGCTGAATAATATAGAAAATACCCCATCACTCATCGATGCATTAACAGGCCCTTTACAGCGAGGTGATAGTAAAACAATTACTTCGCATCTCCATGCGCTACCCCAAAGACTTGTCGAGCTGTACCAGACATTAGGAAAAAATACGTTATCCCTAACCCCGCATTGTGAAGAAAAAAAGCAGCAGCTGGCTTTACTATTAGATACACATGAATGATATTTATAGCGAAACCTGAAGATAAAATAATTTTATAAAGGAAGAAATCATGCCAGGATTACTCAATAAAATTTTCGGAGCGCGTGCTCCTTTTTCATCCTCACAAGGTTATCGCAATACGCAACGCGGAAGTGCCATGGCAGCAATTGTCACATCATCAGTACAAAACTGGGTTCCTGCCGCAATTATTCCAACAAAAGTAGTCCAAAGCGCCCTAGCAGCCTACTCTGTCTTTCGTACGGATACTCATGTGGCAGAAAAAGTGGTCAGTGCACTGCAAGGCCTCACTGCCGGTGCACAACTGGGGTTAACGTTTTATTTTTTCATCCAAAATAATGTATGTGACAATGAAGACAGTCTGGATACAACCTGTCGGGCTTATTTCTTACTGGAATACTTATACAATGGCTTACTTTCTATTGCTTGGCCTGCTAGTGAATTTTCGAAAGATCCTTATACAGTCGTTGCCGTGCAGAATGAAGTAGCCATGGAGCAAGCTCATATTCCTTAACTGAGCTCATTTAACCAGTGGACATGCTGCATCCCTTGGCGTATCCCCAAGCTTAGGATGGTACGCCAATTCCTTGCGAAGGAGGAACAAGAAAGGAATAAAAGTACATGCTAAAATAACAGAAAGTTGATAAAGACCTGTCCAGCCAATCCATGATTGAATGCTCGCTGCAATGGGCCCTGAGAAGGTTCGGGGGATGGTGGATAATGCAACTAGAATGGAAAATTGGGTTCCAGTGAAATCTTTATTTACAATGCGCATAAATAAAGCAACCAAGGCAGTAGATCCCATGCCCGCAGCAAAATTATCGGCAAAGACAGCCAAGGAGAGTAAAGGCACATTGTGGCCGACCATTGCTAAAGCTAAAAAAAGAAGATTCGTTAATGCTTGTAAAATCCCAAAACACCATAAAGCATTATACAACGAACAACGAAACAAGATGATACCCGCGATTAAACCCCCAGCTAAGAGCGCGCTCACCCCCAGTATTTTGTTAACATAACCAATGGTCTCTAAAGAAAAGCCTACCCCCTGGATTAGAAAAGGCATAACGATGCCGCTTGTAGTCGTAGTAAAGGCCTCACCCAATTTGAAGCAAAGAATAAATAAAACCAACACCCCAAATCGAGGACGTAAGCATAAATCTTTTAACGGTGCGATGAAACTCTCTTTAACACTGTAACTTGGTGATTTATTGTGAATGGGCTCATCACTACACAGTATTGCGATCATGCCCACGATCAGTAAGCCCCCCATAAGGCGATAGGTAAACATCCACCCGTGATGCTGTGCAATAATTAATGCTACCCCTCCTGACAAAAGAAGAGCCAAGCGATAACCAAATACCGCAACGGTGGCACCCAATGCATGCTCGCGTAGCGGTAAGAATTCGGTGCGATGAGCATCAATCGCAATATCCTGAGTTGCAGAAAGACAAGCAAGAGCAAGTGCCAGACACGCAAGAAGTTGGGGGTGTTGTTCCGGGTTGAGCCAAGCCATGAAATTAAAGCCGATTAATAAACTCAACTGCATGCACAAAATCCAACTACGCCGTTTACCTAGAGAGCATAGGGAATAGCGATCGACTACAGGTCCCCACAAAAATCGGTAAGCATAAGGGATACCAATTAAACTTAAAGAGCCGGTGAGCAATAAAGACATACCACTGGCTGCATACCATGCCTGTAGCGTGCTCGAAAGCATTGCTAAGGGTAAGCCAGAAGAAAAGCCAAGGATAAAAACAATAAATAGACGCTTTTTCATCAAAGTTTATATTGAAGTTAGAGCAGGAAAAGCATGAGCAGAGAAAACAGTTTTAAAAGCACAATTGCCCGTTACTTAACGGGCAATTGATAAGATAATAAGGCCTGAGCAATATTATCGTTCACCGATCATTAACTTGCTTTTTTTACAGAGATTAAATGAATTTTAAATACTAAAGTTTCATTTGGACCGATAGGACCACCGACACTGCGTGGACCATAGGCAAGATCAGCAGGAACAAAAACTTCCCACGTAGAGCCTGCAGGCATTAATTGCAATGCTTCAGTCCATCCAGGAATCACTTGAGATACTTGGAATGTTGCAGGCTTGCCTGTTTTATCAGTGCTATCAAATACCGTTCCGTCGATAAGCGTACCGGTGTAATCTACAGTGACGGTATCATTTTTACCTGGTTTCTCGCCAGTACCTGCTTCTACGATTTTATACTGTAAGCCACTGGGTAATACCACAACACCTGGTTTTCCTTTGTTTGTTGCCAGGAACGCATCGCCCTTCGCTTTGTTTTCATCCGCTTTTTTATTGAATTCAGCACTGCGTTTTGCCATCAATTCTTTTTGGAACTTGTTCAATACATCTTTCATTTGCTCTTCAGTGAGAATTAACTGTGTGCCCGTCATGCCATCTTGCATGCCTTTAGCTAACACTTCAGGATTTACATCAATACCCTGATTTTTAAAATTTTTCCCTAAATCTGCACCAATACTGTAGGATAATTTGTCTTTATCTGTAACTAACGCATCAGCAGCCATTGCGTTGGATAATGCCAATCCTAAAACAGCGGCAGTGACCAATCTCATCTTCATATAAGAATCCCCTTGTAGTCTTTAAGCTTTAGTGATTATCTTAACTAATTAAATCCCTAGAAAGATAGAATCGTAAAAATTCGTTCTCATTGTGCCTAAATTTACTTTAAATTACCAGTAATACCAATGGATTTAATTAAAATACAAAAACTGTTAAAATCATTCTACACTTTGCACTAATTGACCTACAGAGAAGCACTCATGAACATTAGCGTGTTTGATTTATTTTCCATTGGTATCGGCCCATCCAGCTCGCATACAGTAGGTCCCATGCTGGCTGCAAATGCTTTTTTAAACTTGATGCTCACAGCGGGACTAGTACCCCAAGTTCAAAGATTAAAAGTTGAGCTTTATGGCTCATTAGCTTTAACGGGTAAAGGCCATGGAACCGATAAAGCAATCTTAAATGGTCTGGAAAATAAAACCCCAGAAACCGTAGACCCACAATCTATGGTGCCACGCATGCACGAAATTCTGCAGTCACAGCGATTAAATCTGGCAGGAATACGAGAGATTCCTTTCCATGAGCCGACCGATTTCCTGTTTCTACAAAAAGAATTATTACCCTTGCATTCAAATGGAATGCGTTTTTCTGCTTTTGATGAGTGCGAAAATTTATTAATCAGTCAAGTCTATTATTCCATTGGTGGCGGCTTTATTACCACCGAAGAAGATTTTGGCAAAAATGACACAGAAAATGCCCCACCCCCCTATCCTTTTGCTACCGCCTCAGAATTATTAACTCTTTGCGAGCAACATCATTTAACGATTGCAGAACTGATGCTTGCGAATGAATTAACCTGGCGCAGTGAAGAGGAAATACATCAGGGCATTTTGGAAATCGCACAGGTCATGGATGAATGTATTGACAATGGTTGCCAGCATGAAGGAACCCTTCCCGGTGGCTTAAATCTAAAACGCCGCGCTCCAGATTTGTATCAAAAATTAATGAATCAAAAAGGCGTAAAAAGTGTATTTGAGCATTCTGATATTATGAATCAGCTCAATCTTTATGCGATGGCAGTTAATGAAGAAAATGCCGCCGGCGGGCGCATTGTCACGGCACCGACCAATGGAGCAGCCGGTATTATTCCTGCGGTATTGAAATATTGCCAACACGCTCATGATCGGATGAATAAAGAAGATATCTACACCTATTTTCTTACAGCCGCAGCAATTGGCATCTTATACAAAAAAGGCGCATCCATTTCGGGAGCCGAAGTAGGCTGTCAAGGGGAAGTTGGTGTGGCTTCCTCTATGGCGGCGGCAGGACTTACCGCAGTGTTAGGGGGGACGGTAGCTCAGGTAGAAAATGCGGCTGAAATTGCAATGGAACATCACCTTGGTATGACCTGCGATCCGGTTCTGGGATTAGTGCAAATCCCTTGTATTGAACGCAACGCCATGGGCGCAGTTAAAGCAGTTAATGGTGCGCGAATGGCACTCATTGGTGATGGCCAACATCAGATTTCTCTGGATAAAGTCATAAAAACCATGAAACAAACCGGCCTGGATATGCAAAGTATTTATAAAGAAACCTCCATGGGAGGGCTGGCAGTCAACCTTCCAGAATGCTAAAAATTAGGGGTTTCACAGCCCCTTTTTATTTCGAGATGCTCCTAATTTCCCGCTTGTATTAAATACAATTCAATTATATTATGCCCAAGAATTTGTTCTTATTTTAATAAAAATGAGGTATTTATGGGTCGCCTGGCAAATAATAAATTACAAACGGAAAGTATAATCAAGCTTCTGGAAAAGATGAATATCAATCTCGCTGGGCAGACAATTACCTGCCATGATGAATGGATATCAGTTCAATCAACCTCTCGTGAACAAGCGAATTCATTAATTAGTGATCTGACCACCATCTTGCTTGATGATCCGAGCCTTGGGCTAACGAGAAAAAAAGTAACCATCAGCAGCTTGATAACCAAGCTCATAACGAGCGCTACATACTGCAATCAAACAATTCGTGATGCGTGTCTCGCCTTGCTGCCAATTTTAGAAAAAAATTGGCAATACCAGTATGATCCAGAAACAAAGCATTTAAACATTGAATTAGGCTCATGCTTTTTGCCCATCTTTGAAGCATTGCAGAGTGAGGAAATCAACATTATTGATAGCAAATTTTCTATCGATATCAGCGCCCTTTTAAAAACGAATGAGGACAAAACACTTGACGTCTTGCTTATCGAGGAATCGAATCCGCTGATTTTGATTAGACATGAGTTATTTGCCAATAAGAAAATATTTTACGCACAAAAAACTCTAAAAAATGGAAATATTGAGGTGCAACCATTTTTCCACTTACCACCTGATGTAACCCCTCCCGATTACCACTTTATATTAGATACAAGCAGTAGCATGTATTGCCACATGAAAGAGTTTAAAGAGAGCGTAATTCGCTTTGCAGAGGCTCTATTTGAGTACCAACCTAATGCAAAAATTAGCTTACAATTTTTTAATACGATCGTGGGCGATACGAAAATTTTTACTTATGGTGAACTCGAAGATCTTAAAAAAGTCGTAAATAGTTTCTACGCATATGGATCAACCGCTCTTTACAAAACTGTTAATAAACAACTAGAGCAACTAGCTAAACTATCCCTACACAACAATTATCTCTTGTTTACTGATGGCGATAATAATGATGATGATAATAATGAAGAGGGGCAAATCGATCTACTTTCCAAGCATATGGAGCGTCTAGGTCAAGACCCCCGGCTTTTATCGTGTAATAAATTTTTTATCATAAACTATAAAGTTAGAAAAAATGAATATCTTGCTGATGTAGTAAATTTATTCTCATCTGAATACATCTCCTCAAACGAGGTCGATTTACAAAAAGCGCTGCAGGATGCTGAACAGTTAAGTGTGTGGGCCTCAAAGCGTGGCTTATTCACTTACTCGGTACAAGTAGTTGAGGGCCAATTTAGCGAATACTCTTTAAAAGCGGACTACGCAAATCAATTTGTTCCTCTGGAAAAACTTGAGTTTGCTGCACATGAAAAATTGGATATTGAACTGACGATTAAAGATGTAGAAGGCAGAATAATTCTTAGCGATAAACGTTGTTTGAATAATCCTTCGCCCGTTGTAAAACATGCGAGTAATTCTAATATACTGTTCCCAAATTCTGAAGCAAGACAACTTAAACAAATCTATTCAGATCCTGATTTGGAATATAATCGTACAATTCAAAATCAAAAGTTTTAAATCCCAACCCCATTTATCAATGTTTCTAGATTATTACTAGAAACATTGATAAATTAATTATTACCAAAACTTCCAAAATTCTTTATTTTTTTAGTTGGTGGCTCTTCTGATTCCGGGCGTCTAAAAAAAGCTCCTGAATAGTTTATTGATGAATGCTCTGGGAATGGGGAGAGACTTTCATTTGAGCTATTTAATGAAGAATTTAATAGTTCACTGAACTGGCGAGAAAATTCCTCGACAGATAAAGCAGATATTTTTAGCCAAAATGTAGTTTCTGCCTCAGCACTTAAAAGGTAGGAATCATGGTGCGTATTTTTTAATATTTGTGACCATAAATAAGGGGTAATTTTTTCTGGAGAACAGTATTTATTTATCAATGTATACAAGGCCCTTATCGCCTCATAATGTTCATGTGCAGATAATAAAATTGCCTCTTCAATGGTAGGTATTTTATTATTTAGCCCCATTAAAATATTTAAGGCTGGATGAAAAAAATCTGCTTTATTAATATCATTAGGAAATCGATACATTAAATATTCGATTACCGCTAAAGTGAGGTCCGGCCGTTGCAAAGATAATAAAAACTCTTCGCCAAGATACTTAAGTGCAAATGAATAGAGCTCAGGATTATTGATAATCCTTGGTAAATGACATATTTGAAGGAAAAACTCAGGATTTGAAGAGTAGAAGATCATTTTTAATTGCTCATTAGTTAATTGAATACCCAATTGATGAATGGCAAGAAAGATTTCAGTGAAACGTGTACGAACAGATTCGGTTGCAGTTAATAAAAAATTAATAAATTTGCTCTCTAGAGTTAAATTATTCTGGAGCATTAAATATATAAAATTGCATAACGCTGGAGAATGAGTGATTTTTTCCCAAATTAGATACTGCTCAACGCCAAGAATTCCAAAAATATGCACGTATAATTGCGGATTCTCAACCTCTTGTAGCGAATAAAGGAGTTTCAAAACATCTGGTGCCCCTCTAAAATTATTTAAAGTAGTCAGCTGGAACAGAGCTTGATAATAATTATCATCAGACAATAATGTTTTAAAGAGCGCGCTTGGAAGGTTAGGTAATTTATAAAGTATATTCACCAACTCACGGGGTGACTCATGCGCAATAATGTTCGTTTTATACTCCATATAATACCCACATTGAGCGAGGTATATGCACAAAGTTACTAAAGAGGCATAATCATACTTTTCTTCAATTAATTTTAAAAAAATGTCGTCTTGCAGCAAATGAAATTCATGCAGTTTTTTGGCATTATCTAATAGCGAGGGTAAATTAGGGCGCGAGCTTAAACTGATTAAGTGACCTTGGAGCAAAATTAATTTGGGATTAAGTAGTAGAAATTCTGCAATAGTATGATGATTTTTTTCAATTTTAGTTAACAGTAAGAATCGCTGAGCATCTAATTGATAATGCTCTTCAAGTAAATTAATAGCGGAATAAAAGGATTTTAAATTTCGATGAGATACGGTTATTTGCTGATGACAGTACTTGAGGGTAAGATAATTAATCCCTGCACGTTCAACAGCATCGCTTTTTTGCTCTAGTAAGTCTTGATGAAATTTTTTCAATTGCTCAGCGGGTAACCTACGCGCCATGTTGATTATTTGCAGGTCGGGATTTTTCATTACATATTCAATAAATTCCGGAGCAATACCATCCAATGGGCTTAGCCAAGCGAGAGCATTTATAAAATGAGCAAAAGTCTGCGAATTATGACTTTTTATCCAACTGATAAATTCTTTTGTTTTGATAAAAGATACATTATCAGGTATGAGAGCAAGGAGCTCGCTTAAAAAGGATGAAATTGGTTCATTAAGAATATAAAACACGAGCTCCTCAGTAATATAATTCTTTTCGTTTAACCTTTTTAACGCACAGACAACTTTTTTTTCGGGATAAAGACAATCTTTAGACTTTTTTAAAAAATCTGTAATTGGCAACCCCAGTTGATCTATAATTTTACAAATAAAATAAATATCACCAAAATTATCGCGATATAATCTATTCCTTAACCAGAGTTGATTATGACGATCGAGCATTAGTAAAAAATCATAGATTCGCTCTAAATCAAAGCGTTCACGCAACATCTGATTAAACCGCGATTCAAAATGCGCTTTTTTTTCAAGATAAAAATTTACAATTCGCGCTCCATATACTGGTGAAGGACAAATCTTTAACAAATCAATCAAGGTTTGGGTTAAATTGGATCCAAGTTCTAAGCATGCGGTTATAAAATCTAAAGGATGTTTCATTTTCACTAAATCAAGAGTATCTACCTTAAGCTTATCTTCGTTTTTTCTTAATAACCTATATGCTTCGAGGCAATCATCCACGTATTTTTGACTGTACTTGTATGTCTCTAGTGATTTATGTTGTTCTACTTGCCAATAATAAAACAATTCTGGAAGCTCCTGCTGACTTACCCAATAAGGCTCTTCGATTAAATCAAGCAGATGCTCAGTTAAACTATTGGATGGATAGCATTTAAGTAAAACCGAGCGATAAATACTTAACTGCGGATAAAGGTCACAATAAACTAAGGTTTTCGCAAGGCTCTGATAGAGATTATCTTCGTAAACCTGATGCTCATGAGCTATTTTGACATGCGCCTCAAGCATATTAAGATTATGATAATGTGCTAATCCTTGTTGATGTAAAATATTTATTGCTTGGGCCCTATCAAGTAAACTAGTTTCTTTTTCGTCAGGATGTAACTTCAGATAGGCTTGGTAAGAAGTCCAATATTCCTGGGCATTCAAGCAAGCAAATGCTTTAAGCTCACTTGGGTTAGCATTGATTAACAAATTAAACACATCGATATTCCTGTCTTCCTTGACGCTCTTTTCTATCATTGACGCCAACAATCTAGGGTTAGGATGTAATAATGCTTTTTTTATCGTATGAAACGAAGTTAATTCTTGCTGTTGTAGAAGCTGGAGCAAGTCTCGATAATCATCAATGGGTCGATTCATTAAGCCAAAATTAAATTCATTTAAATTTGGAAGGTAACGCTCTAGATTTACAGCAATAAAAAGATGGATAAATATAGCCTTACGTACTGGCTGGTTAGTGTGGACCAACCAATCTAGATTTGGAGTAATGTCTTCTCCAAGCAAATAATCATAAGCTTGCTGCACCTGTTCAGGGACTTTAGTTTTTAATAAATAATTGAAACTATCTGGCGTTAGTTGTTTTTTTTCAAAAAAATAATAAATTGCATCTTTGTACTTTTGATAGTTTTTTATTTCTTCTAACTTAAATAACTGTTCAAGCTCAGTATTATTTTTATCCTTTTGGAAAGCAATACAGGCTACCAAGGCATCCGTGAATTTCATTAACTCATCTTACTTTGTTCACTTGAAACCAAGTATAGCAAAGAGAATAAATTATATTCTAAATATTCATGATAAAAACAATACATATGCGACAAAAAAGTTGCATATGTACCTCTTTTCTTGTTATTTTTAAAAAAAAATAAGGAAATAGATTATGTATACAAAAGGAGTTTTTCCACCCTCATATCCCATACTGCAAGCTTCTTGGGAACTTGCTCACAAAAATAAACATCAACAAGCCTTAAAACTTTTATTAAAAGCTCCTGAAAAAGATCGTGACTTTAACTGGAGTATTGCCTACAGTAACTACCAATATAACTTGGGCAATATTGAAGCAGCCATTCAACATCTAGAATGCGTTTTACAGTTTAATCAACAATTATCGATTAAAGAAAACGAACAAAAGAACCCGCTTACTTCCAAAAACTTTAAAGTATATTCAGCGCTTGCTTATAATTATTTAGCGCTCAATCGCCCCAAAGAGGCGCTCTATATTTTTCGTAAACGCGCGAATATACCCTATCTAACAAAGGGCCCTAAAAGAGGTTTATCTAAACAAAGTGATATACTCAAGGTTGCGGAGCTAGCATTAGAAATTGGGAAAAATAATTTAGCCATTACCTATTTTAATCGATTAAGTCCTGGGCCCAAAATTATTCCGCAAGAATTAACAAAAATTCCACCGCTAAAATCTTCTAAGGAATATCACGATGAAGTCTTCCCACAGGCAAAATTATTTGGTTTAGCTTTAGCTCATGAACGTATTGGTGAGATTAAAAAAGCATTTTTTTATTATGCAGAATTGATCCAACGTTTTCCTTATTATCAGCAAGGCTTAACTAAATTTTATAAAATGGTTCAAAAATACAATATGGTAGAAGGCTTTTCATTACGAGAACAAGGGATGGAATTATTTCATAAACTTGCAGATCAACATACAAACATCAGTTTTCTTCAAACTTTAGCTGCAAAGACAGAGCAATCCCCAGATAATAAAAGAAAAAGTCTAGAAAATCTCCAACAACGCTTTCCTCATCAACACGAAATTAGTTATGCTCTTGCACGAGTTTGCCTTAAACAACGCGATTATGAATCCGCCTTTTCATATGCCTTAGCTTACAAAATAGTCCAAATCTACATGAAGCAAAAATTAATGCGATGACTGCATCATGCCTTAGGGTTAAATTTCCCGATAGCATATACCCATATTTTCAACTTGCTCCCAATACGAACTATTATCTAGTGGGTGCTAGTGCTCATGCATGCATTGATAAACGACCTTTGTCCAGTGTTAACATCGTAGTCAATCCACGTCAAACAAATTTTTTCCTTCAAGGGATATCTGCATGTCCTTATAACGAAAACTTATATACTTACCAACATGATGGAATCAGCATTAATTACTATATTTCACCCATTAACGAAATTAGTACGGAAAGTTTTCTATTTCAAGATGCTCTAACTCGCGACTTTACATATAATTGTCTATATATTGATGCTCAAGGGGTAGTTCATGATCCCTTACTCGGTTTGGCCTTAGAACATTATAAAAAATCGATTTTAGCGACACCGATTCCGGCAAATATATCCTTTCAAGAAGACCCTGCACGACTTCTACATGCACTTACAGCATTAACATGTGGCTATAACGCAACCTCTGAGGTTTGGGAAGCGCTACATGACTGGCAAGCAGTATACCCGCTAAATAAAGACCACCTTAAAGCGATTATGCGTAAAGATTTATCTTCTTTCAATGAACAACAGGCAGATCAATATTTGAATCTGCTACGCACCACATCTTGCATCTAAATTATTTAATATCCCTCCCTCTTTGGTTTCCATTACCACAATAAAGCATGTGCTCCGTATTCATAAGCGCAAATTGGATTTCTTCTCCCTGCCTTCAAGGCAACAAACCAATGCGCCTATTCAAGTACATCCCGACTGTTTTTATGACGAAAGTTATTCACAATTAATTGTGGAGCGAATTAAGAATTCACCGTTTATTTGATGGAATGGCGAGATTCTGATATACAGGTTTGGGGCTATTGTGAGTTAAACGCCCTGCATCCTGTGCCTGAGAGTAGGTTATTTTCTTATTTAATGGGGGCGCAAATATTCCCACATTATTTACCTGGGTACGGGGTAGTGGAACTTTATTAACAAGGGTGGGCAGGAGAATTTCAAGCAATTGCAGCGGGGCATCTGAATTGAGAATCGTCTCTCCTAAGTTCCTGCTATCGATTTTATGCTGCTCAAAGGCAAACAGTGCATTACGGTAATCAGACAGCAGGAGCTTGTGAAAATTTTCAGTGTATGAAAGTCCAATTTTTTGACAATAGATTAAACTCGACAAAAGTTCTGCAGCACATGTATCTTGATTTAAAATTTGTTGCTGCTCAATACTTAAATAAATTTGGTGCTGGACTTGCTTTAAAAATAAGTGCAATTTTTCTATAGTTAAGCGCTCTTGATGGCCATTGAACTCTCTGAGTAAATTGTGAAGATGAGACAAGGATTGCTTACATGCCAATAAAAGTTGAAAATTTCCTTGGGTCAGGAGCTGGGATTTGTATACTAAATACATGGATTTTATTAGATCAACCAAGGGAATTTGATCCTGTATCCAGCATCGAATAAGCAAAGCGGAGCAGTTGAAAGAATAATAATGGCATAATTTAATTAATTCCACGATAGACTGACCATACTCGCACTCACTTAATAATTGTGCATAGTCATAGGAGAACAAATCTTCTTCGTGTAAGGCAAGCAGTAAACTAAGATACTGCTTATTATTTGTCAATAAAGGCCATTTGAGTTTAGGGTAATATTTTAGCAATCGATAATATTGCGCATCATCTAAGGGATTTTCTGATCCCACAATGAAATTAATATGGGATTCCAAGAGCCCCTCATCTCTTAGAATAATAAGCGCATTAATTTTTTGACTTAATAAACCAAATAACTGCTCTGGGGCACTCGCATGACCATATTGAGCAGTCCAATACACAATGTTGGCAATGATCTTCTTTGACAATAAGTTGAATTGAGCTAAGTAAAAGAATACCCGTTCTAGCAGAGATAAATTTGACATCAGTTCATTTAAATCGAGGGCGCCCAAGATATCTGAAATTGAATCTTGCGATAATTCAATCCATGCGATGCTTTTTTTGAATAATTTTAGTTCGACTAATGAGCAACTTAAAAAAACATGTGCTAGTGATACATCAATAATGATTTTATTCTGTTCAAAAATGCGAATAATCTCTGCCCTTTCTAATAATTCTGCTTTTTCCATCCGGATAATTCGGCTACACCAATCCCGACTATTGATATTCAGTCGGTCGAGTAATTGTATTATTAACCAAGTTGCAGATAGTTTGTCTGGTGGTTTTATATTATCAAAAATAAAATTATTCAAATTGACCAAGGGATGAATAATTTTAATTGTTTTTACCATCATTTCCCTTTGTGCAGCTGAGTAATCACGCAAATCATTTATTTTCTTATAAGCAATATCACCAATATTAGGTGCAATTTTGGTAAGAGAAAAAATAAATTTAGGAAATTTACTCTTTAAAATTTTCACTTGATCTTTTTCATCGACCTCATTAAGAATATCGCATAGGTCCTCAATTTCTTTTGGGGATGAGATTTCCAACCATTGAGTCTCCATGGCGGCGGTATTGATTTTTTTCTTTTTCAATAGGGCCCAAAGGCTAGTAAGTTGAATAATCTTTTCTGGGTCAAAATCATTAGATATTTTATACTCCATACTCAGTTGGTGAAAAATTTTCGGAATGTTATTCGTCGTTTCTGTGGGAAGTTGCAAAATACCCTGTTCTGTTAAATTGCTAATTGCTTTTAAGATGTGGGCAGGATAATAATATTTTTTTAATTTTTGTTCATAACCCTGGTATTGTGGACTTTTTACCAAAGAAATTTTGAATTCCGCATAATTTTGCAGTCTACAAGGCAAATGGTTTATTCTTTTTATTGACTCGTAAAACTCATTTAATTTACTAGTTCCTTCATCTAGACTGATTATTCTTAGTGTAGAGGAAGCTTTAACATAATCCAAAGCGTCATCAGGCATCCTTACAATATGTTGCAACAAATCCTCACTTAATAGTCCTTCTTCGATTAAAAAGTTCAGCGCCATCAATTGATTAATTGTAGCTGTTAAGAGAAAGGCTTCATGTTGATAAATAAAATCCAGCGGCAGACAAGCCAGATGATAAGCATATTGTTCCGGACTTTTGGCTGCCATACAGCTTTGTAAAACTTGGGTATTTAAATATTTAAGCTGAAATAAAGTTGAAATTATAAGATTCGAAACCGGATTTTGCGCAAGGTAGAATAATAAATATCGATTTAAATAAATTCCATGTTGCTGCGCATAAATAATATTTTGAACAAATTCCCGAACTTTTGTAGTTGGAGATAATATGTATTGTAGAATCAATGCATTAACTGCTCCATATTCTTCAAGTGCGTTCAAGCTCTCCAAAAGTAACCCGGGCGTTTGCGCATGATTGATGGTCATTAATACGTTAAAGCTTAAATGATTTTTTTTAAAGAAATAAAAGACAAGGTGCGCCCATTCATTAGAATCTACCTCAGGATAATCACCTATTTCTGCGTTTCTAATATTTACTAAGGATAGCGGCTCATTAGTTCGAATAAATTCGTAACATGCCCTGATTACATCGTCTAAAATCATAACTATCCTTAGCTCACAAGCATGTTTAGGCAATATTTATCGACAAGCACAGATGCTAAAATTCATGCGGCTTTCATTATATTTGATTGCACTAAATACTCATCTTTAGCAAAAGCAAGGAATAATGATTTAGAGCCCTGGAAGGTGGGTGTAAGCTCCAGCACGGTCTTCTTTCGTTATTTTTTTTATTTTCTTTGGTTCGGAACTTCCATCATTCAGGTGCCATTTAAGAACATCACCCTCTTTTTTGTATAACAGTGGAAGGTAACCAATATAAGATCTTGAACGGTCTTCTTGGCTTAATTTTTTTAAGGGACGTTGAGGGGGGGTAGACGACTTATCGTACATGGTAAATTCTCCTGAAACCAAACCCTGAGCAATTAAAATCTATATGAATCTTTGCTAGGCTTAAGGTCGAATAATAATGCACTTGCTGCTTAAAAACAATATAATTTGCAAAGGGAGCATGTATTAATCAACTCTTCTCAAGCGTACACACCATGCGGGGGCACTATTGCCATAGAAGAGATCACTTATTGCGTATTCCCCGATAACGGCTAAATCATCATCTATATAAAGTAAGGGTATTTTTGGTCTTTCCCATACCGAAACGTTCCATTCTTGAAACAATTTTTTTAAGCACTTTGACTGTTGATGCCATAAAAATTTCTCACCCCCTTGACGAAATCGAATCGTAATTTGTGCATGTTGAGGAACTTGCAACCCCGTGGGCGCGGGTTCTGCAACAATTATCTGCTGATGCGGCAAACTCAGAGGATGGGGAAATTGTTCCCAAGGAATTTCGCTGCATAAAGTTTCTGGGGTTAAATCAAGGCCTTGTAAGTAGATTAAATTACGATGACGACGAAGCGTTATTTCCCCCCAGCGAACCTCGGGGATTGCATCCTGGCGTCCATATACTAACTCATGGATAACACGCAACAGTACTTGAGTCCCCGGAGACTTAATCTGGTGACTACGAAACCAAAGTCGCAAAATATTGCTGATACGCTTTTCATCCAAATGTTCTAGATGCAGACGATTTAAAGTTGGGAGCGCCAGCGATTCGGGATAATCAGAATGGGCTAATGCCTGTAAATTATCGAGCGCACTTCGCGCATGAACTGCCGTACGCGCTAGATTTTTAGTAACAGCAGGCCAACGTTGCTCTATTAATGGAATGACTACATGGCGCAGGTAATTACGCGAATAATGGGTATCTTCGTTACTTTCATCGTCGATCCATTGTAAATGATGCGTATGTGCATACTGTGCAAGTTCTGCCCGCGCATACTCAAGTAAAGGTCTTGCGATCGTACCTTTTCCCAGCTCGCCCCAAGAGTTCATTGCGGATAGCCCTTCAATACCTGCACCGCGAAATAACTGCAGCAGCACCGTTTCAGCTTGATCATTTTGATGGTGACCAAGTAATAAGCAATCGTCTGCGTGTAAAATGTTTTTAAAGACGTGATAGCGCGCTTGGCGTGCATGCTCCTCTACATTCGCATTCCGTTTAAAGTTTACCCGGTGGACATGGTAAGGAATCCCAAGCTGCTCGCAAAAATTTGCCCCAAAAAGCTGCCATTCATCAGCATTTGGACTTAATGCATGATTAATATGTATTGCATGTAATTTCGATTTATAGGGGGAGTTGGCTAATAAATGAAGTAATACGGTAGAATCCAACCCACCACTATAAGCAACCCAGAGGTTCTTAAATGGAGCCAGTTGCGCATATAGTGGCGTATCTAAAAAGAGCATGCTCATCTAAACTCGAATTAATTTTTACTTGAGTCAATGAAGCGCAATCCTATACGGCTCCCATACTCATGAATTTTTGGTAACGCTTTTCAATTAACTCCTCAATGGGTTCGGCTTTAAGCTGCGCTAATTCATCAATCAACAGTGTTCGCAATCGAGCAGCCATAGTATCTACATCGCGATGTGCGCCTCCTAGAGGCTCAGGAACCACGCCATCAACAAGCTCGTTTTCATAAATTTGTTGCGCAGTAATACGCATAGCACGCGCAGCATCTTTGGCTTTTCCAGCATCCTTCCATAGAATAGAAGCGCAGCCTTCAGGTGAAATTACAGAATAAATACTAAATTCCATCATTAACACCCGATCACCCACACCAATCGCCAAGGCACCGCCCGATCCGGCCTCTCCAGTAACAATACAGATTATGGGAGTTTTCAAGCGTGACATCACAAATAAGTTACGTGCTATAGCCTCAGATTGGTTACGCTCTTCAGCACCAATTCCAGGGTATGCACCTGCAGTATCAATGAAGGTAATCACAGGAATATGGAACTTTTCGGCAAGTTTCATGAGTCGCAGCGCTTTACGATATTCTTCAGGTCGAGCCATACCAAAATTACGGTAAACTTTTTCCTTTGTTCTTTTCCCTTTTTGGTGTCCTAAAATCATAACCGGCTGGCCTTCTAATCGGGCTAAACCACCAATAATCGCAGGCGCAGAGGATTGGCTGCGATCCCCATGAAGCTCCTGAAAATTAGAGAAGATACGCTCTACATAATCTGTCGTTTGCGGGCGCAACGGATGACGTGCCATCTGGGCAACTTGCCAGGGTTCAAGATTTGCAAAGATTTGCGCAGTTAATTCAGAGCATTTTTCTTCTAAACGTGCAATCTCTTCGCTGAGATTCACTTCATTATCATGCCCTACCATCCGCAGTGCTTCAATTTTCTGATTCAATTCTTCAATTGGTTGTTCGAAATCCAAAAATTGTCTGCTCATTCAATACTCTTTGGTAAATTAAATTTCATGGTATATGATACCCTATAATTACTAATCGATGCCAGATTATAAAAGTATATGATCATTTCCGGATTCAATGCATTAGACCCTGATCACTGTGTTTTAAGCGAGACGCGTATTGACTTGTGGCAGTTTTCCCTAACCCAGGAATTACCCGACGCGGCGCAAATTTTAAATGCGGAAGAGCAAGCTCGGGTAGAGCGTTTTTATTTTAGTAAACATCAGCGACGCTTTGCTACTGCACGAACCACCTTAAGGATCATCTTATCTCGATACTTAAATTTGCCTCCCCATGCCCTGGAATTTTCGTACAACAATCATGGTAAACCTAAGGTGCTTAATGCATTACGTTTACAGTTTAATTTAAGTCATACAGAGGATCTGGCGGTTTTGGCTGTGGGTAAGGGTTTTCCACTTGGTGTTGATATTGAGAAATATTCCGCACGTCCTTACGCAGGTATTGCCAAAAACTTATTTTCTGCGCAAGAGTATGAAGATTTTGTCAATACGCCCCCTCCCTTAAAGCCTGCAGTTTTTTTTCATATCTGGTCACAAAAAGAAGCTTTCATCAAGGCATGCGGGTTAGGATTATCTTATCCCACTCGCGACTTCACAGTTCCTACAGCAATACCTACCAAACAACTGGTTAAAGATCCTTTGCATAACATGACTTGGCAATTACGCTCGTTTATGCCCGCCATTGGTTACAGTGGAGCCTTGTGTTATCACCCAACGATTCGCGACATTCGTCATGGTTTTATCCAATTACAATCAACCAAAAAATCAGAATTAGAGTTTTAACGTGGCCCAAAGTCTTAACCCCATTGATCGTGAAATTCTGCAACAACTTAGTGATGGTGCATGCCATAGTGGTTCTGCTTTAGGCAACAAGCTGAATATTTCCCGCACGGCGATTTGGAAACACATCAACCAGCTCATGGATTTAGGCGTTACGATTAAACGCCTTCCGCAACAAGGCTATCAGTTAGAACACCCCTTAATTCTTTTGGATAAAGAGATTATTAAGCAGCAATTACTGCAACTGGGGGTAACAACGCCAACGAACATAAACCTCTTTGCTTCCATAGGCTCTACAAATCAGTATTTAAAAGATCTACCCGCTAATCAAAGTTTAGAAATTTGTCTGGCAGAGCATCAGAGTCAAGGGCGAGGACGGTTTGGTCGCTACTGGCACTCCCCTTTTGGAGAAAATATTTATTGCTCAATTCGTATGCGTTTTCCCTATGATTTAATTAAACTCTCAGGCTTGGCACTCATTACGAGCTTAGCGATAAGAAGTACCCTACAACAGCTTCCAGGTGTAGCAGATATTCAAATCAAATGGCCCAATGATCTCTACTGGCATGAGAAAAAACTTGGCGGTAGCCTTATCGAAATCATGGCGGAATCCAATGGCGAGGCAGAGATTATTATTGGAACAGGACTTAACATAAACACCAACACCATATGCAATCAACTTCACGATAAGCCCTGGTGCTCCTTATGGGAGATAACCAAGAGTTATCATAATCGTAATTTTATCATTGCGGCTTTAATTGCCAATTTTCACTCATACTATCGTCAGTTTATCGAAAAAGGATGGCAACATTTTGTTGATGAATGGCATGCGGCGGATTATTTGTATGGTAAATTAATTTGTGTCGCTAAAGCTGATGAAATTCTCGAAGGGATCGCGCAAGGTATTAATGAACTGGGACAGTTAATTCTAAAAGATAATCAAGGGGTACACCACGTGCTTACTTCAGGAGATACTACATTAAAGGTTAATACTTAGTAGAGAGTTCGTCCCGAGTATTTTTAGGCACTCGGAACTGGATGAACTGCGAGAAATCTTTATTTATACAGCAGACTCAGAATCATCTGATTGCTTTTCTTGTTGTATACGTAAATAAATTTCTTCACGGTGTACAGAAACATCTTTTGGCGCATTGATACCCAGACGAACCTGGTTACCTTTAACCCCGAGAACGGTGATATTCACATCATCCCCGATTATTAAAGTTTCACCTATGCGTCGTGTTAAAATTAACATAACAAATCTCCCTAAACAATGTAGTCATCTGTTTTATCCATTGAACACCTCCATGGTTGTTCTCAGAAACCACAACTTGACCATAAATTTATCAAAAAACATTTCTCGGATGTTATTGTACACTGTTATTCTTAACAAAGTATTAAGAAATTAAATTTTTATGAGTTAATTTGGAAAAAAAACAAATTATTTTCAATAAATTCAAGGCGTAATGGACCGATCATACATTGGAAATTTTTTTTCAACAAAATAATAAATAACAAGGATCGCAGCAATTTGCAAAGAAAAAAGCGTAATCACGCTAATTTTTTCTGTGAATAGTAAGACGACCCCCAGCAAGAAAAAAGCGTTAATCAATAATTGGCCCGAGAGAATACCCTTTACCGAAACTCCCATCTGACGTAAGCGTTGATATGCATGCTTGCGATGAGGAGTTGACCATTTCTCGCCATAAGCAATACGTCGTAATAACGTGATGGTGGCATCAAAAAGAAATAAACCATTTAATACGAACCAATAATACAAGGGAATATGATCTTGCTGCCCAATTAAAGCCAGGCTGAAAGAAATCAAACCTAAAGTAGCACTTCCTACATCACCCATAAATAACTTCGCTGGTGGAAAATTAAAAAATAAAAAACCTAAAATACTGGCGCTTAATGCCATACAAAAACCTTGATAAAAAGTATTTCCGTAAAGCATAAATAGAACGGCATAAGAACTAAAAAGGAAAAAAGCTTGCATGGCACAAAACCCGTCAAGCCCATCCATAAAGTTAAAATGGTTGATGGCCCATAAGATGCAAAGGAAAACGAAAATGCGCATCCACCAAACATGAGTAAGCACAACAAACCCCATGTTAAGATAATCGGGCATCATGAAACCGGTTATCAACAAAGCAGCAAATCCATGAACAGCGAATCGCATCCGTGCTGAAAGATGATATAAATCATCAGCAAAACTGATACCCGCAACCGCAACGATGGCCATGGCAAGAGGAAAATAATCATGCCACGATGTTTGTGTTAGATAGCCCAGTAAAGGTAAAGAACTCAAACCAAGGAGAATAAACACTAACCCTCCACCCCGAATGATGGGGGTGGCATGCATGGAGCGCGCATTCGGAATGTCCATCAAGCGAGAGCCCATAAGCTGTTGACGATATATTTGGGTAAATAAAACCGCTAAGCCTAAGAAAATTGTACTAATTAATAAATTCACGTTGGTACCATTGCGCTGTTTTTTTCAAGCCCTCATTGGTGCTCACTGGGGGCATCCATTGTAATTCTTGCTTAATTTTATGATTACTTATTTCAAGTGATGAAAATAAGCGCGTAATTAAACCCGGTTTGCGCAAAAGAGTAAACACCGCACGCATAAGCGATAGGGGCACAGGCAATAACTTTAGCTTCACCTGCATCTCTTGGGCAAGGATACGCATCATTTGAGGTAAAGATAAAGATTCATCATCCGCCAGGAGATAAGTTTGGTTCGCTGCTGCAGGATGACCAATAACCATAAGGATTGCTGAAACCAGATTGTCGACATACAACAAATGCCGTTGATTATTGACTCTACCAAATGGCAGAGGAAACCCTTTATTTACTAGCTGCATCATTTTAAGGAAATTAGCTTTGACGTCAGGTCCATAAATAAGAGGAGGTCTTAAGATAACAACCTCTAGGCTACTTTTTTGAGCAATTTCCTGCAGGTAATGTTCAGCAAGCAATTTGCTCTGACCGTATAAGTCTTCTGGAACAGGTGCACTTTTTTCTGTAAATGGCTCGGATAAAGTGAATTCTCCATGAACCTTAATCGTGCTTAAAAAAATGAATCGTCGGACCCCATGCGCAACAGCTTGTTCAGCTAATTTTTTAGTAGCTAAACTGTTCACCGTTTTATACTGGTTGCCGGCGGCAGGATCTGTTTCCCGTAGCACATGAACGCGTGCGGCGAGGTGGATGACCACCTCAATCCCGGCAAGGGCATCATGCCAATCGGGATTTTCTTCTAATTTAGGAGTAAGCACCTGCTCCACACGCAACCAGGGGCGTTGCTGGGTTACTGCACATCGTACTTCATGCCCCGCTTCGATTAAAGCAGGTACTAATTGTTTGCCTACAAAACCTGTTGCTCCAGTAACAAGGATTTTTGCCATATCTTTTCCATTTGGAATTGTTGGGACGCTACCTAGATGCCAACTCTATAACACTATTAGAAATAATTACAAGAAAAATAAGAAGAATTTTTCCGCAAGAAGCTGTCGCAAAAACCCCTACTTTAAGGATATACTTAATTCAAGAAATTAACTTTTTGGAATCCTGCATGTCCTTGAAGGCCATGTACAATGAATTAAATCATAATTCCGCCAACCGTTTTGGCGCGATTAGTAAAAGTCACGAAGTCGCAATCGCGCAGATACAAAAATTTTATTTGGGCATGAAACCTCATTATAAAATTTTAGATCTGGGCGTGGGTGATGCTTCTTTTTTGCGCAAACTCGAACGTGTGCTTCCTCTTGCTGAATTCACGGGCATTGACGTTTCCGCTGAAATGTTGCGCCATGCACGCGAAATACTGCCCTTGGTCACGATTGAGGCCAGTGCTGCCCAAGCGAGCAGATATCTACCGCCCCACAGCCAAGACTTGATCCTTGCACATTTTATTAATGCGTATCTTCCCATTGATACCCTCTTACAAGAAGCGAAATTGCTGACTCGCGCTAATGGGCATTTTTCAATGATTACAACCACTTACGACTCGTTTCCCGTTGCGCAACAGCGTCTAGCTGAATTCATTGCACAGGACTCGATTCTAAGTAGCATTGTCGGTCATTATTATAAATCTATTGTTAAAAATAGTACTGTTGCTGCAAACAACGAAGAATTAATGCTCGCCCTGAAGCAAAATCAATTTGAAGTCATTGCCCACCAACGCTTGGAAATTCCAGTCACTCTGAATAATATTAATGAGCTTGCCCTCTTTGGAATTGAAGGAACCTGGTTTCTGAACAATTTATCAATCCGCATGTTACCAAAAAATTTCCTAGTTGAGCGATTAAAGCGCCTGTTCAGTAAAATTTTTACGTTCCCTTATCACGACACACATATAATTGATGTAGTTCTTGCGAA
>JAFKHV010000145.1 GCA_017306715.1 Legionella sp. | reverse complement strand
ACTTTCGGCTCGCTTTCGCCATATCCTTTACCGGATATTTTGTCTTTCGCGATTCCTTTAGAGATAATGTACTGAACGGTTGATTTTGCTCTTCTGTCGGACAGGTTCATGTTGTACTGATCGCTACCTCTGCTATCGGTATGGGATTTCACCATGATCACCATAGCCGGGTTGTTTTTCATTACCTGAACCAGTTTGTCTAACTCAAAAGCCCCTTGTTGGGTAATGTTGCTCTTGTCGTATTCAAAGTAAATATCATTCAGGATGATCTCGGTTTCGGTTACAATGACATCGATCGGCTGTAAGTCGGCATTGATATTAACAATACCGCCTCTTGTTTTACTCACCGGGAAGTTATTGCTCTCATAACCGTCTTTGGCTACCTGAAGGGTGTAGGCTTTGTCACACTCCACATCGTAAGATACTGTTCCGTCTGCCGCCGTTGTTTTGGTCGCGATGATGTTGTTCTTCCCGTCTAAGATCGCTACGCGGGCTCCGGATAATTTAGAACCTGTTTTAGCATCTCTCACTAAAGAAACCACTTCCACCCCACATACCGGAGTGGCACTGTAGATGTTGTCTACCCCGCCACGGTTACTGGATACAAACCCGATGTTTTTAGCGGTATTGAAGCTGAATGCGAAATCGTCTTTTTCAGAGTTTACCGGTTTGCCTACATTGGCAGCCTCGGTTCCTTTATTAAGATCGATCACATAAACATCCATGCCTCCGAATCCCTGACGGGCATCGGAAGAGAAATACAATTTGTTCTCATCGGTAATAAACGGGAAACTCTCGTTTCCTTCGGTATTGATCTTCTTGCCTAAGTTCTCCGGAGTTCCGAAAGAGCCATCGGCATTCACACTTACTTTCCAGATATCCACACCCCCTACAGATCCGGGCATGTTGGAAGAGAAGTATAATGTTTTGCCATCTTTGCTTAAACTCGGATTGCTGGTCGAGTAGTCTTTGCTGTTAAAAGGCAGCGGTGTTGGTTTGCTCCATTTTCCATCGGCTTTAACCGATTTGAAAAGTGCTACCTGTCCGAACTTTAACTTCTGAGCCTTGTCTTTCTCAAACAAGCCTTCGTTAAAACTCTCACTGGCCAGGTACATGGTGTTTCCGTCAGCACTGATGCTTGCCGGTCCGTCATGGAACTTGGTATTCACCCCTTCCACAGCTGTTGGCTGACTGAAAGTACCATCGGCGTTGTATACCGCACTGTACAGGTCCAGGTAAGGCTGTTCGTTCCAACCGTAGGTTTTACGGGAAGTATTACGGGCCGAGGCAAAATACAGGGTATTGTCGTTGCTTAACATGGCTCCGAAATCGGACTTGTCGCTGTTAATATCCAATGATTTGATGTCGAAGGATTTTGCTTTTTCATTCAGCTTAGGCAGATAGTTCGGGTTTTGTTTGAAAGCTATCGCACGCTGATCGTTTGGTGCCATATTGGCAAACTTCTGCAGCTGTTTGTTCGCTTCTTCATATTTTCCGTCTGCTTTAAGCATCTGTGCATAGCGGTAATAGGTCTCGGCATCCTGTTTTTCGGTCAGGGCTTTGGCATACCATTTACTGGCTTCGGCAGCGTTGAATACATTGTAGTAGCTATCGGCCAGTTGTTTGTATACATAACCGTCTGCTTTTCCTTTGTCTACCAGTTTGAGGTATTCGCTTGCCGCATCCACATACTCAAAACGGTTAAAGAGTCTGTCTGCGTTTTTGGTGTCTTTGTTTTGTGCCGATAGTGTCGAACTGGCGATCACAAAACTTAAAGTGATATATAAATTCTTCATGTCTTAGGTCGCTTTTATATTAGAAATATCTTGGAGATCGGGACACTTTCTTAGAGAAGTTCACATCAAAAAGAAGGATCACTTCGTGAGAAGAAGGTGTGGTTACTTTCAGGTCGGATACGATATGGTCGTAAGCATATCCGATTCGAAGTCCCGGAGTGATAGCATAATTAACCATTGCTCCGAAGGAATCATCCAAACGATAGGTAGCTCCGATTTCGAATTTATCATAAAACAGGAAGTTGGTAGACACATCCAGGGATACCGGTGCATCGAAAGCAGACTTAACTAAGAAGAACGGTTTGAATTTCAGGTTTTCGTTCAAATCAAATACATATCCCCCAGTTAAGAAGTAATGTTGTTTGTCGGAACCGAATTTCTTTCCGTCATAATCCAGATAGGTATTGCTTAGCATATTGGGAACCGAAAGGGCCATGTAATACTTATTGGTATAATAGAAGATCCCGCTTCCTACGTTAAAGAAGGTACGGCTGGTGTTTTGGGCAAATGCCGGGTCATTGGCATCGGGCACGAACCCGTTACCGATCTGGTCGAACAATCCGATCTTATGAAAGGTTGCTCCGGCCTTGATTCCCAAAGCCAGTTTGTGTTCTCCGCCCAGGTTCAGGGTATAGGAGAAATCGGCATATACGTTGTTTTCTTTTACCGGTCCTATCTTATCGGAGATCACCGAAAGTCCCAATCCGACATTCTTACCCACCGGGCTGCTGGCCGCGAAGGTTGCCGTTGAAGGAGCTCCGTCCAGATCTACCCATTGTTTACGGTATAGCAATCCTCCGGAAAGGCTTTCTTTAGAACCTGCATAAGCAGGGTTGATGACGTTCATATTATACATGTATTGTGTATAATGCGGATCTTGTTGTGCTGAGGCCTCATATAAACCGATAAAGGCTAAAAAGGCGGTCAAATATATTTTCTTCATTGGTGTAATTTTTGTGGAATAAAGCGCTGTTCACAATAAGGTGAACAGCTGCTTTACTGTTGATATAAATCCAACCTGTTTTAGTCTCGCTGCCTTTTAATTCTATAACATAGAAGTAAGTACCGTCTGGTAGTTCATTTCCGCCATTGGATTGTCCGAACCACTGATTGGTGTAACCCGCTCCGTGTTTGAAGACTTCTGTTCCGTAACGGTTGAAGATGCCTAGTTTTTCAACATTAAATCCGGTCAGGTCAAAAGTATCATTCAGTCCGTCGCCGTTTGGAGAGATACCTCTCTGGATCTGACAGTAGATCTGTTCTACCGTATAGGATTTCTCTAACGAGCAGCCGGCTGCCGTGGTTACTTTTACGCTGAACTGTGCCGGAAGCACAGGAGTCGTACCTGAGGAAGTATAATAGTTGGTTACATTAAAGCTAACGTTATCGTTACCTACCGGAGCTCCGGTGCTATTGTACCACTGGAAGTGGGCATTGCTCAGATCCAGCGCGCCATCAGCGTTTTGTACGTTCAGTACAAATTCATTACCGATACAGTCTCCGAAGATCTCATAGGTAAAGGCTCCCTGAACCGTTACAGTTAATGTTGCGTTTTGAGCACATTGTCCTGTTGTTGGGGTAAAGGTATAGGTGCCTGTTGCAGTGTTGCTCACCACAGCCGGTGACCAGGTTCC
>JAFKHV010000028.1 GCA_017306715.1 Legionella sp. | reverse complement strand
TTAAAGAAAAGTTACGAGAACGTTTATGGAAAATTGAAGGGATTATGAATGAATTAAAAAACCATCATTGTCTTTCAAAAGCTAAGTATCGTGGCTTAGATAATATGCAGATTCAAGCATACATGGCTGCTATTACCATTAATATCAAACGGCTCGTTAATTTTCTTTTGTCTTCAATTAAATTACATCTTATGATCAATGACTGACCATCTTTTACAACAGGCCGGTACCTTATCCATCACAAACAGAGTATAATGGAGGAGGAAAAATAAAAAAGGGAACCTATGAATTTTCTGGATCGCCAAAATTCGAAAAATCCAAAGTTTGTGATAGATAAGATTTTTCATCCCTTAGATGTTCATTTGATACCCACTCCCTTTCTGCATGGTTGTCTTATTATTACTCAGTCATTGTAAAAGGCGCGCCTGAGAAAACCGAACAAGCGAAAAAAAGGACCTGGCGAAATTTTTTCAATTTTTCCAAATGGAAGTGAGGCATGATTTAGTGGACAGCTGGACCCCTGCGGTGAGTAAACATTTTCAGAAACATTTGACTAAGACGATTTCTGAGAAAACAGGAAAGCCCTATAAAGTAACTTCCATAAACCGAGTAATGGCCACCATCCGTCATGTGGGCCGATGGTTGCATCAACAAAGACCTTTGCTCGCTGGCGACCCTCTTGCTCAAATCAAAGATTTACAAACTGATGCGCCGGATTGGAACGGGCTTAACCTCACGACAGCTCATGCGTCTTAAATCAGCCTGCGAACAGCGTATGAAAAGCTGTAGGCGAAAAAACCAAAATCCACTGATGGAAACGGCTTTATTTTATGTACTTATGGGAACAGGACTCCGTCAATCGGAGGTCGTTTCTTTGAACATGGGACAATATCGTCAAAAAGGTCTGTATGACGTGTTGCGTCATAAATCAAAACGCGTGAGTCAAAAAAATACCATTGCCCCAAGAAAGCAGAATCTATCTTTGGTATTTAAAGACAAATGGACTAGAAAGCACTTTAAACCCTCTACGTCATCCGAGCTTTGGCGCGGGATCTCCTTATTGTGGCATGATATGACTTAGGACGGGTATCTTAGGGCTCAATGAATAAATCAGACCGATTTTAACAATGGCTTCGAGCTGGGATCCCTCGTCAAAAGACTCAGGATTACATGATGAGTGTTTCAATAATTAAGATGTTCCATACGATCATACGGAGGAGAAGCTTTGGAATAATTTCCACCTAATCAATCAAATAGCTCTGATCGCCTTGCTGATTTCCTCCATCGGTAGCTCTAGAAATCAGCGCTAGTTTTATTATCCGATCAACACAATTTATTTTAAATTTTTGTTTGACGCAAAGCGATGCTACGAGAAATATATTCAGGTAGAATCTCAAGACATGAGAATTAAAAGCCTTCCCAGATTTCTCCCTCATTCTTTTTATAATCTTTATCATCGCGCATTCTGGCGATTCGTTGATGCTTGGCAATCTCTTTTAATTGTGACTCAGACTTAGGATGCTCCGCATCAAATTCATAAAGAAACTCGTCATAGGGACTTACATAAGCTTTATTGATATCATTAGAATTCATTTTTATCCTAAACTAGCAAGTAGAAACATCAATTTTAAGAATATAGGTTCTCAAAAAACTGTTGGTGAATTGATTGCATATATTTTATAACGTTTTTATTCAAGTTACCATTAACTAAAACGAACAAATCAGGGATTGAGCGATGAATTTAAAAAAAGTGGAATTACATACCCATCTGGAAGGTACAATAACACCAAGCATGGCCCAAAGATTAGCTAAACGTAATGGTCTGGACTTGCCAGAAGGACTCATAGCGGCTGATGGCACCAGTTATCTGTCTAAGGGATTTCTTGATTTTCTTAAAGTTTACGACACTTTAGCCGCAGTGATTAAAACGCCTCAAGATTACTATGATATAACTTTTGACTATTTACATGCTCGAGCAAAAGAACAAGCGATTTATGTGGAAATGATGTATTCCCCGGATCATGCAGAGCAAGCCAGCGGCATACCTTCAAGAGAACATTTAGCAGCCATCCAACAAGCGATTGATGATGCTCAACACCAATTTGCGATTATCGGCCGTATTATTATCACCGCAGTACGTCATTATGGGGCTGAGGCGGCAGAACGAGTAGCACGCAATATTCCTCAGCAAGAGTTTAGTTGCGTGAGTGGCTTTGGCCTCGGAGGCGATGAAGCCAACTTTCCGCCACAGCTTTTCGTAAAGGCTTATGAGATTGCTGCAGCATCTGGTGTATCTTGTACTGTACACGCCGGTGAATTTGCTCCCGCAGAGTTCATGATTAAGGCGATGGAATGCCTCCCTATTCAACGTATTGGACATGGTGTTAATGCTATTTACTCAGAGGAAGCCATGGCAATGGTGAAAGAGCGCGATATTACTCTTGAACTCTGCCCAACAAGTAATATCTTTTTAGGTCTATTCTCCTCCATGGCTGAGCATCCTTTGCCGAAGTTTTTTGAGCGCGGCATTAAGATTAGCATCAGCTCTGATGATCCTCCTTTTATGAGCACCACCTTAGGATTAGAGTATCAACGCGTTCAAGAAGCCTATTCTTATAATGACGAAAAGATGAACCGTATTACTCGAATGGCTATTGATGCCGCATTTGTTGATGCGACAATAAAAAAAGAATTACACGATAAAATCACCTCTTTATCGTAACTGGCTCTGTTGGGCCATTAAGTGTTCAATATATCGTCTACAGGTGAGTGGATTATTTAAGTAATTAATCACTCGCCGGGTACCTCCGGTGCCCGTGATACATACCATTCCGTAGCGTAAAATACTTCCGAGGACGGATTGACGGATATCGATTGCTTCAATTTTGCTTAATGGAATATCGATTGTTTGTCGCACAATAACTCCTGTGCGTAGAATGACTTGATTTGTCTTAATTGTAAATGAAGAAAAATAATACGTAACCCATGTCATCATGATCCAGATTAATGAAAATCCGGTGAAAATATAACCAATTATCTCTATTTGCGGGAGGTAGGCAAGTAAGCCTAGAGAAAATAGCAGTAACGCTACTGGCCAAAAAAAGATAATCCAATGCATACGTGCAAAATAAATAATATTCTTATCCTGAGCATCTTCTAACATAGCTACCAACATCCCTCACTTTATTGTTAAAATATAATATTGTATTTCCCATTAATTTGCTATTCTATGTTTCTTTGTTCCTGATAAATTATGCGCCCGATCACGCACTGCATTAATAAACAATTAGCTGATTTATGTCAGAAGGCTTTAAAGTTAGAAGAGTTATCGAGCAAAATAATAAAGTTTCTTCCGCCAGAATTTGCTCCTTATTGTCAGGTAACCTCATTTAATCGTGGTGTATTACACTTAAGTACGGTGAATGCTGCTTGGGCAACACAGTTGCGTTTTGTTGTTGGCGAGTTACGGGATAAATTACGTAAAGAAGCAGGTTTATATCAATTAAGTTCCATTAAAATAGGAGTTATCGAGCCCGCTGGGCAACTGAGCACAGATGAGATATCAACAAAAAAATACACGCTCTCTGCGGAAGTTAAAGAACTTGTGCTCAATGAAAGTCAAAAATACGCTTACGAACCGCTTAAAAAAGCTCTTTTAAATTTAACCACTAAAAAAAATCAACTTTAATACCCCGCCTCCAAAGCAAGAGCAAAACGTCTACTTACCCAATCAATCCCCAGGAATTGAAAACAGTCTTCCAAATACCCTCGCAGCTCTTCTTCCCTTATCAGGTGTTCGTAACCTACAGGCTCGATATCATGATGTAAATATTCACCTAAATACTGCAGGCAAAATTCAGTATAAGCGCGGGTATGCAAAATAAACGCATGCCACATCTCATCTAGATCCAACAACGGTCCGAAGAGATGCGTTTTTTTATTTTCATGAGCACGTTTCTGATTAAATAACAACCAACTTAATAAATCTTTGAAAAGTTCTTGGGCTGCTGCCTGCTCATAAGCGGGATTTTTTGCACAAAAGTAATCAATTACCGCTTCATTTTCATATGTTGGGGTCTTGATTAAACTCCTCATAAGCTAACCACAGCAAGTCTTGTTCATCAAAGGAACTTGAACAATCATTCGAATAATCCGACATATCATTTCTTCTTGTGTCATTTTTTTCTCATTATTCTTCATTTAGTTGCCATTAGTTTATCTTACCGGGATCGGGGTGGCAATTAATTTCAGGTTATTTCCCTTACCATATGACGCAACGATTTTTATTAACCATAGGTGTGTTCTCCTTAATGCCAAATGCTTGCTGGAATTGTGGGATATTAGCCAAACTTCCATTCACGCGATATTGAGCGGGTGGATGTGGATCGGTTGTTACTTGATTTTGTAATTGTTCAGGTCTGATATTCATTGCCCAAACATGAGCAACCCCTAGAAAAAATTGTTGCTCCGGAGTGAATCCATCTATTGTTTTCGCCTGTTTGTAAGCATCAGAATGTTGATATGCTTTATATGCCAAGAGTATACCGCCTAAATCAGCAGTTGCCTCGCCTACAACTAAAGGACCTTGAACATGTAGGTCACCATTGACCTGATATTGAGAAAACTGATTGACAATGCATTGGGTTGCTTTCTTGAACTTTTGTAGATCAGCAGGCTTCCACCAATTATTTAGATTACCCTTACCGTCAAATTGTGCTCCTTGATCATCAAAGCCATGAGTCATCTCATGCCCCATGACAAAACCGATAGCTCCATAGTTAACGGCTGCTGGGGCTTGTGGATCAAAAAAAGGCGCTTGTAATATTCCTGCAGGAATATTTAAATTATTCATTGATGGTGCGTAGTAAGCGTTGATGGTTTGTGGTGTCATACCCCATTCAGTTCGGTCTATGGGTTTGCCAATTTTATCCAAATCCCGTTTTACCAAAAATTGATTTGCTCGTAATACATTCAGAACATAGGGGCCCCTATCTATTATCAATGTCGAATAGTCCCACCATTTGCTGGGATAGCCCACACGCTCCTCCATGAGATCGAGCTTTTTCAATGCTGCTTTACGAGTATCTGGGGTCATCCAGGAGAGCTGTTGGATGTCATTACTTAACACATAACGAATATTTTTTAAAATCTCTAATGCTTGTTGCTTTGACTCCGGAGAGAAATATTTATCAACATACATTTTACCAATAGCAAAGCCTAAAGCAGCATTCTCGGTTGCAACAACACGTTTCCAACGGGGTAACATTTTTTCCGTACCGGTGAGGCTTTGAGACATTTTAAAATTTTGTTCGACAAACGGGCTTGATAAATAAGCTGCAAAGCTATCCAGTAAATGCCAACGCATATAGGTGCGCCAATCTGCTATGGAGACTTCCTGTAATAAGGTATTTAATCCTTTAAAGAATTCAGGCATACCCATATTAATCGTCTTTAATTGCGGCAGCTCTCGAGCTTTAAAATAATTAACCCAAGAGAAATTAGGGGTCATTTGCTCAAGCTGTGCCTTGTCCACAATATGATATATGGCATGGGGATCGCGCTGTGCTACTTGGGTCATGGATATTTGCGCCAAACGAGTTTCTATAGCCATAATAATTTTTGCATTTTGCTGCGCGGCTGCCTTTGGCTCCCCCAATAATTGCAACATTTTTTCAATATGTTCTACATAAGCTTGGCGAATCCGCGCGAATTTTGCCGTATCCTTAAGGTAATAATCTCGATCTGGAAGACCTAACCCCCCTTGAAATGCCGCAGCAATCATTTCTTCACTACGTTTAAAATCCTGCATACTTCCGAAGCTAAAAAATACATCAACACCCATACGGTGTAAATGAGCAATTTCTTCTTGAAGCTGTGTCAAATTTTGTACGGATTCGATGCGCGCAAATTCAGGTTTTAAAGGCGCTATACCTAATTTATTAATGCTCTGCTCATCCATGCCGCTATAATAAAAATCACCCACCTTTTGTTGAATACTTCCGGCGGTGGCGTGAGGATTAGCTGCGGCTTGCTGTAGCATTTTGTGAACTAAATTTTGTACTTTTTCATTTAAAACATTAAAGCTTCCCCAACTAGCATAATCAGGCGGTATTGGATTATTTTTCATCCAATTTCCATTAGCATATAAATAAAAGTTCTCTCCAGGATGAACACTTTTATCAAGCCAGTCTAAATGTAAGGACTGATGAGCATTATTTGAATTAGCACTGGAAACTGAACCTGCAACGCCACTCCAGGCTAAAGCGATAAGAATAAAATGTGTTTTTAAGTTCATGCTGCAGCTCCTTGCTTCACAAAACATATAGATATACCGATAAATTTGAAGAATTGTCAACTTGTGTACGTTTAAAATCGAGAGGAAAGAATGAACATCCTTGTCTTATTAAGATTACGAAGATCCGTCTTCTATTAACATTTGAGATATTTACGCTTCTACAGGAGAGAATTCTGAATAAACTACAGGGTGAGAATCTTCGGCATCAAAGTAGGTATACTCCCACGCATCTTGTCGAACCATCAATTCTCGCAATAAACGATTGTTTAGTTCATGTCCCGATTTGTGCCCCTCAAAAGCGCCAATAAGGCTTGAACCCAACAAATACAAATCGCCAATAGCATCAAGTACTTTATGAGTAACGAATTCTGATTCAAAACGTAAACCATCTTCATTAAGTACACGATAATCATCCACAACTATGGCATTATCAAGACTACCACCTTTAGCAAGGTCGCATTCTCGTAATTTTTCGTAATCGGATAAGAAGCCAAAAGTACGCGCACGACATACCTGCTTCACATAAGATGTAGTTGAAAAATCAAAACTCACCATTTGCGGTTTATCGTTAAATGCTGGATGATCAAAATCGATGGTAAACGATATTTTATAACCGTTATAAGGATAAAATTGTACATATTTACCCTTATCTTCGACACGAATTGGTTTGGTGATCCGGATGTATCGTTTAGGTGCATTTTGCTCACGAATTCCAGCTGACTGAATCAGAAAAACAAAAGGCGCCGCGCTTCCGTCCATTATAGGTAATTCTGGAGCATTGACATCAATGTAAGCATTGTCAATACCCAAACCCGCCAAAGCGGAAAGTAAATGTTCAACGGTTGCGATTTTAACTTGCCCATGATGCAATGTAGTACATAGCATGGTATCGCCGACATGCTCATAAGAAGCTGGTATTTCTACCACAGGCGATAAATCAACACGTCTAAAGACAATACCTGTATTAACAGGAGCAGGCCTCAGTGTTAAGAGCACTTTCTCACCGGAATGCAATCCTACGCCAGTAGCTTGGATTACTTTTTTAGGAGTTCTTTGTTTAATCATTCAGTGCTCACCTTGTTCCTTATTCCTCTTAATATTTTTATTTTTGCAAGCAAAAAACCCAGCGATTTTATCAACAAAAAATAGCTTAGTCTATTTATTTATATGCTAGTGAAACAAGTTTTTGCAGCTTATACAAAATTAAAGCAGTAGGCTGACAAATTTATCAACCCACTTACAATCTAACAATGTTAAGCCTCTTCGCGACGACGTAAAAAGGCGGGAATATCAAGATAGTCTACATCAGGAATATGTTCACTGCCAGGTTTACTTGACGTTTGTGCCTGTTTGCGAACAACCGCTGGCCGGTCTAGCTGCTCATAATCAAAAGAACCATCACTTTTCATTGTCTCGACCAGGCGTGCTTTATGATTTGATTGATGAGTTGATTGAGCCCCACGCTGACGAGTATCGCCTAAGCCTGTTACGATTACCGTAACGCGCATTTCATCACTCATTTCCGGATCAATAACCGTACCCACAACAACGGTTGCGTCATCTGAAATGAACTCTTTTACAACATCGCCTACTTCCTCGAACTCACCTATAGACATATCAAGGCCAGCTGTGATATTGACTAAAATACCGCGTGCGCCTGAAAAATCAATATCTTCGAGCAGTGGTGAAGCAATCGCTGCTTCTGCCGCTTGTCGTGCGCGCTGTTCTCCGACGGCTGAGCCGGTGCCCATCATTGCCATACCCATTTCCGACATAACAGTACGCACGTCAGCAAAGTCCACGTTGATTAATCCTGGACGGGTAATCAAATCGGAGATACCTTTAACAGCACCTAGTAACACATTATTTGCTGCTTTAAATGCATTGATTAAACTAATATTTTTACCTAGGACACTGAGTAGTTTATTATTGGGAATGGTAATCAAAGAATCTACATGCTCAGCTAATCGGCGTATCCCTTCATCTGCAGCTAACGCGCGCTGCTTGCCTTCAAATGAGAAGGGTTTTGTGACAATAGCTACTGTTAAAATTCCTAGCTCTTTAGCTATTTGCGCAAAGACTGGGGCTGCACCAGTACCGGTACCACCACCCATTCCTGCGGTAATAAAGATCATATCCGCACCAGAGAGGATTTCTTTAATCATCTCACGGTCTTCTTCGGCAGCTTCTCGTCCAATTTGCGGATTTGCTCCTGCTCCTAAACCTTTTGTCAACGCTTCGCCTAATTGGATTCTAATTTTGGCCTTCGCATTATCAAGAGCCTGAGAATCCGTATTCGCCACGATAAATTCTACTTCATTAATATTTTCAGCGACCATGTGCTCTACAGCATTACCGCCACCGCCGCCAACGCCCACAACCTTGATTACTGCATTGTTATTATTTTGCAGTTGGCCTTCCATCAATTCAAACATTACCATGCTCCCCATAAATTCATTATTTTTTGTAATTTTAATTTTGCCTCGGTATCTAGAGGCCAACGAATTAAATTACCTAATTAAAAATTACCTTGAAACCATTCCTTCATCCGCAGCCAGATATTTTTGCTGTTATCGTTCATTACGGGCATGTTGTATCGTGCATCGTATAGTTGCTGGTATCCATGAAGCAATAGACCAACTCCCGTAGCAAACGATGGGTTTTCGGTTACTTCCCCCAGACCTGCGACTTGATGGGCGTAGCCAATACGCACGGGCATCTCAAAGCATAACTCTGCGAGCTCAACAGCCCCTTGGACATTTGCAGCACCACCGGTGATTACGATCCCTGCAGCCATACGATCTTCAAAACCACTCCGTCGCAGTTCATTACGCACCAGGTTAAAGAGCTCTTCGTAGCGCGCTGATACTACATCCGCAAGCGCTTTAGCTGAAATTTTGCGACCGGGGCGATCATTCACACTGGTCACTTCGAGCATTTCATTGGCATTGGCAAGCTCAGGTAATGCACAGGCATGAGTCAATTTTATCGCCTCTGCAGCTTTTGTAGGTGTCCGTAACGCCATGGCAATATCATTGGTTACTTGATCGCCAGCAATTGGGATTACTGCAGTATGTTGAATTGCGCCTTCTGAAAAGATGGCAATATCGGTGGTGCCACCTCCAATGTCGATAATACAAACACCTAAGTCTTTTTCATCATCCGTTAACACGGCATGACTTGAGGCAAGCTGCTCTAAAATAATGTCATGCACATCAAGACCACAACGACGCACGCATTTTATAATATTTTGTGCGGCGCTCACAGAACCTGTAACCAAATGCACACGAGACTCAAGGCGCACACCGGCCATACCTATTGGCTCGCGGATGCTCCCTTGATTATCGATAATAAATTCTTGAGGCAGGATGTGTAAAATTTTCTGATCAGCAGGAATCGCAACGGCTTTTGCAGCTTCCAATACACGCTCTACATCCGCTTGAGACACTTCTTTATCGCGAATGGCAACAATCCCATGAGAATTTAGGCTGCGTATATGGCTTCCAGCGATTCCGGCATAGACCGTTCTCACTTCACAGTTAGCCATAAGCTCGGCTTCCTGGACGGCGCGCTGTATCGAGTTTACTGTTGCTTCGATATCAACGACCACTCCACGTTTAAGGCCACGCGATGGATGGCGGCCGATTCCGATTACTTCGATGGTCCCATCTGGTGTAACCTCACCAATAAGCGCGATAATTTTTGACGTGCCTATGTCCAAGCCAGTGATAATATTTTTTTCTATTTTTTTTGCCATTATCGTTCCGTTTGTTGTTTCCACTGCACTGCCATACCGCGAGGGTACCGTAAGTCCACGCTTGCCAGTTGCTCTGCTTTTTGAGCAAAAACCGCAGGATATGCCTTACAAAAGCGCAGCAACCGTGCCTCTAAGTTTTTCTTTCCTAAGTAAATTTTGACTTCATTATCGAGTAATAAAATCCAGGATTGATTTTCTCTTTGAATCAATCCTACAGCATTTAATTCATACTTTGATAATATCTTACTCAATTTTTGATAAACTTGTAAGACTTCTGTTTGAGATGATGCAGGTCCTTGTAACCAGGGAAGAGATTTAGTCGCACTAACTGCTTCCTCATTGAATAAACGCCCATCAGCCGACATGTACGCATTATTCCATATCGCTATCGGTGTTTTTTCGATAATTTGGATTTTTAGCGTATCTGGCCAAATCTTCTTCACGGATGCTTTATCCACCCAACCCAAGGCATTTAAATCAGTTTCTAATGATTTAACTGGAAGCAAGATGAAACTTTTATTTAAATAATTATCAAGAATCTGCTCTAATTCTTGATGCGTAATATGTTCATAAGTCGCAGCTACTTTAATGGTGTTGATTGGAAAATGTTCTGCATCGGATACATACCAATAAGCTAAACGTCCGGCTAATATTAGAGCACAGATTATAAGTACCCATAATATAACCCCAGAACGTTCTTTATCTGGTTTAGTCTGGTATCGATTCCTAGCCCTTATGGTCATAAGTAGTTTGTCACCAAGTGTTGTTTGCACTGTTGATGAACCATGGCTAAACGAATCAGCTCATCCATTAAATCAGCATAAGGCATGCCGCTTGCTTCCCATAATTTTGGATACATACTAATAGAGGTAAAGCCGGGTAGCGTATTAATCTCATTAAAATAGATCGTCTGTGTCTCATCATTTACAAAAAAATCAATACGTGCCATGCCGCGGCATTTCATTAGCATAAATACCTCTGCTGCGAGCTGCTGTAACTCTTGTTCCAAGTTATCTGTCAGTTTCGCAGGGATTAGTAAATCGGTTTTACTACTCTCAAGATACTTGGCTGAATAGGAATAAAATCCGTCCGGATGATGGACCTTAATTTCACCGGCTACACTTACTCGCGGCTTTGCCCCGGGTCTTTCCCCTTCCAGAACCGACAACTCAATTTCTCGCCCTTCGACAAAAGATTCTACAAGAATTTCTTCATCATAACGAAGTGCATCATCAACCGCATGCAACAATTCTTCCATATTTTTTGCTTTATGGATGCCAACACTTGAGCCCATCGCACAGGGTTTCACGAATAAAGGCCAACCAAACTCAGCAGCGACCTTCTGACAAAAATTTTGTCTTTCGTTGGCGGTGGTATGCCAGGATAAAACTTGATAGCGTGCAGATTTTAAACCATGAGCACACGCAATACGTCGCGCAATATCTTTATCCATCCCCATTGCTGAAGATAAAACATCACACCCAACGTAAGCCACTCCAGCAAGTTCTAAAATACCTTGTAAGCAACCATCTTCATATAATGGACCGTGCACAACCGGAAAAACCACATCCACATCCACCACAAAACGCCCTTGCGCAATTAATCCGGGTAGTGGTTGAGAATGCTCTGTTGTTACGGGTAATTTATCTTGATACTTAATTAAGTCATGGTATTGATGGAGATGGTATCCCCCTTCTTTATCCATAGCGATCGGGATTATTTTGTATTTTTCAGAATTTAAATGCCGTAATACCGATGCAGCGGAGGCTAAGGATACTTCATGCTCTCCAGATTTACCCCCATATAGCAAAGCGAGATTAATGTGCTTGCTCATTGACTATCTCCGATAATATGTACTTCACGCACAAGCTTTGTCTGTGTCTGCTCATATACTTTGGTCTGAACCAGAGTAATTAGAGCTTCTATTTCCGCAGCAGTAGCAGTGCCTTGATGATTAATAATAAAATTGGCATGTTTCTCTGAAACCTTGGCGCCACCGATATTAAATCCTTTTAAGCCACAGGCCTCGATTAATCGTGCAGCGAAATCCCCCGGTGGATTACGAAATACTGAACCACAATTAAACTCATTAGTCGGTTGTGTTTGTGCACGGTGTGCCAGTAATTCTTTGATTAATTGCAATGAGGTTTCTTTATCCCCCGATGGTAATACGAATTGGGCGCCAACAAACCACTCATTTGCAGGTCCGGCCACATGTCGATAAGCAACTTCGTATTCTTGTGGTTTTCGAATTTTAATCTCGCCTTGGCGATTCATCGTATACAATTCGCTGACAAAATTCCAAGTCTCACCACCATGGCATCCAGCATTCATCCTCAACGCACCACCCATGGTCCCAGGAATACCCGCCCAAAATTCACCACCTGCAAGATGATTACGTGCACAGAAACGCGCCATACTTGCACATGAAACCCCGGCATCAACACGCACGGTATTTGTTTCCAGAAGCTGAATATTCTTTAAACAACCTTGGGTTAAAATGACTGTACCTGAAAAACCTGTATCTTTAATTAAAGAGTTTGATCCTAAGCCTAACCAAAGAAGGGATTCCTCTGCTGGTAACTGTTTAATAAATAAGGATAAATCCTGTATATGAGCAGGTTTATAAAATTGCGCTGCAGGTCCGCCTACACGCCAAGTCGTATATTCTGCCAAGGGCTGATTTGCAACCAATACACCTTGTAATAGCGCTTTGGGTGCTTCCAACTCGGGATCAAGATCGTTCATCATCGTGCAATTACACCTCTTTCATAAGGTTCACAGCAATCTGTCCAATATTTCCAGCTCCCTGCATGAGGATGACGTCACCATCCTGAATGAACTGATTCAATTGTAATGACAAAGACTCTTCGTTCACCAAGGTCACCGCTTTATCTTTACTGCGAATTTGTTGTGCCAGCAACTCACTACTAATTCCTGGGATTGCGGCCTCACCAGCTGAATAAATGTCCATCAAAAAGAGTTGATCCGACATTCCCAATACATTAACAAATTGCTCATGTAATGATTGCGTACGGGTGTATCGATGAGGTTGAAAAACATGAACCAGGCGTTTGTTAGGCCATACACGACGGAAAGCATCAATAGTGGAGAAAATTTCTTGCGGATGATGCCCATAATCATCAACAATTAAAGCAGAGCCTTTAGCAAACTGCTTTTCACCCAACATTTGAAACCGTCGACCAACCCCCTGGAATTTCGCCAAGGCGCTGACTATATGCTGATCTTCTACCCTCAATTCAGTAGCAATTGCAATTGCCGCTAAAGCATTCAGTACATTATGACGCCCTGGATAACGGAAACTAATTTTTAAGGGTGCATAGGGTTGTGGTCGTAGCACGGTAAACTCGCTGACCAGCTCATTTTGCGACCAGTCAACCGCACGATAGTGTGCATTTTCGTCAAATCCATAAGTTAGAGTAGGCCTTTGAATTGAGGGTAAGACTTGTCGTACCTCAGCATCATCAATACAGACTACCGCCAGGCCATAAAAAGGAAGATGATGTAAAAACTCAATGAATGTATTACGTAATTTATCAAAATTATCTTCATAAGTGCTCATGTGATCCGCATCGATATTGGTCACAATAGCCATCATTGGTTTTAAGAAAAGAAAGGATGCATCGCTTTCATCCGCCTCGACTACAAAATAAGGAGACTGGCCTAATTTCGCGTTGACACCGGCGCTATTGAGCTTGCCGCCAATGACAAAACTCGGATCTAATCCACCCTCTGCCAAAAGGCAACTCACAAGACTTGTGGTCGTTGTTTTACCGTGGGTCCCGGCAACCGCAATCCCATGGCGAAATCGCATCAACTCAGCAAGCATGGCTGCTCGAGGAATAACTGGAATCATTTGCTCGCGTGCTGCAATAATCTCTGGATTATGCATTTCCACTGCAGAGGAACGTACGACCACATCCGCACCCTGGATGTGCTCTGCTTTATGGCCCTGATAAACAGGGATTCCAAGAGACTTAAGCCGCTGAACTGCAGCGCTATCATTCATATCAGAACCCGTGATACGGTAGCCTTGATTATAAAGAACCTCAGCAATGCCACACATACCGACACCACCAATTCCTACGAAATGGATTTTTTCGACGCGCCCCATCCTTGGCAACATAAATTGTCCTGTGTTACTCACAATTCCCCCTTAAGCTGACAGCGGTTTCAGTCCTAAAGCCTGCCAACGATTTTCATGATCAATCCTTAGTAACAATGCTACGACCACACAATTAATAACAATACTTGCACCACCATAACTCATTAAAGGGAGTGTTAATCCTTTAGTAGGTAATATACCCGAATTAACACCCATATTAATTACGGCTTGTAAGCCTAACCAAAAAGTCAATCCATAAGCGGTGTATGCTGCAAATAACCGGTCTTGAGTATAAGCGGTATAAGCAATCATCATACCTCGAAATACAATAATACTATACAAAGTAATTACGGTAAGAATTCCTGCAAGCCCTAACTCTTCAGCTAAAACTGCAAATAAAAAGTCGGTATGTGCTTCAGGTAAGTACAGTAGTTTTTGAATACTCTCACCTAAGCCTGAACCAAACCATCCCCCTCGCCCAAACGCAATTAAGGATTGCGTTAGCTGGTAACCGCTATTATACTGATCTGCCCACGGATCTAAAAATGCAGTTAAGCGGGCCATCCGATAAGGTGATGAAACGGCTAAAAAGGCCAATGCAATAATCACCATCAAAAGCAAACCGATATAATAGCGCAATTTTACACCAGCTAGAAAGAGCATTGCCATCACCGTGCCTGAAATCACTACCGTGGCACCAAAATCAGGTTCGCGCAAAAGCAGAAGAGAAACCACACCTAAAATCATCATAGGCTTGATAAAGCCTAAAATACTTTCGCTCACCGCTTCGCGCTGACGCACAAGATAACCTGCCAGGTAAAAAATCATCGTGAGTTTAGCCAACTCAGACACTTGAATACCAATCGGTCCTAAAGCCAACCATCGACGGCTGCCATTAACAGAGCGTCCAATCCCAGGCACTAAAACTATCAAGAGCATGAATAGGCAAATAATGAGCAAAGGCATGCTGATTCGCTCCCAAACACTGCTGTCGGTACGAATAACAAATAGGGCAACGATAAAACCTGCAAATAAATAACAAACCTGCCGAATTAAAAAATGAAAAGGCTGATGAAAGTATTTTGTAGAGATCATCACCGAGCTTGATGCAACCATCATTAGACCAATAATCACCAGACCAATAACCACAGCAATTAACCATTTATCATATAATGAGAGCGGCTTGCTAGTCGGTTTGCCCCGCAGGTTTAGATGCCGTGGTCGCATGAATCAGAGTCCATTGACTATCGAGGTAAATACATCACCGCGATGATTAAAGTCTTTAAACATATCCTGGCTTGCGCACGCAGGGGATAATAAAACAACATCTCCTGGTTGTGCCTGTTTCCGAGCCATAAGCACAGCATCTTCTAATGAGGACGCGCGCTGAATTGGCACCACATTATTTAATGCAGCCGCTATTTTCTCTGCATCTTCACCAATGAGGACCATAGAGCGCACAAAATCAGCGACTGGCTTTGCCATCTCACTAAAGTCTGCACCCTTGCCTTGACCACCAGCAATTAACACAATCCTTCCTTGCATTGCGCCTCCTATACCATTAATGGCAGAAATTGTTGCTCCAATGTTTGTTCCTTTAGAATCGTTAATCCAATTTACATTATCTAAAGTACGCACCCACTGACAGCGATGCGGTAATCCTGGGTATGCTCTTAAAACTTGCCGTATATGATCGAAAGAGATGCCTGCACTTTCAGCCAAAGCTCCTGCTGCTAAGGCATTAAGCCAATTATGTATTCCTTGAATCAGCATTTCCTCTACCAACAGAATCTCCGTATCTCCTTTCACCAAAGAAATCTTATCCTGATTAGTGCGGATTCCCCAAGTGACCGCGGGTGGCTCTGCTTGTCCAAAAGAAATCATTACTTGATCTTTTTGCTCTGGAAAAGTAGCTGGATCATCCCGATTGTATAAAACTAATTCTGTATTTCGATAGATACGCTGTTTTGCAGCAATATAGGCTTGCATATTATGATGGCGGTCAAGATGATCTGGAGAAATATTCAAAATTGTAGCGGCTCTTGGTTTTAGCGAATGGGTTAAATCCAACTGAAAACTCGAAAGTTCAAGCACCCAAAGATCGTATTGATGACCATCATCAAGTAGGTCTAAAACAGGATTACCAATATTTCCGGCCACGGCTACCTTAAAACCTGCAGCTTGAGCCATTTCGCCAACCAGAGTTGTGACCGTAGATTTACCATTCGTTCCCGTAATTGCAATCACGGGAGCTTGAATTTCTCGTGCCAAGCATTCAATATCACCGTATAAAGGGATTTTTCTTTGCAAAAAATTTTGTATAAGTGGGGTATCCCAAGATAGACCAGGGCTTGCGATCACCTCGCTGATCCGGTGCATTATTTCTAATGGGAGCTCTTGTGTGTATAGTGCTACATCTGGAAATTCTCGCCGAAATTCACTAATTGAGGGCGATTCATTTCGAGTATCGAACAACACAAAGGATTTATTTCGTCGAGACAAGTAGCGAGCAATTGATAAGCCAGTCTTTCCCAAACCTGCAACTAAATATAAATTATCACTCATCATCGCACCTTTATGCCTATCGAAGTTTTAAAGTAGCCAATCCACAAAGTACAAATACGACGGTAATAATCCAAAATCTTACAATTATTTTTGGCTCAGTCCACCCCTTAAGTTCAAAATGGTGATGTAAGGGCGCCATTCGGAACAGGCGTTTACCATGGGTATATTTGAAATAGCCTACTTGTAAAATAACAGAAAGCGTCTCAATAACAAATAAGCCTCCCATCATGAATAAAACCAATTCTTGACGCACGACAATAGCGACTATACCGAGCGCACCGCCCAAAGCAAGGGAGCCTACATCCCCCATAAATAATTGGGCTGGATAAGTGTTGTACCAGAGAAAACCAAGCCCTGCCCCAACGATTGAAGCACAGAAAATAGTTAGCTCGCCTTCGTTAGGAATGAACGGAATACCAAGATAATGGGCATGAACAACATTACTTGAGGCATAAGCAAAAATACCTAATGCACCTGCAACCATGACAATAGGCATAATGGCTAGCCCATCAAGTCCGTCCGTTAGATTTACAGCATTTGAGGTGCCCACAATGACAAAATAAGCAAAAATTGGGAATAACAAACCTAAGCTGATACTTGCCGTCTTAAAAAAAGGAATGGTTAATTGCGTATGTACCGGTAAAGTCGCATTCCAGTAGAGATAAAAAACTGCTGCCAAAGCTATAATCGATTGCCAAAAAAATTTCCACCTTCCAGGCAATCCTTTACTATTTTTAAGCACCAGTTTACGATAATCATCTACCCAACCAACAATCCCGTAACCCAAAGTCACGAGTAACACTAACCACAAACTGGATTGTTGTAAATCACCCCAGAGTAAGCAACTCACAGTTATTGCAAGTAAAATGAGTACACCACCCATTGTGGGCGTACCGGCTTTAGATAGGTGCGACTGCGGGCCATCATCTCGAACCATTTGGCCGATTTGCATGTTTCTCAGCCATCGTATCATTAATGGACCACACACAAGCCCCACAATAAGTGCTGTTAACGCGGCCAATATAGAGCGGAAAGTTAGATACTGAAATACACGCAACGCATGGTATTGTCCCTGTAACATCTGCGTTAGCCAGTAAAGCATAGTTGTTCCTCGTATTAAGTGGCACCTAAATTATGTAAAAATTTTGCACATTACTTGAGCATTGCCAGCGAAATTCTACTCAAGGGGCAAAAAAGTGGCCAAGCATATCACACCCGGACTGCTCAATTAAGCAGTTTATACACAATTTTTTCCATGGCACTAGAGCGTGACCCTTTGACCAGTATTACTGTCTGAGGACCTAACTTTTCGGTTAGCTCTTTGACTAATAGTTCTTTGTCATCATAATGTGCTCCACCAGCACCAAATGCTGCAGTGGCAAGCTTACTGTAGGGGCCACAACTCATTAGCTGATTGATACCTAAACGACGAGCAGCATGTCCTACTTCCTGATGATGCTGTTCGGCCCAGGCACCCAATTCGCCCATATCACCAAATACAAAAATTTTCTCCCCTGGTCTTTGCGCCAAAACTTCAAGTGCGGCAAGCACCGAACGAAGATTTGCGTTATACGTATCATCAATAATTGTGGCCTCCTGCTTGCCTTTAATGATCGTAAGACGCCCTTTTACGCCGGTAAAATTGTTTAATCCTTGTTGAATCGTTTCCAGATCGATCCCCACTGCATAACAACACGCCGCGGCCGCTAAAGCATTGCGAACGTTATGTTCGCCTGGGACCTGTAACTGAATTTTAATATTTCCCATAGGCACAACCAAATTAAACTGTGCGCAGCCTAGAGCGCTGTATTGTAAATCTTGCGCATAAATATCTAAGGGCTTGGTCAAAGAAAAACGTAAAACGTGTTTATTTAAAAGTAAATCATCCCAAAAATGAGCATAGGCATCATCGTCGTTAACAATAGCCGTTCCATTTGTTGTCAGTCCTTGATAAATCTCACCTTTGGCACGAGCAACTCCATCAATTGAACCAAAACCCTCGACATGTGCAGGTGCAATGTTATTGATTAATGTCACTTGAGGGTGAACGATAGCAACTGTATGAGCAATTTCGCCGGGATGATTTGCGCCTAATTCAAACACAGCATAACGATGTTCTGGTTTTAATTGCAATACACTCAGAGGCGCGCCTATGTGATTGTTGAAATTACCTTGGGTAGCATGAGCGGGCTGCGGCAAAATAGCGGCAATCATTTCTTTCGTTGTTGTTTTACCATTTGAACCTGTTATTGCAATCACCGGGCAATGAATACTTTGACGATGCCCTGCAGCGATTTTAGATAGAGCAATTAGGGTATCTTCAACAACTAACTGAGGTATTGATAAATCTGCGACTGGCTTTTGTACAATCGCTGCCACCGCACCTTTCGCAGCGGCATCGTGAAGAAACGCATGCCCATCGAAGCGCTCTCCCTGAATTGCCACAAACAAACTCCCTGGGCTCAATGTACGGGTATCGATAGAAATATTATCAATTTCCGCATTGATCGGACAAGTCTGAGCTAATAATGCAGCAATAGTAGAAAGATTCATATTAATAAAAAGAGACCAAAAGTCTAGTTTACTAACACTTTGAGTTTGAGTTCAAGGGCAAAGGTCGGATTACGCCTTAAAATGATGGCAATTTTTAGTATTTGCACATGAGCCGCTTACAAATTAAATAAGCTGCTTTTATAATTTGCATTCCTCTTCTGGGTTATCCGCTAATAGCAATAAATTAGCCCATTTCACGGTATCTACTCTTATAAGAAAGATTTGTTTCTCAGGAATTAATCCCTCTATTCCATACACTCTTTAAGTACTTCCATATAAGAATGGTTAATATGCATGGGGTACCCTTGCTCTTCGAGCATTTGGTGGATTAAAGGTAAGTTATAATAAGGAATTGATGGGTACAAGTGGTGGGCTGTATGGTAACCCACATTATGAGACACAATGAATAAACGTTCTAGAGTCGTTGGATAAGTCGTTCTGGTTCTAGCTTCAGGTGGGAGATGAGTCAGATTTGAGTGCTCGGCAATGCTGCGGATTTTAAGAGCAACACTGTTCCACGTAATTAATGGGATCACCCAACATAATAGAAAATATTGCCACATGTGAAAATAAAAAAGAACAAATATGAGCAGCATGTAAAAGGCTACTTTCAAGCTTGGAAAAATATAGTTATTTCCTGAACGCGTTCCTGCGTGTATTGCGGAGCGTTTCTTTTTCCATAGTCTTTTTTGAATTTGCAATACGAAATTTCCACAAAAATCTTTAGCTAACGTTTTTAAGAAAAATGCTCGAGGTTGTGGAAATTGCCATTCGTAATTATCCTTTGCGACCCAGTCAGGATCCTCTGTAGTATTCAGGAAATGATGATGCGCAAAATGATTTTTTCGATAGGTACCGGTGCTAACAAAAAGAGGATATGCAAGAAATAATTCGGATACGATATCGTTGACCCATTTATTACTAAAAAGCCGATAATGTGCCGCTTCGTGTATTAATATGCCCAAAGCATGTTGTCTGCCCCCAATCCAAAAGATTAGTATTAGGTAAAGCCACCAGCTCCAATGATGGTATATGAGTATCAATGGTAAAAGAATTAAAAACCATTCCCCACAGATAACCGTAATTGAGCGCCATGGTTTAATCTCTGAGAGTGATTTAATGGTAATTCGGTCAATCATATTGCACGCTCAACTTGTCATTTGCTTTTAATAGCTCAGTTAACTAGAACCTTTTGTTCACACTTTCTCGGAGATGAACTCAGAGCTAGTCGAAAAACATGTTTAAAAAAGCCTTTCCATAAAACAAGCTTTCACCTTTTTTGCATTCGCATTATTAGTCAAATATAGACCATTTAATATTTTTTTTGTATCAATAGATCATTTTCTAAAACTCAGCAACCAGAGCAACTTCTAAATTAACAACTGCTTATGGTTATGAATTCCTTAGCTTTTTTTTTTAGCTCATTCATGAGAATAAGGTTGAAATGACTATTTTTTAACGCATTGATTTATTACAAAAAATATCTTTTCACATCTAAGTTTAACTTTAACTTTTCATAATTCTGATAACTGAACCCTGATAGTTGACTTTAAAAATTAACTCAACCTGATAATGAGAGGATTTTGCAGTTCTGCAATAATTTTTATCTGAACTCTTTTTATAGCTCACATAATAATCAGAAAAAACAAAAAATGAACTAAAATTAACAAACATGATGTTCTTGTTTAAAAGGTATTTTATGCACACAGCGCTCTCTAAATATAAAAGCCTATTTTCTTATCTGCCCAAACCTGTAAAAGCAACAATCTACCGACGCGCAATTTCTGTATCAGAGCCTCTACCTGCACACATTCACTTAAAGTTGGCTAGCACCAAAGATGAATTGACCCAAGCTTTTCGTATTCTGCATGACGCTTACGTGGGATGTAAACTGATGCAGTCCCATCATTCAGGAATGCGAGTGACGCCTTATCATGCCTTACCAACAACACACACGCTAATCGCTGTTGATACCCAGAGTCAGATGGTGCTGGGTACGCTTTCGATAGTGTGTGACGGTGTTTTTGGCTTACCCAGTGATGAGTTAATCAATTACAAACAATTAAATCGGGATAAATTTTCTTTCGCGGAGATTTCTGCGCTCGCAGTTAGGAAGGAACTTAAAGGACAGTTACTTCTTCCCCTCATGAAATTTATGTATGAAACCTGCGTCTATCTTTTAAACATCGACAAAATCATTGCGGTTTTAGTTGCCAATACCAGAGCACCCGAATTGTATGAAGCGATACTTTTTTTTAATAAATTGAACGAGGTTACCTTCACCAATTATGCCTTTTCAAATTACTTACCTGTTGTAGCTGAATTACTGGACTTAAAGGTGGCTTATGATACTTATGGCTCACAGTATAATAAAGCGCCTAAACATCGTAATCTTTTTAATTACTTTACTGAATTGACTCTGGATAATTTTAAATTGCCTTCACATAAATCCGACATCCCCATAATGGATGCAGAGCTTTTTTCTTATTTTTTCTGTGAGGTAACCTCGTGCTTAAATGAGATGCCACCGGAGCGAATTGCAAAATTAAAAGAATTATATCGGGGATTTCCTCATGAAAAAATTATTAATACCTCCCCGCTTCTACAAAATGAGAACTATTCGCCCCCACATAGGCATTGTACCCAATAGTTTTGGTTTATTCTTATAATTTCTCGCTCTGTACATGATAAGAAACCTGTCATGTACAGAGCATTTCTAGACAAAGCTCAAAGAACTTTAATTATCACTAACTTCTGCTTACGAAGAAGTCAGAATAAAAGGGTACCTCTTTAGACCAACTCAACTTCATTTTGTAAATCGTGTTGATATCGTGTTAAGCGCTCATCAGTTATCGGTTGTCGCTCATCATCTAGCAGATGAGCATCTAAACCTTCCATTAATACATTTGCTGTATTCAGCATTAAAGTAAAGCGATCTTTATTAACTTGGGTGCTTGTCGTGAGGTGCATGTACAAACATAACCCACGTACGCTAAATGCGCCGATATTTTGCAGATCAAAGGTGCCGGTGGCAGTGGCTGAGGCTAAGCTGCAAATAATATCGCCATCACCGTTAGGAAGTTGGTGTCGATGAAAGAGTCCATCATCGCCAAAACGTAATCCTGCAGCAAGCACCGTCTGTAGTAATTCGTAACCGGCAAATTGACGATTTTCTCGTGCCACGAGAAACACCATGAGCGTTTTTTCGGTGGCAGCAAAACTCGGTGCTTTTTTGGAATTGATCTTTGATGAGCTTTTATTATCCTCAAGTAAATCATCGCCATCAGCAATAAGGCGCGGCGTCATCGGCTCTGATAGAGTCTTTTCAGAAGTATTTTTTTCTGTGTCTTTATCACCCACTTTTCGCACAGCAATGATATCATCCCCATAAATGGTGTGATTCGTGTTTGGCTTACTATGCTCATTGACGAGTGTACGCTCCCGAGAGCGAGATATTGTCGTGGAGTTGGGTCGTCTCGCTTTAATCATGCGTACAATCGCTATAATCACCACAACTAATAACAGGATATTTAGAATTAAGCTCCAATTAGCTTGCATTATTCACTCCAGGCTCAACGCTTGTGCTACGTCTACGGCAACCAAACGAGACACCCCGGGCTCTCGCATCGTTACCCCCATTAAATGATCAGCCAATTCCATCGTTACTTTATTGTGTGTAATGAATAGGAACTGAACAAACTCAGACATTTCTCTTACCATTGCGCAAAATCGCCCAACATTCACATCATCCAGCGGCGCATCAACCTCATCCAACATGCAAAAAGGTGAAGGATTTAATTGGAAAATTGCGAATACCAACGCAACCGCGGTCATGGCTTTTTCTCCCCCAGATAATAGATGAATCGTACTATTGCGTTTTCCGGGGGGTTGCGCCATTACTACGATACCAGCTTCCAGCATGTTTTCACAAGTTAATTCCAACTGTGCCCGCCCACCACCAAATAATCGCGGAAAAAGGGCTTTAAAAGACGTATTCACTTCATCAAAAGTCGCCTCAAGGCGTAATCGCGTCTCCTGATCCATTTTATCAATAGCTAATTCAAGGGTCGCTAGTGCCTCAGTTAGATCTTGATGCTGTTCGTCTAAATAGATTTTTCTTTGCTGCTCTGAGGTAAACTCTTCAATTGCTGCCAAGTTAATCGCGCCAAGTCGTTTAATCCGCTCAAGAATTTCAGTCAGCTCTGTTTCACGAAGACTCAACGTTACTTCAGGTGGTATTGTCTGAAATACCTGCCCTGCATCAAACTCCATTTCGGTTAATGATTCTTGCACGGAGCTTGCACGTACTGTTAAAGACTCTTCCTCGATGCGCGCTTGGCTGATGTGTTCCTGAATTTTTTTAAGCTGAAGGTCCTGTTGATTTATTTGCTTTTCTATCTCTTCAAGCGCCATTCTTTTTTGAATTACCTGTTCTCGACAAGTTTGAAGTTGTGCTTCAATATCCTGATGTTTTTCTAATAATTCATGCAGTTGACTTTTTAAATCCTCATTGGGATTTGCACTCTCCACGCTACTTAATGCGAGTTGCTCTAATCGTTCCTGCAGCAACTCAATACGCTCCGACTCGCGGGTGATACGTTCTTGCAATTGCTGAACTTTATTGTGTTCACGCTCCATAGATAATTCGGTTTGATGCAATAACGAACGTGTCTGTTCAAGGTTCTGGCGCAAGATTATATTTTTTTGAATACATCCTTGATGGTCTTGATGTTGTTGGCGTTGAGAGTTTTCTAATTCGTGCGCTTGACTGTTAAGATTGTTAATGCGCTCTTCAAGGAGCAACGATTCACCTCGCGTATCTTCGAGGATCATTTGTAACTCTCTAAATTCCTGTTCCAAATTTAATAATAATTTCTCAGTTCGCTCAATATCCTGAAGATTATTTTGTAAAGCAGCATTGTTGGTTATCAACGCCTCATTGCTCGCCTTAACATTCAACTGATGTAACTCGTAGTCCTTTTGACTTTTCTGCAATTGACGATGATGTTCATCACGTAAATCACGGATAACCGTTATTTCTTGCTGTAATTTAGCTACGGCAAGCGTAAGTTCATTAATTTTTTCTTGACGCGCCAATACGCCAAGCTCATCTGCTACCATGGGTGGGGTATATTTAACCCAGCCTCTTCCGAACCAAAAACCTTCACGGGTAATGATGGATTGGTGCGCATCTAATTGGGATATCCAGGTTAGTCCTTGCTCTAAACTTTCAGCAGTAAAGATCTGCTCCAGAGCAATCGGGGTAATCGGATACGCACTGCGAACCTTGTCGCGCAAACGGGGTAACTTGGCAACCTCTGAGGTTACCTCATTGAGTGTCACCACCACCATGCCTTGCTCCGTGCATTGCGCGGGCTGTACCCAAACCTCATCAAAAGACTCAAGGACATAGGCCTGCAAGTAATCCTGTAATACACGTTCACAGGCATTTTGCCATTCAGGCTCTACCTGAAGAATCTCCATAAGTCGTGGCTTGTCGGCCCATTTTTTGGCTAATTCGCTATTTACCTGCAACCCTTGACGTGCAGCGCGTTGAGCCGCAGTCAACGCGGCCAATTCACTATTGAGCTGATGAAACTCATCCTGCATGAAATGCAGTTGCTGCTCATTCGTATTAATTTTTTCGCGCAATTCAGAGCAAAGTTGTTGACTTAAAGCGAACTGTTGCTCATCAAAACGATGATTTTCTAAAAGAGAAGCCGCCTTTTGGGTCAATTGTAATTGTTGCTGCTGCAAATCATTTAAGGAACTCGCTTCTTGTTCTTGCAACAGCTTTTCCAAACGTACTTGAGTCTGACGTTGTTTTTCTTGTAAGTGTGTGTTTTGTAATTGCGCGACGTGTAATTCCTTTTGCGTATTGCTTGTTAAGGCATTTGTTTCCTGCCATTGCAATTGGAGCTGATTTTGTAGTTCCTGAGCATGTACCCATTGCTGTTCCTGGACTTGGAAATCGTGACGAATTTCCTCAAGCTTCATTTGAAAATCTTGGAGATCCTCCTGGGAGGCGGAAAAATTCTCTTGGTCCTGATGTAACTGCTCTTGTGCACATTGTAAATCGTGACGCAGTTGGCTTTGCTCTTCCTGCAACCTTTTCTGTTCCCGCGCCTGTTGCTGCATTGCTTCTTCTAAACGCGCAATATCAGTACCCACTTGATAGAACAACGCCTGGACCTGTTGATTCTTCTCATCCAGGTCGTATAACATTTCTTGTAAGCGAATTTTTTCGGTTTGAGCTCGAGTCAACTCGGTTTGACCCTCCGTGTAGGTCAAAGCCAGATGCTGTAATTCTTCCTGTTTTTTTTGCTGTTGTGTCAAGAAATCATGCCATTTCAGCGCAAAAATTTGCGCCCGACATATGCGCTCATCTTCTTTAAGTACTAAGTAACGTTCCGCCGCTTTTGCCTGGCGCTCCAGTCGCTGCAGTTGTTTATCTAACTCATCACGGATATCGGCTACACGCGTTAGATTATCGCGCGTGTGCGCAATGCGTTGTAATGTCTCTCGTCGTCGCTCTTTATATTTAGAAACCCCAGCTGCTTCTTCAAGAAATACGCGGAGATCTTCTGGTTTAGCCTCGATTAACTGGGAAATAGTTCCCTGCCCGATAATAGAATAGCCGCGAGCGCCTGCACCAGTCCCTAAAAAAATATCGGTGATGTCTTTGCGACGGCAACGACTACCATTGAGATAATAAGAAGAGTCTCCATCCCGCGTAACGATTCTTTTGACGGCAATTTCTGCATAACTGGCAAAAGGACCCGCTAAACGCCCCAAGCTATTATCAAAGACCAATTCTACTGAGGCCTGCCCCACAGGTTTTCGATGTGCCGAACCATTAAATATTACATCGGTCATGGATTCACCACGCAAATTGCGCGCCGAGCTCTCTCCCATAACCCAGCGGACGGCATCGATAATATTTGATTTACCACATCCGTTAGGACCGACCACAGCAACCAATTGGCTGGGGAAATGAACTACCGTTGGGTCAACAAATGATTTGAATCCAGCGAGTTTTAATTGCTTTAGATGCATACTTCAGGCAATTTGATTTGAAAAGTGCATTATAACTGAGGAGAGACAAAAAGGCTTCATTTAACATAAGCTGCGCGATATAATGCGATGAAATCGTTTATTATGGACGCAAAATGAACAAAATAACCAAAATTATTTCCATTCTAATCCTGATGGGTCTTCCTCATCTGGTCGCAGCAGAACCGCCCAATCTTTCACTGATTAAAAACGAGGCAAAAGTCTACCATGACAGCGGTGCTTATGCGCAAGAACTTGCACTCGCGATAAAGCGGGCAGAACATTTTATTACTCAAAAGATAGAACAAAATGCCCAACTGCAACAACCCAAAAAACTTGCGATTGTTTTAGACATCGACGAAACCAGTTTATCCAATTATCGCAATATGGTAGCTCGCGATTTCACCGGTACCTACCAAGATTTTCACCGAGAAATTTTAGCTGCCGATGCCCCTGCAATCCGCCCTACTCTTAACTTGTATCAATATGCTCTGAAGCACGGTATTCGTATTTTCTTTGTCACCGGCCGTCGGGCTTCAGAATTAGAAGCAACCAAAAAAAATTTACGCCTTGCGGGTTATAAGCAGTGGACCGGAATTTATTTAAAACCGGATGATTATCACCATTCATCCATTATTCCCTTCAAAAGCCAGGCGCGTGCTCAAATCACTAAACAGGGTTATACCATAATCGCAAGCATTGGCGATCAGGAAAGTGATCTGGCAGGAGGCTATACACAACAAGGGTTTAAACTACCTAATCCCTATTACTACTTACCCTAACTAAGCCCCTCAAGGTTGCGGGTAACTGGCGACCTGAGGCTGTGCACAGGAACCAATTTTTTGATGTAATAAGGTGATTTGATTTAAATACACATGAGGTTCATACCCCCCTTCCAGCCCCAGATAAACAGCCTCCAAGCACTGCTTATTATCTTGAAAAAGCTTGAAAATTCCGTCATAAAAATAGGTCCAGTCCGCATTGTCAAAACGCGAGGAATAGGCCTCGTGTTTATTCATCCATTTATTGCCCAAGTATTTCGCACAATAAGCTTTCTCATCAACATGTGAATCCCACCCTGTAGGTAAGGCTAAAATAATTGGGCGTTGCTCGCGCTGGGCCTTATCAAACAGGGCCGCGGTTTTATTTAAGGTATAGATGAGTGCTGGATGGATACCCGTAGTTTTGGGCAACATGCTTAAATCAATCGCATAATAGGTTAAGCATCCCTGCACCCAATAGTTTACTGCCTGAGTTTCTACACCAACTTTAACTTCATCTTGATTGAATTGTTTTTTTATTTCTGCACTGCCCTGCTTAGGATAAACGCGGGAATCAAACAAATCTAGATGGTAAATTTGGGCTGCATTCATTTTTTGCAAATTGGCACTTAGGCCATTATCGCGATTAATATCGGTACCAATAACCAGGACCATTGCTTGCGGAACTTTTTGCAGATAAGACGTCAACCAAATAGACGTTTTGTCTAAAATACAAAAGCCACTTCCACCATCAGCAAAAGCATGATGTGAGGGTAAGCCAAAAGAACAAAGAAATTTTGCAGGGTTGTTCAGGGTTGTAAATAAATCTCTGATGATTAATTCAAAAGTATAGCGATTGAATCGTAAGTCCAAATCCGGTACTTCCAAAATATCTTTATTTCGTGCACTTAAAGTCCATTGAAGCACTTGTCTCAAATATTTTTTGCTGTGTACCGCAGAAATCGTTTGCACCAAATCATCTTGTTCCATAAGTCGCGTAAATTCTTTCAAGATGTCTTTTTGATTGGCATTAGACTGGATCAAGCGAAAAAAAACTTCCCAAGAAGGTGAGAGTTTTAAATCATCTGTTTTAACTAAAGAGTAATGTGGTTGTTGTTGATGTAATTCATTAATTTTTGCAACCATATTGCTCAGTCGCATACATTGATCCTCAGCTCCCCCGGCCGGCATATCACGCATCCAGGTTAAATGCTCTGCTGCAGGAATTTGTATTGAGAAATTTATAGGGGATGGTTGGGGGAAAAAAGAACTTTTACACTGTGATAGGTACATGTCAAATCCTTTGAACTGAGTGATATGTTAGGTATAAACTATCCTTAAGAAACTTCCAGTTTCTTGAATAATCCGGGCCACTTGTGTGTATCCGAATTATCTATAGAATAAGCACGTTTCATATTTTATTAAAGGGCTGTTCATGCCAGTTATTTCACGGACCGTACCTCCTTATATCTTCCCGGTAATTCTGCTTGGTTCAGTATTCCTTGGAGGTTTGGCTGGTGTATATTGCGTACACATTCTTCCGTATTTAAAACCTTGGGGAGATATTTTTTTAAATTTACTGTTCACGCTTTTGGTGCCTCTAATATTTTTTAGTACAACCGCAGCCGTGGCCAAACTTGGCAGTGCCGGATATCTTGCGAAAATGATGCTGTTGACTGCGGGTGTTTTTATAGGTACCAGTCTCATTGCGGCGACCCTAAGTTGGTTTGTTGTTTACTACTTTCCCCCTGGACTGGGGGTAACTCAAATATTAAACGCGGTGCCCGTAAGCAATCCCACGCCATTTCTTGAACAATTAGCAAACCTCTTTACTGTACCGTACTTCGGTCAATTATTTTCACATAAACATATTTTGGCTTTAATTATTTTCTCTGTGTTAACAGGGCTTGCTGCGACGCGCGTGCGTACAAAGCAAAATATCTTGGCTTTTTTCCAGGCAGGAGAAGCGCTATTTTTGGAAGCATTTAACTTGTTGATGTATTTTGCTCCAGTAGGTTTTTTTTGTTATTTTGCAGTCCTCGTGCATGAATTAGGGCCACAGTTGCTGCAGCAATATATACGCCTCACCCTCATCTATTCCCTTTTTGCATGCGTTTATTTTTTTGGACTATACAGCCTGTATGCGTTTTGGGCCGGGGGCCGTGAGGGTTATAAACGTTTTTGGTCCGGGCTTCTTCTGCCTGCCCTAACCGCATTAACAACCTGCAGTAGCGCGGCAAGTATTCCTGCGAACTTAAGTGCTGCTAAAGAAATGGGACATGCTCCAGAAATTTATGAAACAGTTATTCCCTTAGGCTCTATAATACACAAAGAAGGCTCTGTTATTGGCGGAATGTTTAAAATTGCTTTCGTATTCGGTATGCTGCAGTTAAATTTTCAGCAGCCATCCGTCGTGCTCATGGCTATTGGTGTATCGATATTAGTGGGTACCGTGATGGGGGCAATACCTGGGGGTGGCATGTTAGGAGAGCTATTAATCTTAAGTGTTTATGGTTTACCCCCTGCAACCCTTATGGTAATGGTAGCCATCAGTATTATAATCGACCCTATGGCAACTGTATTAAATGTAACGGGTAATACCGTAAGCTCGATGATGATTACGCGACTAATAAAAGGTAAAAACTACCTAACAAGAGGAATAAACAATGAACGATGTAACCCCAATTAAACCTTATCGAAGACTTTGGCGTTCGCGTCGAGACCGTAAAATAGCCGGTGTATGTGGTGGCTTGGGTGAGTATTTCGGTCTCGACCCGGTCTGGGTTAGAGTCGCATTTATCATTTTTTTGCTTTTAGGCGGCTCTGCTCTTTTAGTCTATGCATTGATGTGGCTTTTAGTCCCTCTAGAGCCGGTTTAATCTCCTTGCAAAAGCTGCGATAGTGAGAATACAGTAGCATTGAGAATTGCTGCTATGCGTAGAACATTTTGAATTCCTGCGTCACTGATGCCACCGATCTTAGCCTGATGAATGTGGGCTTTAATACACATCCCACATCCATTAATTGCAGAGACAGCAAGGGCGAATAACTCAAAATCAAGTTTTGCCACACCAGGATTCGCCAGGCCATTCATACGTAAGTTCGCAGGCATATGCGATAACTCTTTATCCTCGGCAAGATGTATTGCCCGATAATAGACATTGTTCATCGCCATTAACGCTGCGGCAAGCTGCGCCGCAGTATCTAATGCTTCATCAATAAAATCTGCTCCCTCCTCTTTCAATGCAGCAAGTAATTCTCTATTTTTTAGGGTATAAGCTACAGCCAGTGCAATGCCAAAAAATTGTACTGGGTTTAAGCCCGAGGGGATTGTGTTGAACAAAGATCCTAAGTTTAAACGTATATCTTTAGCAACTTCAGGAATTTGTTGCTTTAACTGTTCAATAGCCATAGAGCACTCCTTTCAGTTATAAAGTATCACCGCCAATTTGGCGATTGCATGGGCATAATTCATCGGTCTGTAATCCATCAAGAATACGCAATACTTCTTGGGGGTTACGCCCCACATTTAGTGAATTGACACTGACATGCTGAATAATATTATGTGGATCCACTATAAATGTAGCCCGTAGTGCACATCCTGATTCTGCATCACGAACGCCAAAACCATCTGTCAATCGTCCCTGCACATCAGCAAAGCTATACTGATTCAGATTATGTAAATCTTTGTGTTCGCGTCGCCATGCAAGTTTCACAAATTCATTATCCGTACTTCCACCCAAAACGACAGTGTCCCGATCAGCAAACTCTTGATTTAACTTCGCAAATTCTACAATTTCGGTAGGGCAAACAAAGGTAAAATCTTTAGGATAGAAAAAGATGACTTTCCACTGCCCCGGAAAAGAAAGTTCGCTAATGACCTCAAAGGCGCTCGCCCCCTGCTCTTCATGCTGATTAAAACCGGGTTTGACTGCTGTAACCGAAAATTCTGGTATTTTTTGACCTACTGTTAACATAAAAACCTCCACTCGTTGGAATACACTTTGAGTATAGAAAGAGGCTATAATTATTTAAAATGAATAAAAATGATAAAATCAATCGGATTTAACGATGAATAAACTTTATAATTTAAAATTATTGACTTATCTACTGGCCTTACACGAAAAACAGCATTTTGGACGAGCTGCAGCAGCATGCTATGTCAGTCAGTCCACATTGAGCGCTGCCGTGGCACAACTGGAAGAAATACTTGAAATACCATTATTAGAACGCAACCACAAAAATTTTCTGTTTACCCCTGCCGGTGAAGAAGTGGTACGTCGAAGTCGCAGTATCATTGCGCAATCTCAAGAGTTAGTTGATTATGCTTTAAGCCAACAGGAGCCCTTGCAAGGAACCTTTTATCTTGGTGTTATTCCAACGATTGCTCCTTTCCTGGTACCCGAATTATTAACACAATGCAAAAAAAAATTTCCAAAACTGCAACTATTTGTTCGGGAAGAGACCACGGAAAACGTTGTATCTGAGTTACATCTGGGTAGATTGGATATGATTATTTTGGCATTACCCTATCATTTAAATGATTTGCACTTAGAGATTTTAATTAAAGATAAATTCCAACTAGTGCTCCCCAAAAACTGGGAAGTATCACAATTTACCCAGGACATGGGGCGCTATCCTTTTCAAAGCATTTTTTTATTAGAGAAAGAGCATTGCCTTAGCGACCATGCGATCCAGGCGTGCTCCTTAAAAGACACCACGAAAGTAAACCCTTTTCACGCCACAAGTTTACACACCCTAATCCAAATGGTAGATCATCATCCTGGGATAACTTTTTTACCCACGTTAGCAATTAATAGTGGTTTGCTCAAGGGCACTCAGTTACGCGCTATCTCTTTGCCTAATCAAAATGCGTATCGAGAGATTGGAGTCGCCTGGAGAAAAACAGCATTTAGAATTTCCGTATATCAACATTTAGGGCAATTAGTTAAAAATATTTTAGCTAACAAATGTAGTGCTTAGGCTCCTTTACTTCAGTAAATATTTTTTTGATGCATAAACAACCAATAACTGCTCACCATCCCAATACGTCGGATCTGTTTTGATTACATGCTGATGGATTAAGGTAAAATCATCAATAACAAGTGGGAAATGATTTTTATCAAAAATTTGACAGTGGCTAGCACACAGCGGTTCTTGCTCGCGGTATGGAACCAAGATAAAGTAAAGATATTCGGTGTTTCGTAAGCCCTCTTGTAGGATAACCAATGGTTCAGCGAAATGTTCCAAACAATTGGAATTGAATACAACCTGAGCTTGAGAATAGTGTAATCGGAATTGCTCCCAAGATTCATAAAAAAAATATTCCGGGTAACGCGTGCGCGCTTTGCTTAAGCTTATAGGAGAAAAGTCTATTCCTACCAGTCTCTGCGGCATAAATGCCTGAGCTAGTAGAGGTAATCCATCGCCCAGAGCACAACCCCAGTCCACAAGTGTTTTTGGATGCTCCCTAATCCATTCTCTTTCTCTGGAGGGTATGGCTCTAATCAGTTCGCTCATAAAAAATGCCGTTTGCTGGCAACCCAGATTTTCTTCCCAGTGATGGGTAAAGTAATTATCCCACCACTCCAGGCTATTTACATCATGCTCCGATATACTCATATTGCTCCATTCGTGGATAATCATTAGAAATCACCGGTATACCCAAATAATCCAATATTATTTCAGTAATCCGAGGCGCGGCCTTACCATCACCATAAGGAGAACCAGCATGAGCCATGCGCTCATACTCCTCAGGAGTATTTAATAATTGCTCAACCTGCTCGACAATGTGATTTGTTTCAGTGCCTACCAACCGTGAAGCGCCCCAGACAACAGCTTCAGGTCTTTCGGTCTCATGACGCAGGACGAGTACCGGTTTATTTAAAGCAGGTGCCTCTTCCTGAATCCCGCCAGAGTCTGTTAAAACCAGCCACGAAGCATTTAGATGATCAACTAACTGTTGATAGGTCAATGGGGGCGTCAGATCGATATTAGGTACATTAGATAATTTTTCAATCACAATTTGCTTTACATTGGGATTCGGATGAACAGGAAATAAAAAATCAAAATATGGATGTTTTTCTGCTAAATGCAAAATGGCCGCACAAATTTTCTTTAAGGGCTCACCAAAGCTTTCACGCCGATGACACGTTACCAGAATTAATTTTCTCCCGTTAAAGGGTATGGACACACGATCTCTTGCATAACGATAAAGCATATCGATAATCGTATTTCCGGTCACATAAACATGATTATGAATTCCCTCTTGATACAGATTATTTGCTGCATATTCCGTAGGGCAAAAATGTAAAGTCGCGGCTAAAGTAGCAATACGGCGGTTAAATTCTTCAGGAAAGGGATTATTGACAGCGGTTGTTCTTAAACCCGCTTCAATATGTGCAAACGGAATTTTTAAATGAAATGCGGCCATTGCAGCAATACAAGTTGTGGTTGTATCCCCTTGCGCAATAACCATATTAAACGCATGCTTTTTAAAGTACTCATCAAAATGGTGAAAAAGATTTGAGCTTAATTTATTAAGCGTCTGATTCTCAGCCATTACTGAAAAATTTGTAAATTCAAAAAATCCTTCTTGCTCCAAAATTTGTGTTAGCAGCTCGCGATGTTGTCCGGTAATGATGACGTCAACTTTGATTTGTGGGTGCTGTTGCAAACAATTAATTAACGGGATCATTTTCAGTGCTTCAGGCCGAGTGCCGATCACGCAGGCGATATTATAGTGTTCCATGTTCGTTCCATCCATTAAGTAAATCCATACGTTCCAGCAACTCTCGCGCCTGTTGTTCGCGAGAAAATTTCGCCGCAGCTTTAAGGGCTTGCTGCTTTTGTTCCTCAACACTTTTTGGTGATTGCGCAAGATATGTGATAAGGTTTGTTAAAGCAGTGAGTTCACCAACAGGCACAAACCAACCTACATTAAGCACACCCATAAAGCGACTTGCTTCGCCTTCAGGAGCATATAAGATAACGGGAATACCCATTGCTAATGACTCTAAAATTTTGCTTGGTAAGACTGTTTTATTCGTCGGGGTATCGGCAAGAGATACTAATGCGATATCAAGAATAGACCAATATTCTGGCATTTTTTCACCTGGTACCGGGCCATCGACAACAAGATTTGTGCGTGTTAAGGCTTGGTGGTGTAATTCATGACGTTTAACTCCATCGCCAACCATCATAAAGGTGATTGCATTATGTGCATGCAATTCATCGACCACTTTTAAAATATCATCTAAACCTTGAGAAATTCCTAATGTTCCCAGATAACCAACGATAAACTTGGTGCTAAGGGCATATGTTTGAATTAACTGCTGACACTTTTCCCGTGGATAAAAAGCAGCGCTTGGTGCAGCTATCGATAAAAAGATTTGCCCCTCAGGTATCTGTAATTGCATTAAGTAATGTTTAAAATGTTCGGACAACACAGCAATACTAGATGCCTGCCGATACATCCACAGCTCCAGCCTCTTAATCACTCGGTAAAGTATATTTTTCTTCATGAGTTGATTCGCCACAATGGAGTCAGGCCATAAATCACACAGAACTAATAAAAAAGGTTTCTTACGAATTACGGCGAGTAAACAGGCAAAAAAGGCACAAAAAAATTGGGGCGTAACACCGATGATTATTTCTCCTTTTCCTCGAAAGAGGCCAAATATAAAACCGGAAATACCAAATGATAAAAAATCGAAACTTCTACGAATAAAGCCTTTATTAGGATGCACGTAAGTTTTCACCCGATGTACTTTGACTTCATTGATTTCTTCTTTAGTTAACCAATTATTGCGATAGCCAGGGTAAATAATACCGCGGGGGAAATTAGGGTGCGATGTGATGACCGAAACCTCACATCCCATCTGTACCCATAATTCTGCCAACTCTGAAAAAATGCGCGCATTGGCATTCATCTCTGGAACATAATTATCGCTGAACAAGAGAATACTCTTTAATTTCATGAATTACCTATAGCGCTTGCATCTAAATCGATTTCTTCGGGAAATTCCGATAACCAGAGTTTGTTTATCGGATCATAATTAGTACCCAGCCGCAGCTTGTGCTTTTTTAGCTTTTTCTAAGAAAACGCGTAAACCATTTGAAGCAACACTTCGACCTGTAGAGTTCACAACTCCGTTTAATGAACCTAAAGCGATAATGGAAGTTAAATTGTTAGTCACTCGAACTTTATATAAACCAAGAGCCACCCCACCAAACAACGGATCTGAAGGTGCATCTGAAGTGTAGGTTACGCAACTGTTTGTGTTGATTGTTGTATTAATGGATTTAATGGTCGTACCTGCATCATTAATAACAGCAAATTGCGCATTTACGGAGGTTGCAAGACCTATACCTAATATGTTCACCCCGTCAAAACAAACACGAATTGTACTGTACCAGCCTTCGTAGACTGGTCCGACAAACACTGTGGGAAATGTTATCTGGTTCACCACCGATGCTGTTGTGCCTAAACCGACCAAATTTAATACACTTGTTGGTATTGCATTTGCCTCCATGGCAACTGCATTAACAGCCGCATGGGCATTGGAATACAGTGCCACTGCAGCAGCTATTACCGCTAGTTTTTTAAAACTCTTTTTTTTTCATGGTACGCGTCCTTGTGTAGTAGAAACACAATAAATATTATTTATTAATATTTTAAAGTCAAACAATATATTAATTTTTTTTATTTTCCTTTAAATGCATAGCAAAATATTTTATATTTATGCAGCCAGATGGACTCGTTTTTTCAAGCTTTAGAATCGCCAATTGGAATGGAATTTAATTTGACTGGGATGACATGATTGATACGCATTTAGGATTACTGGGCAATCTTACGCGACGCGAAATTCGTACAACTTATCAAGGTACATTGATTGGCTGGATGTGGCCTCTTCTTGAAACCCTGTTAATGGCGCTTATATACACTTTATTTCTTTCATTTTTTTTGAAAGTTCGCTGGGGAGGGGCGCCCTCCGGACAATCCATTTATTTACTCCCCTTAAACTTGTTAATAGGGCTTATTTGGTATAATTTTTTCTCTGAATGTCTGGGCGCTTCCGCAGAACTCATCCGCAGCCAAACAAATTTTGTTAAAAAAATTATTTTCCCTCTCCATATTTTGCCCTGGATCTTGGTTGGCGTTCGTGGATTTTACGCATTATTAGGCTTGGCGATTTGGGTTATATTTTACTCCATCGTCATAGGACCTTTACCCTAAACCAGTTTTTATTGCTTTTTATTAATGGGGCCATTTGTTCTGCTCACCATCGGCATAAGTTATTTTATTAGCGCCTTGGCCGTTTACCTACGTGACCTGGCAAAACTGGTGCGCTTTACGATTACCTTGCTTATGTTCTTGTCCCCTGTTTTCTACAGTACGTCGTCTATGAGTCCACAAACACAGTTTTATTTACACCTTAATCCATTAACTTATGTTATCGAACAAACGCGACTTTGCTGCTTTGAAGGGCAGGCTTTAGTTTGGATGCCTTATGTTCTTTATTCCCTGAGTAGTATGCTCCTTTTTATTGCTGGATATTGCTGGTTTAATCGCTTAAAAGAGGGATTTGCTGATGTTTTATAGTCCTGAAGTAGTCATCGTGTGCAATCATGTCGCAAAATTTTACCCCTTATATCCTAATCCTTTGATCAGACTCAAAAGTTTACTATTCAAAAATCATCAGTCTAAATTACCGGTGTTCAAAGCATTAGAAGATATTTCTTTCGAAGTAAAAAAAGGACAAACCCTCGGCATTATTGGCAATAACGGTGCAGGCAAATCCACGCTGTTACAACTGATTAGTGGTATCACCCAACCGGATCAGGGTCAAATTCATGTACATGGCCGCATCGCAGCACTTCTGGAACTGGGTGCCGGTTTTAATCCGGATTTTACCGGAAAAGAAAATATTTTTACGAATGCCGCACTGTTGGGGATGTCTTCATCAGAAATCGCTGCGCGCTTGACTGAAATTATCCAATTTGCAGAATTAGGTGAATTTATTGATAAACCGGTCAAAACCTATTCTTCAGGAATGTATGTGCGACTTGCCTTTGCCATTGCAATTCATGTTGATCCAACAATACTTATCGTTGATGAAGCATTATCCGTAGGGGATGCACGTTTTCAAGCAAAATGCTTTGAGCGCATTAAACAATCAAAGCAACAGGGGATGACACTCCTTTTTTGTTCGCATGATATCGGCGCAGTAAAACAATTGTGCGATGAAGTTCTATGGCTCGATCAAGGAACACTAAAACAATATGGCGACCCCCTGGCGGTCACTTCTAATTATATGTCTTTTTGTTTTGCAGGTACGGAGCAGGATAATAGTTTATCGGATACCAATGCACCGATTAATCACTGGGGTGAAAATAAAGGTTCCATTCTGAGTTGTTCTTTACAGAACGAACAGGGAGAGACTGCGCATATTATTCAAGATGATGAGCTGATCACGCTGACTATTCAGTTTATGCTCCCACCTTCTGCCAATCTGAATCATGTGGGGGTTGCCTTTGCCATTCGAACACTCAATGGTATGGACTTGGTCGTCCATTCAACCTGTGAGGAAGGCAGCTGCTTTTCCTCGTCTATCTTACACGAGATTCGCTTTCAGTTTCGTAATTTTCTCAATGAGGGACAGTACCTTTTAGTCGTGGCTATAGAGGAACGTCCCGAGTTAGAGCTCCCTTTTTACCATGAATTTATTGAAGGCCTTGCTTATTTTTCTGTTCATCAAACCAAAAAGAAGTTCGGCTTTTTTCTTCCGAAAATCACTCAGAAAATTAGCACGATCACAGCTTCAAGCACAGCCTCCATAGTAGATAAGTTCATCTCTCTTGAGGAACAGAAATAAGGATTAAATATGAGCACCATGATTGATGCACCAAGACTACCCCTTGCGAATAATAAAAAAATTGCTTTATGGGATAAAGTTGCGGAGCAAAACTATACTGAAGAATTTTCTATACAAGAGCAGCAACTCGCAGAAAAAATTCATATCTGTTTGCAACAGTTAGGCATATCACCGCAGGCTAAATTACTGGAGTTGGGCTCTGGCAGTGGTCACCTTTCCTGTTTACTCGCACAACAGGGTTATCAAGTCAGTTTGGCAGATTTTAGTGAGGTCGCACTCGATAAGGCTAAAAATTTATTTGTAGCAAATGATCAACACGCCCACTTTCATCTATTGGATATTTTTAAAGCAGATACATTAGGCGAAATGTTTGACGTGACTTGGAATTCAGGCGTCATGGAGCACTTCAACGAAGAGGACCTACAACAACTTTTTGAGCGTTTTACTCAAATTACCAGCAAATACTATCTTTGCATTGTTCCCAACCCTAAATCACTCCCTTATCTTTTATTTCGTTACAAGGCTATTCGTGAAAACAGTTGGCTTTTTGGGACTGAATTTTTACGTGAAAATTATGTGGAAATTGCCGAACAGGCAGGCTGGTCTTTGGTGAAACAAGATTATTTAGGTATGGAATATACCATTGATCACATGAATTATTTTTATGGTGAATTCCATCCGTTTTACGCAGAAATGGTTTATAACGGTTTGCTCCCAACATCAGAGGCCTATCTGACCTTATATGTTTTTAAGAAAAATAGCATTCTCCCTAATAAAATGGCTCCTTCCAATTGGACCGAATTCAAAACGCTGCATTTCGACTTTATTGCAGACATGCAAAAAAATAACAGCCTATTAGCACAGCAGTTGCAAAAGCTAGATCTTGATAATAGCCATCTACAAGAAAGTTATGCCGCGACAGTTGAACAACTCAATCAGCTAATGGAAGAAAATAATGCATTAAAACAGGCGCGTATCCATTTAAAACTATTGAAACTCTGTAAACAATGGCTATTTCACCCCTTGAGGCAACTTAAAGCCACTTCCTTAGCTATCGGACAATCTGGGTTACGTAAATTTCCCAAAGTTAAATATTGGCTGTATAAGATTTATCAAAATTTACCTCGCGCACTACAGAAACCAATCAAAAAGATAGTATTACGTGTACCCTATTCAAACTCCTACGCAAGCCAAAGTGCGCTTTCAGCCGATGACTTAACGTTACGTTGGTTGCAACAGTTAATCCATCACACAGATACCTCACGTTTAGTTATCTGTATTCAACCTTCATTCTTCACGCCCGATGGTAAAGTTTGTTACAACGGAGGAGCTGAACGTTATTTAACTGACCTCGCGGAGCTCTTTCACCAGCATGGGTACGAATTTTGGATTTTGCAATATGCTGAAAATAATTCCTGGTTGCATCGCTTTAAAGAAATGATGATTATTGGTTTGCCCTCTCTAACAGAGCAACAACGGTTCATGGACTATGCTCATTATTTAATAAACAAAGCGACTCTTTTTATTGCATCGCCCTTCCTATATGCCAGTTATTTCACCGACACCAAGACCTATACGATTGGAATAAGCCATGGGGTCTATTGGGATCGACCTGACTTTAATTATCATCATGTTGCAACACAATTACAGACAGCGCTTTCACAATTAAACGAACTGGTTTCAGTCGATACGAGCACTATTAACGTAATCCGTACGCTTGAACCCAAGCTATCCATGTCGCAAATAAATTATATACCTAATTACGTCGACTTAACGTTTACTGAAACGCAACATCGTCTACCTTTATCCATAACACCCGAGGATGTAGTAATTTTATTTCCGCGTCGTTTACACGAGGCACGCGGGTTT
>JAFKHV010000144.1 GCA_017306715.1 Legionella sp. | reverse complement strand
TCGAATGAGGTGAGGCAAACCGGTTTATCTAAACTAGAAACCATTTGCCTTAATTCATCTTCACTAGGACGAGTAGAAATGAAACGGGTAAGATCATTGCTTCATTTCCCTTATCATCAAAACCATGCCAGTTTTTCTATTTATTATCGGAGCGCTGACCTAGGTAACCTAAATTAGGGTGTAAACTCTGCGATTGCTTGCAGCAAATCGCTCGGCTTATCCTTCACATTGTTTTGCAGAGAAATAGGTAATGCGGATAAATGAATGTATATATCTTCTACTAATTTATCTCTCCCTTTACCAAAAAAATGACTATGGCTATACCAATAACTGAATCCTGGTTTTATTTTTTCTATAGCAATGGTTTTAATTTGGTGAATTTTTTCTTTAAAGCTTAAATCACTATCCAGAATGGCTTGTATTGCCTTAATTCCTGTACTATTTGTATTTTCAAATCTCTTTGAACTAAAAATTTTTTCTAAATACTTTAACGAGTGATATTCTTCTAATGCCTCATCAAACGAATCCGTGTAATTCTTTATTTGTGATAACGAGGTATTCGTTTGATTCGCTTCATGGCGCTGACCTGCGGTAATCAAATTTTTTAATACAATAATTTTATTTAAAAAGGCGTCCTTTTTATCTTTGCTTAAGGCATTAATTACATTTTTTTTAGGTAGATTACTGTGCAGTTCATCGATATTAGAGGCCAGAGTATCATCACCCGTCAAATAAATTTTTATTGCATAATTGAATAAAGAAACATTAACTTGGCACGGTTTAAATTTGACATATAACTCCAGGCATAGCTCATAACGTTGTAATGCAAAAACATGCATCATTAATTTTTCATAAAAAATTGAGGACAGTTCCACTTGTACTTTTGGTGTCAAATTGAGACATTGACTAATAAACTCACTTATTTCTTCTTCGGTACCGTACTGGAAAATCAGATCTATTTTGATTTCGAGCCATTGCGCTTGCAATACATATAATTGAAATGCATCGGCATCATTTCGAGCAATATTTAGAAGAGCACCGTTTACATCAGAATCTATTTCTGACAGCGATATTTCTCCTTCTTTTAATTCCTCTTCGATTATTTGTGCTGACCACTGGAAATCGACACGACCCAAAAAGAGATTAGAGTAATTTTTTACATACAGGTCACTTATTTCCTGAGTAACACCGTATTCTTCCATAAAGCTGGTTACGATATGCTCAATTTTGGTATTACGCACCGTTAAGGGGAAACACTTATCGTCGTACGATGAATGATCTAACCATAAATTAGTTATTTTCGTATTATGTCTTAAAGCGTCCCATAGTTGTTGATGTTGAGCAATAGTGCAAAAGTTGTCAATCTCGAAGTTGAATGCAAAATCGTTTATCGTACGATTAAATTTTATAAAATCTGCGAGTCCTTTTATTGCTGCATCAGTGGGGTGATCCTGCCCTGATTTGTCGGACACCCTGCTAAGAGAGTAAAATCAAAAGCAGAGGTGAGAAAATGAACAAGAATAAAGCAGAGCTAAAAAGAGTTAAAAAGAAATACAGTCCTCAATTTAAAGATCAAGTGATGGAGTGGGCAGATAAAGAGGGCATACCTCAGGTTGCCAAAGATCTTGGTTTAGCCGAGTCGTTATTGTATTCATGGAAAGCACAGAAGAAACGAGGTGGCGACACACTTGAAAATCAAAAACTTCAACAGGCAGAGCTTTCGCGTTTAAAGCGCGAAAATGCAAGACTTGCGGAAGAGAATGCATTCTTAAAAAAGGCGGCGGCAGATTCAAGCATTCATTGCAACACCTCGTTCAATTTATCTGCTGGAGATAGAAAGTTCAATGTTTTCCTGGGTCTTTCATTTAATTCTCTAGCAATTCGATCCAAATCAAATTGAGAATGAATGCCTAGGTCTGTTTTTTTAGGCATATATTGTCTTAACAGTCGATTAGTATTTTCGTTGGTACCTCGTTGCCAAGGCGATTGAGGATCGCAAAAATATACCTTTACTTCGGTGTCGATTGTAAATTTTTTATGCTTCGCCAACTCCATTCCACGATCCCATGTAAGCGATTTTTTTAATTGGTTTGGAAGTTCCATGATTTTGTTTGTAATGGCATGGATAACACTAGCTGTATCATTACCTGTAAGCTTAACTAGCAAAGTAAATCTGGAGGTTCTTTCAACTAATGTTGCAACGTAAGATTTATTTGAACCACAGATCAAGTCGCCTTCCCAGTGGCCCGGTACAGTGCGACTATCAATTTCCTTCGGCCTATCATGAATAGATACGGCATCTATAATTCCGCCTCGCGCATTACCTTTTGTGTTAAATTTCTTGGACTGTCGCATCACTCGCTGTGTCCGTAGATGCTTCAATAGTTCTTTTTTTAGGTGGCCCCGAGATTGAACATAAAGTGTTTTATAAATAGATTCATGAGAAATATTCATAGCATTATCATTCGGATAGGTACGTTTAAGATAACCAGATATTTGTTCCGGTGACCACTTGTTTGAAAGTTTATCTGCAATTATATCATTCAATGGGATATTGATTTGGAGCTTGGATTTCTTAGGACGTTTTGCTCTTATCCATGTTTGTTTATCCGCTAATATAGCTCGATATTTTAAAATACCTCCATTACGGCCAATTTCTCGAGATATAGTGGACGGTGAGCGATTTAATGTTTTTGCAATATTCCTGATAGATAAATTTGCCGATAAACCTCGAGATATTTCCTCACGTTCAAGCAAAGTTAAGGCTCGTTTGGAACGAATAGATCTAGCAGGTTTTATACCTCCATATTTTTGTAGAAAACAAAAAATTGATCCTGCATGCTTATTAAGCTGTCTTCCGATTTCACTAAGAGACTTTCCTTGAGACCATAATGACCAAATCGTGCTTTGCTGGTACTCTGTAAAACTCCGTTTTGATACCGTATATACCATCGTACCTCCTAAAAAGTTAACTATAACAAATTAGGTGTTGCAATGAACGGTTGAATCTGCA
>JAFKHV010000027.1 GCA_017306715.1 Legionella sp. | reverse complement strand
AATTCTAAAATAGGACATAAGAACCAAAATTGAACACTTAATGTTATCTCTTTACAAGACCCGCCCTATACAGAGGGCGAGTTATCATCCTATGCCTATGACCGCAAAAAAAGAGTGCACTACAAGCAAGACGTAGGCATGTTCATTACGGATATGTATATAGATTCACCTTAAAACATGCAGGCAGAAGTGACTAAGCTACATGACTAAACATCTTGTACTGCTGTTTTCATTATCTTCCATATTGTCCGGATAGTTGCTTATAAATTGCTGTTGAGACTCGGGGGTAAATGCGTAACGGAGAATATGTAAACAAAGCTCCTTAGGTAAATTTAAATCTTTAAACAAATGGATATACATGAATACTTGAGTATCAACAAATGCTTTGAGGGACCGTTGATACGCCAGCGTTTGTGGTATATCGAAAAGTGAAATCTTTAAAAGTTCATTTTCTTCTTTATGCCGATGAAAAGTCAATAATTTTCCATTAGGAAGAATGTGATGCTGTCCAGAGCAGTTTATATTATTCATCTTGATTTGCTTTAAGGTCAGTTGATTCATATTAAAAATAAATAAAGAATCTTGCTTATGAATTAAAAGGTGTTTGTGGTCCGGAAAGGGAGTTATCCTGATAAACGATGCAAAATTTTGATTGGGACGAATATCGCTCCAGTTCCAAGATTTAATACACTCTCCATTGGAAGTATCCCATATTTGTAAACCGTCATGATATTCATGATAAGTCAGTAAATGTCCATTGGGTAAAGCAAGGATTGTGCCCGATGCCGTTGAACCAATCCCCAAATGCTGTGCGTCTGGGGAAATTATGCGGTTTATTTGAAATTCAAATTTTTGAGTTAAAGGATTTAAGGCGCATTCAAAAATGAGTACTTTAAATTCTTTTGAGTTGTGTCCGGAAATATGGCTCGCAAATCGTCCGTTACCTAAGGATACGACTGAGGACATAGAGCCACTGTTATGCGGGTCCTGATAAAACGGTATTTGCTGCATTAAAATGGGCTGATGTTGTTCCCATTGGTAAAATTTTAGCTCGAATGGGCCGCCTATTGCCCTTGGGTTTATATTATTAATAGTAAAAAAATACTCCTCATTTATGGGATTAATGTAGTTGTAATTAGACCATTTGAATGAAGATTGTTTTTCTAAGTCATCAATTCGAAATTTCAAAATTTCATGACTATCTTCTTTGTCGAGTAGAAAGAATTTTGGTGAAACCAAGCCCGCGAAGCGATAACGTCCTTCAAATTCTTGCTCTTTAACGCAATTTACTAAGTCATTTGCTTGAAACAACTTTATCTTTGTGCGAGTTCGTCTTTCATCACAAGAAATGAATAAAACATATTGCTTTGAAAGAGTTACATAATGACTGAAAACAATATATCCATGTTCAGTTAATAGTTGAGGTTTAGACGTGTCATTCTTTGAAAACATGAAGAGCCCATGGGTCGATATTAATTGTCCATATATTATACATTAATCGAACTTACATACAATAAGCGCACTAAATTAACAAATTTTAAGAGGGCGGGGGGCTATTATGCGTTATAAATCCCCCGAGCGGTAATCAGACCTTAACGCCTTACCATATGGTGGTCACAAGTTATAAGTTTGAACTAGTACATATGAATTCAATTTACTGTATTTTGGCTTTACTCTTAATCTTTAGATGAAGACTTATATCCTTGCTTATAGATATTAGTTTTACCTAGAGTTACTTCTCTTATTATTTTTTAAATAGATTGCTTATATAATTATCCAGTGCATTAATGTTCGGATGCTCCCATAACAGCCAGACATCTAGAGGATGTTTTATGTAATGACTGAGCCCTTCAATCATGGATGACAGTGTTGCAGATTCTAAGCCGTATTCGGCAAAGGCCCGTTCACTATCAATTTCAGCCAGCGGAATGCTAGTCTGCTGAGCAATCCAGTTTCTAAGCCAATGGTTTATATCTATTTTTTCTAATGTTTGGTTTAAAAAGTTCTCTGTAGCAGTAGAAGGTTTTTTTAGTTGGGCGATTATTTCAAACTCCCCATTTAGATAGGCATTTTTACAGGCATCCCTTTGTACTTTACCGCTGGTGGTTTTTAGTAAATTTCTTTTAGGAATGAGGAGAATATCGTGAATAATCACATTGCATTCATCTAATACCGCTTTTTGGATCTGGGCCAATACGAGCTCATATTCCTCTGGCTTTAATTGCCCTTTTACTTCTGACACGATGACACACTGCTCACTTGTTTCTTTGGTAATTGAAAAAGCCGCTGCTCCGTCATTAATTAACTGCGGATTCGCTTTAATACAGACATTCTCAATATCTTGAGGGAATATGTTACGACCATTCACGATAATCAAATCTTTTGACCGACCACAGATAATTAGATGTCCCTGTGTGTCAATAAAACCAAGATCACCTGTGCGCATAAAGGGACCCTCATTCGTATCAGAAGTATACGCTTGATAAATTTTTTCGGTGGTCTCGTGATTTTTATAATATCCTTGAGTAACCGATGCTCCAGAAATCCATAGTTCACCGATCGCGCAGTCGGGCATTAATTTATGCGTTTCTGGGTCTACTATTTTTATCATAAAACTGTCGTGTATTTTGCCGCAGCGAACTAGCTGGGTAATCTCACTGTTATCAACTTGGTTAAGTTCAAATCCTTGCTCTAACTTGTTTTTATTTACTGTCAGTGCGCGTGTGTCATGGATGTTGATACTCATAATCAGGGTGGCTTCAGCCATACCGTATCCTGGTTTAACTGCATCTTTGACTAAGCCATAAGGGGTTAATAACTGTTCAAAATACTCTATGGTTTCCATTTTAACAGGCTCTGCACCATTGATTAGATGCCTAACGGATGAAAAATCGTAATGAAAAGAGTCTTCATTTTTATGCTCAAATGCTTTGGCTGCTAATGCGTAAGCAAAATTTGGTGCCATTGAATAAGTCGCTTTTTCTGTACACATTTTTTGTAACCAAAATAAAGGTTTTTTCAGAAAAGTGAGCGGTGCCATAAATACACAGCATCCGCCAGCATAAAGAGGTAATAATGTGTTACCAATTAAGCCCATATCATGGAATATGGGCAACCAGGATACACAGGTGACAAGCGATTCATGTTTTAAAATATCGATACCAACTTCTAAGTTTGCAACCAAATTTTTATGCGTAACGATAACTCCTTTAGGAGTGCCCGTGGAACCCGATGTATATTGTAAAAAAGCGATATCATCTAACGATTGACCAGGATTAGTGAATGCATTATTTGTATTAAAATCGATGGCATCATAGCAGACCAAGTCTATTTCATCCGATGGTTTAAACTCATCAGTTAAACAATAGTCTTTGATTTTGGATGTAGTCAAAAGCATCGCAGGTTTTGAGTCTTGAATGATACTGGTTAAGCGTTGTAAACGCCTTCTTTTATTGGGAGGGTAGGCGGTTACTGCGATATGACCACTGTAAAGTACTGCTAGGAAGGAAACAATATACTCGATGCTTGATGCAAAAAGGAGCAATATGGTGAGTTGTTCGTTATTGGTATTTGCCTGCTGATGGCCTCGGGTATGAATTTCATAAGCCAGGACTCTTATTTTATCTTTAAGCTCTTTATAGGTAAGTGTTTTGTATCCTTGATAGTCATCCTCAAGATATTTTAAGGCGATTTTATCGGGCTGTTCTTCGGCATGGTTAAAAATTTTTTCAAGTAGACTTAAGGCATTTTTCCGGCACGAATTACTAGTAATCATAACTACTCACATCATAAAACAGGAACGTAAAATTGTTATTTATATAATAGTCTAACATAAATCAATTTGTGTGATTTTTTATCAAAATTTAATTGGGAGATTTATATTGATAGTAGGGGATTTTATAAAAAAAAGTTAATAGAGTCAGTTGCTTGATAATTAAAAAATATATTGCTCAATTAAAAAATCAATTATCCACTCATTAACTATAGAAAGGGGTTTGCGTATTCGCTTCATTATCCGGTTCCATTTTATTAACGCTAGCACGGGTACCAATAGCATACACAAGTCATAATGTCCTGAACTTATTCAGGGGCTAAATGCGGCCGGAAATTTTGCATCGTATTGGCCAAATAATCTATGTCCTTTTATTAGTTTTAAGCCAGTGATTTTCTTTAAGTGGGTCAACTTTTTCGATTATATCAATCAACTGGTCAAGTTGGGTTTATTTTATAGCTAATCATACGACCCATTTCTTGAGTTAATTCAGTCTCTGAATTATTACCTTTCTTAAAAGTTGCCACACCAGCAGCAAAAAGGCCAATTCCGGCGGCACAAATACCTGCTCCTAAAGGCATTATCGCGGGCGCGAATACCAGCCCCGCAGCGACTGCAACTGCCGCAAGCGTCATCATGATAATACCTAATGCCTTGATACCTGGAGACGGTTCAGCCCTCAGACTATCGGTTAATTTTTGATACGCGGGAAGTTCTAGGTCGCCCTGAAGGAATTGGTTTGTTTGATGAAGTATCTGCGTGAGTTTTTCAATTGCTACACCGTCAGATTTTAATTGGTCGGTCTGAGTGATCAAACGCTTAATGCAGGTTTGAACTCTAGGATCGACAACACAATTTACAAGTTGCTCTTTTAACTGAGCATAAAAGGTCTCTTTAACTTGTGGGATTTGTGTAATAATTTGGGTCAATGCTTCCTGATAAGGTCTTTGCATTTGCTCGCGTAGTCTTTCCCACTCAGCTTTATCGTAGTCTTTTTGATTATTGTAATCACATAATGTTTTATGGTTTGCTTTATAAGTTTGTAAAGCAGTTGTAAGTTTTTCTTTGATAGGGCGTGTCAAGTCGTTATATTCTTGATATTGGGCCAGAAATTCAAGGATGGCAAAATAATCGATAGTCCTGCTCACAGATTTTTGGTCATGTGGCACCAAAAGTACTGGAAAATTATAGCTATCGTTACCATATTCATCAGGTACACATTCAAGTATAGGTTGTTCAGAGTCATCACAAAAGCCAATAATCCTTGAGGATGGACTGGTCTTATTAAGGTCATCAATTTCATTCATGACTCCGAGGCGAATGGACTGAATGAGGTCTGCCTTTTGAATGCTGCCATCAACCTTTTGCTGTTGAATCTGTTCATTTTGTAAGTATTGATATACATCAGTGGCAGGAGCTACAACGAATTCACTCAATTCTGGAAATAATTGATGAGCTAACTCTTGATCAGTACCTTTTGAAATTATCAGGATTTTAATATTAGGAATGGCCGCAATATTGTTAAGATGCACCCCAATTTCTGGATGAACGTACTCTCCTCGTCCCGAAACGCTTTGTGCGTCTGAGGAGTAACTGATGGTGTCATCAAAATCTAACACTAATAATCTGGTTTGAGGGTTAACACGTAACTCATTCATTAGTTCTTGCAAAGTTTGGCTCATAATTATTTCCTAGTTCTCGGATAGGCTAATTATAATTAACTGAGATTAACAAATTATTAACTCAATTTGTTTCCAATGAACCCTCGCTTTAAACGGACAAATTAAAAAGAGGCTGCTCAGAATTGAATGTGAAGCCGGCCTAATATATTTCATGTCTTTTGAAAGCACCAGTGCCTATACGAGAGATATTAATTCGCAAAGATATCATTCGTCACAGGCTCTGGATGACGTCTGGGGTGTTTAATATTTTTCAAAAAGCCTAGTCTAAATTGTTTCGCTGTAGGTTTTTCCTCAAAATAAATCCGATATCATCCTTTGATGTTTCTCACAGAATTATCTAGGTTGGTTGAAGCAAAAAAACGGACTCTGGCATATAGTTCTGCTAAATGGACTTGCGCGTGCAGGGCATTGAGTTGTACTTGAGTGGTCATTTGTTCGCGTTGATTGACCAAAAATAAAGTACTATCGCCTTCATAGAACTTTTTGATTTCTCCTTGCTCTACTTTTTGCGCCAAACGTAATTCTTTTTTTAATAGCCGGACTTGCCGTTTACCTCTGTTGATACCAATCAATAAATTTGCAAATTCATTGTGCAGTTGTTCATAAAAAAATCTTTTCTCGACGCGAACCTGGCGCAATTCACTTTCTGCCTGAATGAGCTTTCCCCGGGCTTGCCTTTGCCCGATAGGAAATTTAAATGAAACACCGACCATCGCTGCTTGCGGAATTAATAATGGATAGCCACCGGTACCATTTTGTTTAAAGGTATAGGCAGTCGCATCCAGTTGAGGTAGCAGCTCATTACGTGCCTGATTGCGTTTAAATCGCATCATATTGGCATAATGAGTCAGTTTTTTAAGCCCTGGATGCTCCAGGATTAATGCTTCTGTTTGCACCACAGAATGAGAGGCGTCGGTTAATATGGGTAGGGTAGATGCTCCAGGTACCAGGGGCCTGCCGCTCGCATCACGAAAGTAGAGAGAGAGATTAACTGCAGCTTGTTCAAATATCATTTGCCCTTGATTTAGTAATTGTTCTCGTTGAATGATCTGTTGTAAATTTTCACTAATTGCAAGTCGGGGTAAGTCTCCAAGACGTGCCTGTTGTTCAATTGCCTGTTGACGTTTTTTTGCTATGTGCAGCAGCTGTTTAAAGGTATTGAGTTGCAACCCTGCTTCGACCCATTGCCAATAGGCTTTAATCGCCTCCTGATAGATTTTTATCTTGATGGCTTCGGCATCTTGTGTCTTCATGAACATGAGCTGAGCCGATGAGAGTAATCCGGTTCGTTCTTTATCAATCAGACGGTCACGAAGTAAGGGGAGTGATAATCCGGCTCGATACTCGCCGCCGGAATTTGTCAGATAGTTTTGATAATAAATAGGCCAATCACCTTCACCATTACGATAGCCTGCAAAAAGTTTTACCCCGTTGTACAGCGTGGGTACCGTGAGCTGTGTTTCGCCGTAATTATTATTGTAACCCCCAGCGGGTTGTGAGCGCGTGCCCGCTTCGAGTAAGGGATCAAACTGTCCTTTAGCATTGATAAAAGCGCCACTGGCTTTGATGATTTCAAGACGCGCTATTTTTACTTGCGGGTAATGCGCGTCAATACTTTGTAGTACCTGCGTTAAACATAGTTTCGGTCGCTTTGGCACGGTAGGTGGCTTTGAATATCCAGGCAAGTCAATAATTACGAGAAAAAGAAAGATGAATCCAGCTAACTTAGGTATGCTCATGAGCTTTTCTGTCTCGCTAAACTTTCAGGGGGAAAGCCATTAAACTGCCGCCATAATTCGTACCATAAGGGGACTTCACCTAATTGTACCCAACCATGCACACGTACGCCTTGTCTTAAAAAAGTCGGATCCGGCCAAGGTTCATCTGGGACGATTACCGCGCGAAATAAACCCATGCCATTATCGGTTGGATCGATAAAGGCAACTTTCCCACCAAATGTACCCACAGCAATTTGCGGCCAACCTCTAAATTGTATAGCAGGCCAACCTTCAAATTGCAGACGTGCTTTTTGATTGAGGTGTACAAAAGGGATGTCATTACCATGAATCCATAACGCTACCGCCCGGGACTCGGTAACGGGAATTATTTCTGCTAAAATTTGTCCTTCTTTAACGACAACACTTTGCTGTCCAGTCAAGCGTTTATAAATTATTCCTGGAACATGGGCCTTAATAATTTGCGTTTGTTGTCTGGCGATACGAACATCAATGTTGACCTTTTCAATATTAGCTTGTGCTAACTCATTTTGATATTTAGCGTATTCAATTTGAGCTAATTCATATTGGCGTTTTGAGTTAATGCCCTGTTGATATAAATTTTTCTGACGTTCTACATTGGCTTTACCGGCCACGAGTGATTGCTGTGCCGCTTCAATACGCAGTAAAATCGCCTTTTTTTCCAGTTCTAATCGTTTCAGTAACTCGGGATCATTGTCGGTAATGTCGACAATTGGATCTCCTGCTTTAACTCGAACCCCTTCATCAACGTACCATTGTTTGATTCTGCCATAGACAGGAGAATTAACCGTATGCAAGCGCTCGTTGGGTGAAAAGGCAATAACTTTGCCGCTTCCCAAGGCAAACTGTTGCCAAGGGGTAAAGCTTAAAAATAAAATTAAAACCAGAAGTACTAAAAAGATGATTTTAGCTATTTTGCGTGGATTGGGTAATTTGCTAATCATTTGATAGGCATGTAATTTCATGAGAATACCACGCAGTTAGGCAGGGAAATCAGATTGGGGTACTTCGTAATAATAATCAGTAGTGTATTTTTCTTTGCGATTAATTGAGACAACATTAATTCAATATCCTTTGGCGCTAAATTATCAAAAATACGATCAATAATGATTAGCTGCGGTTTAGCCATTAACGTGCGAATAACCATAAGTTGAATGAGCTCCAGTTCCGTGAACACTAGTTCCCAATCGTAAATCTTGGTTTTTAAGCCATGAGATTGGCTCATAATTTTATCCATCAACCCAAACGCTCGCAAAAGTTCTTTTAAGTGCTGTATTGAAAATGACGACTCATTAAGACGTAGGTTGTCATAAATGCTTCCAGAAAACCATTCTTTATCGCGAAGCAGTAGGGTGTGTTCTCGAAGAGACCGTCTATATGCTTGATGACATAAGGTCTCGTTTATATATACCGCGAAGTCCGTATTGTTTTTAAAGCCTAGTATAAAATCAGCGAGTGAGTCCAGCTTTGGTATTTCATACACACCTATAACCAGAGGCAAATCTTGATTGCACAATGCCTCTAATTGATTTTCAGCGACAATAGTGATGTTTTTTATCGGAAAAAGAAGCTCGTTTAGTTCGGTATTAACGGGCTCAGATGGCAGGTTTAAAACAGTGTCTAACTTGTGTTCGGAGGCGACTAAATCATAGTAGTTTTCTAAAAGCGCACTGAAGCGTTTGAAGGCATAAATTAAAGCACCGAGTACTATCTCTGCTGCAACCAATTGACCTAAGCTTAATTGATTGTTGATAACAAGATAGCCTCCTAAACCTAATAACAGACTGCTGGCAAGTGCGGAGAGGAGATAAAAACCAATTTGATGTTTGATGAGTTGTCTAAAATGCATATTACGCGCTTTTAAAAAAGATACTAAGCGCTTATCGGTCTGCTGGGTGGCATAATCATGATAGCGATTAAAACGAAATAAAAAACGGTTGATTAATAACTCTTCAAGCCAGGCACCGATATGATGCTTTTCAGTGCATTCATTTTCCGCTCCCACCAATCCTTTACGATAGGGCAGAAATACGATCAGTATGATGCTGACTACGATAAATCCATCAAATACCAGAAACAGTGGATGGTAAAAAAGTAGTAAAATTAGGCCAAAGAGTAGCTGCAGGCTCAGATTTACGCCGTAAAGTAATAGACTTGCCAGCGCCTTATTGATGGTGACAATTTCAAAAAAACGATTCACAAGTTCTGGGCCGTGGTGTGAAGAGAAATTATCCAATGATAAATGCGTAAATTGTCGCGCCAGGTTAAGGCTTATTTTAACCATTAATTTTTGTTGAATAACCTCAATAATGATACTTTGCCAGACATTTAACGCGCCTAAGGCAATCATGAGTACCAACACCATTAAGCTGAGCGTAAAGACCGGTTGGAGCAATTTACCAAAAGCAATTAAATTAACTAATGTTTGTGCAGCAATGGGGATGCTCAAAGTAAGAAGACTCACAATGACACTTATCATGATAATCGAAGCCATGGTGGCTTTATCCAAAACCTCAACAATTGAATTCATATTCTGCTTCATTAACGTCCTTATTTCTTCTACTTAGTGTTTTAATTTATCCATAATAAAAAATTCCAGCGAATCAATGGCTTTATTTGCTCCCTGCTTCTTAATTAAAGACACTTGAATATCTTTTAAAGAGGGTAGGAAATAATCATCAAGTCTATCCAGGTAGTTAGGAATCATACTCCGTTGTATGGCGGTAATGCCAAGTCCTGCCCGAACTGCAGCCATTTTACCCGCATAACTTGGGCTGCTAAAGGCCAGACGCCATTTTAAATGATGTTGATTCAGTGACTCAATCACATTCCCGCGATATACACAGGGAGTGGGTGAAAGAATCAAGGGAATGATCGAGTTTTCATTCATAACAGGGAGCAAATCTTTTTTCCCCACCCATTCTACGGGCTCATTCCATACAGGAACACCTTTTTTTATCGGTTCTTGTTCATTCGTTTTAATTAAGATTAAATCATATTCATCGTGATGAAAACGTTTGATTAAGTTTAAGGTGAGATCACACTCCACATTAAGCATGACGCGCGGATGAAGCCTGGAAAATTCAACCAAAATATCCGAAAGCATCATCGAGGCAAAGTCTTCTGGGAGGCCAAAACGCAGCTCACCCTGAAGTTCCGGTGTTTTAAATCGGTCAAGAGATTCCCGATGTAATTCATAAATACGTTTGGCATAACTTAAAAAAAGTTCGCCATCCGGGGTCAGCGTAAATTCCTTCCCGCGAGTAATTAACTGTTTTTCAAGCAAGTTTTCAAGTTTTGCGATCTGCTGACTGATTGCCGATTGAGTTCGCCCCACCCGCGCCGCCGCTTTTGTAAAACTTTGAGTTTCTGCTACGGCTAAAAAACATTGCAAAGTTACCGTATCTAATGACATTAGAATTCCTAATAGAAAATATAATTTTTTTTAATTTCACTTATATAAGTATATCTAATATATTTTACTTATGTCAAAGCGATCTCTAATGAGGAATGAAGTGGATACTCTGGTTTTGTTTTTTTTAAGTTTAATGTTTGCCTGCCCAGTCATCGCGTTTATGCTTAATTATGCTTTGAGAGCAAACCTCAACGCAGCAGCTCGCTATGCCGGATACAGTATCGGGTTAGGCTTAATGGTCGCGATAGGATTACTTTTTTATATCTCACGTTCCCTGCATGCTGCTATTTTCCTATCTATAAATCTTAATGCTGTGAATCTGTTGTTATGCAGTTTGGTGCTGCTGGTGAGTTTTATTGTGCATCGCTTTTCATTAAGGTATATGCACGGTGATAGACTTTACAGGCGTTTTTTTCTTCTGCTATCAGCACTTACCCTTACCGCCATGGCGATGGTTCTTGCGGATAATCTATTTGCATTCTGGGGCGCCTGGTCTTTATCAAATCTATTTCTTGTCCTGTTAATGGTGCATAAAAAGGAATGGACGGCTGCAAAAAACTCCGGTTTACTCGCTTTATATACGCTGGCATCAGGGAGTATTTGCTTACTCATCGCGTTTGTTTTATTAAATCAAACATTCTCCTCAAGCTCTATTTACGACCTCACAATATTACCTCCTGCAAGCCATTCCTTTTTACTTTCTGTAGCCATGGGACTTATCTTGATTACCGCACTTACTCAATCCGGATTATTTCCTTTTCATCGCTGGCTCATCAGCTCCCTGAATTCACCGACCCCGGTTTCAGCACTTATGCATGCAGGCCTTGTGAATGGCGGCGGAATCCTTGTGGTTAAGTTTGCACCACTCATGATGCTTTATCCAGGGTTAATGATGGCACTATTCTTAATCGGTTCGCTCTCAGCCATGCTCGGTACCGTATGGAAGTTAATGCAGCATGACATTAAAAAAATGTTGGCATGTTCTACCATGGCACAAATGGGATTTATGATGATGCAATGTGGCGTGGGTTTATTTGCCGCAGCAATTGCGCATCTATGTTGGCATGGGCTTTTTAAAGCCTATCTCTTTTTAAGTTCAGGTTCAGCCGTGAAACAAACAAAAGCAGAACCTATTTCTTCTAAAACATCGCCTACGATACTTATGATGGCTATGTTTGGCGGAATTGCTGCCATGTGTTCATTTGCTGTGGTGACACATAAACCAATTTCAGTGTTTGCAGCCAGTACTTTTGTCTTATTCTTTGTTTTTATCGCTGGCACCCAGTTTTTGCTTACTTGGATTCGCAGTCATCAAGGAGTTTTAAGTGTACTCCTAGGGTTAATGCTCGCATCATTTTCGGGTCTGATGTATGGCTTAAGTATTCAAATTATTCAATGGTTAATTCCAGATATGTCGATGCTTAAAGCACCGCAATTATCCTTAATTCATTGGGTAATTATGTTTTTATTCGAGGTTTTATGGGTCGTTTTTAATCTTGGCGTATCAGAAAAAATAGGGCAATCACGATTTGGTTGTTGGTTGTATATGAATCTATATAACGCTAGCCAGCCCTCAAGAAAAACAGTAACTGCTACACGAAGCGATTACCTCTACTAAACGTATTAAGGAGTATTTATGACTACTGCTAAAGTATGGTCAAAACAAGATAATGTGATCAAAAAAATTAAAAAAACACAAAAGGCTCCTCATTCTGAAAAAACCCAAATCCTGGAGATACAAACTTTGGTACACCAGGCTGCGCAATGCATTGCCCCGGTTTGGCCATTGGAAACGTTCATCGCATGTAATCCATTGCAAGGATTTGAAACCCAGCCCTTCGAAGAGGCTTTAGCTCAAGGTGTATTTAGAGTCCACGAAGTCGAACCCAATCGGCAACTGGAGGAAGTTAATCTGCACATGATTAAATGGTGCAGCGGTTTTTTTGATGCAGGATTCAGTAGTATTTCTTTGCCTCATCGTGAGCAGGGCTTTTATCTTGCATTTTTGAAATTAGCTTATTTTGACCGGCAACTACACCGAAATAATAAAGCAGACAAAGAATTTTTACGCCGATTACCTGAGACAGCAGAAGAAGCAATTAAAATCTGCCTTTTAAAACTTAAGGTATCCCAAGACCAAGCCGAGCAATTTCTGTCTAAAACATTGAGCTATTTACCGGGTTGGGCAGGCTTTGTGAAATGGAAAACCGATTGGCACAATTCAAAAAGTAGAGAAGAAAATCCGGTTACCCTCATTGATTTTATCGCGGTGCGTTTGATTTTAACTTGTTTGCTCTGGCCTGATGCGGCAAAAAGTAACAAACGGATTAATCATGGCAATGCAGTAGCGGACGTCCTTCGTCGCTTGAAGAAAAATGAAGACGCTTATCGGGAACAATTAATTCATTTACTTTTGCCGGAGCTAAAGAAACCAATAGTTGCTGGTGCACGAAGAGCGGCACAATTGGTTTTTTGTATTGATGTCCGTTCCGAACCTTTCCGTCGGGCTCTTGAGTCTTTAGGACAGTATGAGACTTTTGGCTTTGCCGGTTTTTTTGGGCTGCCAGTACGTATTAATGAATTTGATACCAATAAAAACAAGGAGAGTTGTCCGGTCCTGTTAAAGCCCAAGTATGCTGTTAAAGAAACCCCAGCAGCAGCAAACAAAGATTATTTTGTGCGTTATCAGCGTGGAAAGTCATTCTTAGATAGTTGTAAAAACCTATATACCCAACTTAAACGTAACATATCAACACCTTTCGCCTTAGTCGAATCCTTAGGGCTCTGGTGTGGATTAACGATGACACTAAAATCATTATCCCCAGAATTGAGCCATCGTTTGATAACTGCAGTCCAAAGTTGGTTAAAACCCCCTATGCCAACCAGAGTAGTTTATGAATTAGATGAACCTGATTTAAAGGAAGGTTTATCGCTTAAAGAACAGCTGAGTTATGCAGAAACCGTGCTGCGCCTTATGGGGTTGACATCCGGTTTTGCAAAACTGGTAATCCTCTGTGGTCATGGCAGCACCACCCAAAATAACCCCTATGCTTCGGCTTTGGATTGTGGTGCTTGTGGTGGCAATCATGGCGGTATTAATGCACGACTACTGGCATCCATTCTCAATAAGCCAGAGGTTCGGCGGGGACTTGAGAATACTGGTATACACATACCCCTGGATACGGTTTTTTATGGGGCACTGCATAATACGACTACCGATGAGGTCGCGCTGTATACCGATGAAGCCATGCCAATTATTTATCCAGAACTTTTAGCGCAACTCCAAAAAGACTTAGATAAAGCCAAGCGGCTTACTAATGAAGAGCGGGGAAGAAAACTGTGTATGAATACTGTTCCTGGAAACATCACCAGAAGAAGTATCGATTGGTCTGAAACTCGTCCTGAGTGGGGCCTGGCGCGTAATGCCGCCTTTATTGTTGCCCCTCGGCAGTTGACAAAAAATATTGCTCTTGATGGTCGTTGTTTTTTACATTCTTACCGCTATGAGGATGACCCGGAGGGCACCTTGCTCGAAACCATTTTAACCGCGCCCATGGTGGTTGCAGAATGGATCAACACGCAATATTTGTTCTCTACTTTAGATAATGTTGCCTTTGGTAGTGGCAGTAAAATTACGCACAATGTGGTGGGTACTATTGGGGTCATGCAGGGCAATGGCAGTGATCTTATGCATGGGCTACCCTTACAGTCCGTCATGAGCACTGACGATGAAGCCTATCACCAGCCACAGCGGTTATTAACCGTCATCTATGCGCCTAAAGAACGGGTATCTCGCGTAATTGCTAAACACGCGATTTTAAAAACCTTGTTTTTGAACCAGTGGGTTCACCTGGTTGTTATTGATCCTGTGACTGAGCATCCTTATCAGTTAAACCAGGCTGGGGAGTGGCATTGACATTGCGAGTGTAGCATCATGTACTATAAAAATCAGGATGTTTTATTAGCCTCTATGCATAAAAAAGAGCAGGCAATTGCGCCAGCGTTTAAGACTCTATTATCGTGCACCATAAGGGTGCATGATTTTGATACGGATCAGTTTGGAACATTTACTGGCGAGATTCCTCGCACGTTAAGCCCTTATGAGACCTGTATCTTGAAAGCTAAAACAGCAGCAAAATGCCATAATTATGCTCTTGCTGTCGCCTCTGAGGGAAGTTTTGGGCCTCATCCTGCTTTTCCTTTAATCCCCAGTGCTCATGAGCTCATGGTCTTTGTGGATAGCACGCGGAATTGGATCATCGCAGAGCAATTGGTGAGTCAAAAAACGAATTATGCGATGATGACGGTGAATAAGCATACGGACCTTGATGCTTTACTAAAAAAAGTGCTCTTCCCATCACATGCCATTATTTTACAAACGATTTCTGACAAACGTGTTCTGGCTAAAGGAATTACTGATTTTGAGCAATTGGCTTACTACTTGACTGTAGGTTTTAAAATAGAGAAGGAGCTTTATCTATCAACAGACATGCGTGCAATGATGAATCCCACACGAATGTCGGTCCTTGCTGAGTTGGCTGAAAAACTCACGCAAAGAATTGCTTGTCTCTGTCCGCGATGCGAATCCCCTGGATTCGGATTTAAATTGACTCGAGGAGCATTACCTTGTGCGCTTTGTGGTTTGCCGAGCTCATTTTATGAAGAGGAGGTGTGGGGGTGTATTCAGTGTGAACATCAAGAATTTAAAAGAAGGATTGATGGGCTAGTAGCAGCCGATCCTTGGTATTGCGATTATTGTAATCCTTAATTGTTTTTTTAACGGCGTGACGAGGGCATATTTTTGCTCAGATAGTGTGCTTCAATACCTCTGTCATATTACAAAGTTTTTCAGTAAGAAGAATCCAAATAACTTCGTATACAGATGTAAAATCGTGATTAAAGTTCTTTTAATAAGTTACAAAATCTGATCTTAATCTAAAATTTATGAATAAATAATATTCTTTCTATTTGCAAAATGTACAGTCCGGTGTTAATATTTTTTGCTTTAATTTTAGGCAAGGAAAATTATGCCCATATCCGTTGTTAAGGTATTTACCACGTATAAAGAAATTTCATACAATGAGCCTTGGAGAAAAAACGTATCTGGTAAAAAAACAGGTACTGCCTCGTTGATTATTAATGATGGCAAACGATTTGTTGTCACAAATGAGCATGTGATAAGGTCGCATACTGCAGTTCATGTCACCGTAGAAGGGTCATCAAAAAAATTTCCTGCCAATGTGATTTTTGCTAATGCATCTTGCGATCTAGCGCTGTTGGAGATTACTGGTGAATTTGAGATATTCGAAAAATTGGTTGAATACTCACCCCTTGATCTAGATATCCCCAAGCGAGGCATTAAGCTTTCTACGCATGGCTTTCCTTCAGGTGGACAAGGATATTGCGTAACCGAAGGTTCGGTGTCTCGTGTTGAATCAGCTCCTTATATTACCTTGGGTATTGATCTATTACGTATTCAAATATCGGCCCCTATAAATCCTGGAAGCAGTGGCGGGATTGCTGTTAATGAAAATGATGGTAAAATTTTAGGAATAACTTCAAGTGGAATTAGTTCTGCGCAGAATATCGGATATATTATCCCAAGTTTAATTATTGAGAAATTTGTAAACCAATATTTGCGATTTAAAAACAATCCATTCCGAAGTAGAGCAACATTTCCTGGGTTTAATGTATATACTCAGCCAATTCAACAGAAAAGTTTAAGAAATCATTATAAGCTTGATAAAATATCAGATCAGGAATCAGCAGAGGAGTTGGGGCTTCTAATTACAGAAATCCCTGTAATATCAATTTTTAAAAAAATATTAAAAACAAACGACGTAATTTTAGCAGTTGATAATTATAACGTTCGCTCTGATGGAAAAATTAATTTTAAAAGTGCAGAAATAAGTATTCAGGCTTATTTCGCAATTACGAAAAAACTCGGCGATGAGGCACAGTTTAAAGTTTGGCGCGCAACCGAGGATTTGGATTTCGAAACAATCAATCTATCTATTCACTTAAGTCAATTTTATGATGAGCTTTATATGCTCGCTCATCAGCCATATCAGGCAGTCAGCTACTACGTACAAACCGACGGGGCTATTTTTGTTGTACCAAATTACTCATTTCTAACTCACTATGATAAAAAATTCCAGTCTTCTGGTACCAGTTATCGTGATTCAACGAACAGACCAATCAGCATAGGAAAACATCTTTATTCAACGAAAAATTCGTATGAGGAACAGATTGTATACCTAACTGATATTTTAGATACATCGGAATCATTGGGTATACATAATAGATCAGGTGCCGTCGAATCAATAAATGATGAAAAAATATATACAATCACGCAGTTAGCTGAAATTCTTGAAAAAATTAAAGAGCCTGCAATATTAAAGCTAACAAGTGGTACGAATATCATTCTGACCCCAAACTCCGAGCAAAAAGAAAAAGATTTTTGTGAGAAAAATGGGATTCAGCATCGAATGTCTTCATCGATTAGTAAATTCCTAAATATGGAAAAAAATCAAAAAGATAAGATGACTGAAGTACTGAAACAAATGGGAACTTTTTCAAATAATACAAAGGAGAAAGAGTTGCTAAATGTTGAAATGGTTAAAGAATCAGCTACGATTTGACCTCCAAAAACTTTATGATAATCTCATCTCTATTGATGAGAATTGATGAGACTCATTATTGTTCGTATTTGTTTATAGAGCTAAAAACGTCTGTTGCAAAATCTATCATTTGCAACAGATGACTAGGCGATATTTAATCATGTCTAGGGAGTTGGAGTGTATACATGCTCTCTGCTCATTTTATCGAAACTGAAGTTTTGAAAACACTCCAGATCAAGCTCGCTACGGCATCCATGTATCACAGTTAACCAATTAGCAAGGGTTCCACTAGCATCTGTAGGTGGTGTTGACGTTCTAGATCTAGACTTTGGCCAAATAAAATTCAAGACTGTGAAAAAACTACGCGATAATTTATTGGAGCAGTAGCGATCTAATGCCTGACTAAATTGGCTCGTTTCAAGCCATGAGTGTTTCGGGAATTTTGTAGGGAAAAAATAATATTTTTGATAATGCTCAGGTTCTTTATATGCAGATAATTGCGCAGTTGATGCAAAGAGTGCTGATGCAGAAAAGTTATAATATTTTCCCCACTGTAATGCAATGAGCTGTAACTGTTCATGCTCGTAGTAATACCCAGCAATTACGGCTGCATGCTCAAAACTACCTTGACGAATAACTGGCTCACCAGGATTCGATTCAAATGCCATCGATACATCAAAATAGGTTATGATAGGGTGCTTATTATCTAAAACATAAAGTAAAAAATCCAAATAATCAATCTCATTAAATAATTGATAAGACCTCGTATTAAAGCCGTTATATTCACTTACTTTTTTTATCTGTGCTGCACCATAAATCTCACCTACTTTAGAATTTGTTTCAAGCTTGGCTTTTTTTCTTAAGGATGAGTGAAACAAGGGATTATGGTTCTTATTAACAGGGAGGGGTGCTTGTGTGTGCAAGCCTTTTTTAAATAGATATTCCTGCACTACTTGAATAGCAACAAGTTTACAAACTTGTCCTCTTTGCTCTAAGGGTGTAATTCCTTCACAAAAAGTTACCTTTATATTTTTAGAGTTTAAATCTGCAATAAATTGTTCAATAGAAGTTTTTATTAAGGGCATATTTATCATTCCTTGACGTTATGAAGGATTCAGATTTTATTTGAATTATTCGTCCAGTAAAAGAAATGGTTGCAATATCGAATCATTCTGCGCGTAAAGCGCAGAATATTGGCGGTGGGAATGAGATTCGTCAGTTTCATTACATGATAATGCAATTTACTGGTTCTGTTATGGATTGTTCCTCAGAGCTTGCATTAAACGATGATGAAGCCGAGGATAAAAAACCATAAGGATTAACGGGTATTTTTTGTAAGAGGTTACTTTCAAATTCATCCATCAAATTAATTTCATTATTTATGAGGACGTATTCTTTGTATAACTCCTCAAGCTGCGCTCTTTTCCTCGGCTTATCAAAAATAAGATCTTCATGATGCGAAAATCTATCATGATAAAAAGTCAGTTTAAAGTTTACAAACTTATCTTTATCGATAAATACTTTTTTGCTTATCGCCGCTGATGTGAATGGAGCTCGTTGCATCACTTCAGAAAAATAATCTGGATCAAAAGTTTTGATTTTACTGAATAATTCATTAATTATTTGGATATAAATTTTATTGCCACGCGCCAGATCAATAAATCCTAGCCCGAGTGCTTCGCTATGGTCTGATCCGATATAAGCACTTCTTATAACTGAATAAAGTTCAATATAATCCTTTGAGCTGAGATAATTAGCAAGTTTAGTGTGCGCTTGGTCAAATAAAAAAGCTTCTCCAATCTCAGCAAGAAATTCGAGCAGGTTATTTTCCTGTTTTCTCCCCAAATCGATAGACATGTCCGTTAGATCATCAACAGAGGTTTGATTTATTTCTTCCCGTATAAATTCACGCAACTGATGTATAAGTTCGTTTACATTCTCCATAGCCTGGCGCTGGATTGGGGAGCGTAGGTAGCAATATAAATTGTATTTGATCTTTCTGCATTGATATAGCTCATCAATGGCGTGCATTAGAGGATGGGCTAAGATCTGCGCATCAGGCTCAGTCTCGATACCGAGCATTAAGTTTAAGTTGGTAAATTTTTGATGTAATTGTTGATGGGAGTGCGTGTTGTTGGATTCAATACGGGATTCCATTTTTGCTCATATTTTTTAAAATGTGCTCAATATTATCACAATAAGATCTAGGGGATCAATAATAGTAACTCGGGGTTAGGGATTTTATCCTTAACCTTAGTTTATGGTCTATAAATTAGATAATTCACTAAGGAGAAAATCAAATGGACTTGAGTAAGCGAATTGAACCAAAGACATGGGCTTTTGTTGAAAAAATAAAACAAGCAGGGGGTGCGCCAATATATACCTTACCGGTGAGCGAAGGACGAGCAATATTCGATACACTACAGGCTTTGTCTAAAGCTGAACCTGCTGTGGATGTGGAAGACCAGTGTTTACCTGTTGGACCCTCAGGAGCTGTCAATATCTGCATTGTTCGTCCTAAAAATGCTCGAGAGTCTTTACCGGTAATTCTGTTTTTTCATGGAGCAGGTTGGGTGTTTGGTGATTACCAAACTCATGGTCGATTGGTTCGTGAATTGGCTGTTGGCGCTCATGCCGCCGTTATCTTTGTTCAATACTCGCTCGCACCCGAAGCACAATACCCAACTCAAATTGAAGAGGCCTATGCAGTAGCTAACTATATAGCGGAGCATGGGAAGAAATTTAATTTAGATTCCACACAGTTAGTGGCTCTAGGCGACAGTGTAGGGGGCAATATGACCATTGCAGTAACGTTACTCGCAAAAGAGCGAGGAGGCCCTAAAATCAAGTCTCAGGTATTGATTTACCCAGTGACGGATGCAAACTTTAATAATAATTCTTATCAAGAGTTTGCTGAGGGTCCGTGGCTAACAAAAAAAGCCATGGAATGGTTCTGGGATAATTATCTGCCTGATCATGCAAAGCGCAAAGAAATTACAGCCAGCCCTCTTCAAGCAAGCATCGAACAGTTGAACGATTTACCCCCTGCGTTAGTAATCAATGGTGAATGCGATGTGTTGCGTGATGAAGGCGAGGCCTATGCCCATAAATTAAATGCTGCGGGTGTCCCAGTAACCGCCATTCGTTATCAAGGTACCATCCATGATTTCCTCATGTTGAACGACATAGCAGATACGCCCGCAAGTCGCAGCGCTCTTGAGCTAATTATTCTGCACTTAAAGAATTTGTTTGCTGCGAAAAAATAAGCTGACGCTTCTGAGGAAGTGTTGTTATCACTTCCTCAACATAGGTAATAAGGTTTGAAGCTTAATTTCCTAATCGCTTTAGGTGCATTATGTTTTTTTACAGGTAAGAAACGTGTAAGTCCGATGGTGCATTTCTTTATTCCATTCTATTCAAACTATTTATTGGAGCAGGTATCGGCTCAACAGGGGTTTTACCTGAATCATCGACCAAAAGATAACTTCTGGCCTGTTGAGTCAACTGTTCTAGTTCTTAAATCAGTTTTAATGTATGGCTTTGTTTTAAACCGGCGGCAATATCTCGAGTATGAAATTGAGGTAAATTTGCACGAAAAAGAGCGATATCGAAATGATTATCACTGAAATAGCTCAGGATGGTTTTAAGCGCTTGTACTTTTGCCTGTCTTTCTTTATTACGATAAAAACCAAAATGACCTTGAAGATCATTTTCAATTGCCTTCATGTGTTCCTGGAATTTATCTCGTATATTTGAGAATGATTTGGTTATCAGCAACTGTTGCTCTGTTATTTTTTTCTCCCGTTCTTTAATCGCATTTTGTCCTTCTTCAAGCCAGGATACATCACTTACTTCAAACTGATTAAGCGTGTCATTATTGGTGATTAAACTCTGTTCCGAGGCGAAAAGAGGGAGGGTATTTTTACTATTAAATCCTTTTTCAATCCCATAATTAGCTATTGAAAATGGAGCGATCACCTCTTTTAAAGTCTCATCACTGTAACTAGATAAGGGAAATAACGAGGAAATTATGGTTCCAGGGCCTGTGGACTTGATCACACTGGATTTAATTAATTGCATGTAATTTTTGTCGTACTTGTGCCAAAAACTCCTCATCATCGTGGATGGCAAGGAGTGCCTCAGCGTGTTTATATTCTCCTTTAGGTAGTTTTTTTCCTATTGGGCCTTGCAAATTTGATTTTATAATTTCTCGCTGTAGGCGAGCTGCGGCGGGTACCAAATTTATCTGAGGCTTTTCTGTCGAAATATTTTGTGGCTTATCTAGAACAAACTGACTAAATTCTTGATTGTCTGCAGTAATTTTTATGATCGCTGCCCTATGCTGGCGAGCGCTTAGCTCCGTATTGTAATTAAGATAAAATGGGTTATTAGGAGTCATTAAAAAGCTATTTGAAAAACCTTGCGGTTTTCGACAAAGCGCGGATATTGCTAACTGGATTCGTGTTATCTGAAACTGAGCCGCTTGCGAGTTAATCACGGCGATAATATCATTATTTGCTGTAGGGTGGTTATCATCTGCACTGCCAAAGCTACCCAGATTAAACAAAATTGGTCTATCTACGGTCAGGGTTGCGGGAAAATCTCGAGTGGATACTTAAATGTCAAAGTCGCTATAAATGCCTGAGTCGTAAACAGGCTTTAACCAACGTAAAATATCACTTGCTGCGGCTAAATTGCCACCGGTATCAAGATTACCAATTTCATCTTCATAAAGAGCAATCAGTGTTTGTTGATTATCGGTCGCACAAAAGGGTATGATTTCTGTACGGACGTCTTTGGCGATTATGCCATACTGTTTACAAAAGGTCTGGAGTTCTAGCTGCGCTCGGGCCGATAATAAACTGCTGTCGTAAATAAAAGTAATCTCATCCTCAGGATTATCGTCCCTCATTTTAACAAGCCGTACTCGATTCTCAAGATTTAAAAAGCTATCTTTATCTTTACTCAGCCAAATTTTCACATGTCGGTGCGGATTAAAATTATAGGTCATTATCAGTCCATTATGTGATCATAATTTACTATTATATGTGTGAAATAGAAAAAGTAATAGTCTGATAGGCTAATTATTAAACTTATTTGTATATAGAGAGCTTGGCTTTAGTTAATCAATTTGACTTTCCTGGAAACGGATTAGCAAATAATTTGATCTATGCGTCATGTTTCGATACCATGGGTTAGTTTGTAGTCAAATAGTATTATTATGATAAAATTAAACGAAGATAATTTTGCGCTAAAAATACAAGAAGTTATCGAAAGATTCTATCTCCAACCCCTTGATGGCTCAGTAAAAGAAAATTTGAAGGATAGCCTTATAACACGCCCTATTCATGGCGCCATGCATGCTAGTCGTGCAACTTTATGGGCTATTGTCATGGACGAGTTGCTGCGAAAATTGGTACCAGAATTCGTTAATGATGCTTATGGTCAAATCGCTGCCTATTTGAATACAGAGAAAAAAACCGTGTCGTTACTGGTTTACATAACGACTACGTGTCATGATTCGGCGCGCAAAGGTGAGGGGCAGGATCTCTGGGAGGCTGAAAGCGCTGAGAATACTCAAAAATTTTTAGAATCTTTGGGTTTACCTAAGGCTCATGCACAAGTATTTGCTTATGCCATAAAGTGGAAGGACGAACCTGAGAAATACCGACATCAATTATTAGAGTTGGGGGTAGAGGAGGACGCGCTTGATGCGTTTGACTACATTAGAAAATTGGTAAATCTCGGTGATAATCTCGATATTATGCGTTGCGTTCGATCTTTTGAATTGAGCTTTATATTCAACACTTTAAATTCCATTCCTGAGTTTGACGCAAGCAAACATTATGAGGTCATTATTTCGTTGGTGAAATCCATGCATCAGATGATTTATGACCAGTATGATATGCGTTATGGGTGTCGAGTTCTTGATTTAAACTATGCACCTATTTTTGAGCACCCTCCAAGTCATACTCCATTTAGAAAACTTAAGTATGAGCATGCTGCCAATACTTTTGCGGCTGTGGTCAAAGAAGTTTTCAACTACTCAGAGATTAAAGCACTCGTACCGGCTTCAATTTTAAAATGTGCCAATGAACTAGCTGAAAGTCCTGATTTTTTTGACCCGTTTATTCACGGTACAACATCCGCAACGCTTGCTCTGCTTACAAAAACCGAGTTTCAACTCATGCCCACCCTAAAAATGCTTGATACATACCATGCTGCACCGATGGTAGGCGAGCTCACACAAGGTGGTTATAGTATTCTCGGTATGAAAAAAATAAATGAAGAAGATGTCGGTGCCATCAGTTATGGTAATGTTCTATCAGGTTCGTATAATCTTAAGAAAATAACCAGTAATTATACAACCTTTAAATCACTAACTATAAAGGAGGCTCTTGATGATTTCAGAGATTCATTTACAAGGGGTCTGTCACAGGGATTTTCTAATCTTAACTTGTTATTAATCTATTTTACCCGTGCTAGACAATTGCAATTACCATTAAAAAAAATCATCTCTGAAACTGAATTAGCTGAATTGAACAATCAGCTAGCAGCAACAATACAGTTTTATTATTTTTTACAGCTATTAGGTACTTATATTTTCCCTGATTTTGCAGCGATTGATGAGGCTTTATCTAGTTCTAAAATTTTAACTTCGCGGGATATTGCTGATGCTGTATATAGTATTCTAAATATAGAATTTTTAGTAAATAACATCATTAGACATAATATAAACTTGAAAGAAATCCTTGCAAATCCAAATGAGGAAAATCTTGGAAGAGCACTAAAAATAATGGAACTTCCAGCAACAGTAAGAATCAAATCAGGTTTTTTCTCTGAGAATAAAGTAATCGATTTACCGATTACCCAGTTTTTTGGATTACAACAACCAATAGAGGACTATAAAAGCAAATATGATCCAAAGCAATTTGGTTATTTTTCGCGTAATTCCAGTAATTATTGTATCAATTTGTTTTTAGAAAATTACGTGAATAAAAATCAAGATTCAGGTTTTTTCATCGGTTTAGGACAAGTTGCCAAGGATTATGTAGTTGCTTTGGAAGACCGAGTGCGCCTATTTAACGATTTAGTTCGTGCTCCGCAAGAGCAATTTAGTTTAACTCAAGATCAGCGAACTCTAATTCAAAAAAATTATCCGGTCATATTAATGAGTGAATCAGTACATATTAAACCGTTTGGCGATGAGTATCGTAATGTCAACCCAATGAAGATGGGGGAGGATATTCGGATAATTGCTACTGATACAGCGGCGCACCAAAAACAATTGATGCACTTTGTGCATAGACAACAATTAAATCCGGTCCAGGTTATCTTGATTGATGATTTGAAAAAAGCAGGTATAGATAAAAGGTATTTACCGAAATCCATTGATACACCTCATTTGCGGACGCTACTAACACAAACAAAAACTGCTCCGCAGAAGGAGTTATTTTTTAAACTTTATACATTACTGGATGAACTCAATTATAAACGAAATAAATTCCAACCGGGTACGCCTGCATTTTTTGCATTAGATAGGTTCCTGGATAATGTCCAAAAAGAAATTGCGACAGCATTTCCTTTAGAGCAACCGCTTAGTGAAGCGAAGATACGCGAGTTTTGTCAAAAAAGTATCCAACTAATCGATGAGCAAAAAGTAGAACTGCAAAAACATCGAGGAATATTAGGGGTAGTGGATAAAATATTAACCGTTCTTGCCAGTTTAATTGTGTTTTATCCTGCGGTGTATCTATATCAACGCCATCACAAGATACAGCATACTTTTTTTAATACCGAAACGGGTGGAAAAGCAGCGCAAGCTCGAGCTACGCTGGGTCAAATTAGCGATCAAACGGATAACTTCTCCGCCGAAGAAGAACAAAGGCTTGAATTCATATGACGTATTGTTTCGGGAGATCATATTCTCCCGAACTCTTGTTTATTCTATGATATTTCTTACCATGATAATTCTTGTGCACCAGGAAATTTGGGCGCTCAAAAGCCAAGACTTTAATTGAAAGCTTAATTTATTTTGCGTACATTAACCTTGCGACCTTTTAAGGTTCCATTTTGTAAGTATTGGTGTGCTTTATCGACCTGGGTTTCATGAATTGCGACATACGAGTGCAGAGCGCTGATGTTAATTTTACCAATTTTATCGCCTGCTATCCCTGCATCTTTGGTTAATGCTCCAAGGATATCACCCGGACGAATTTTATCTTTTTTACCAGAATAAAGGCATAGGGTCACCCATTCCGGGATTCGGGGGGTATCATGGTGTCTGGTTAGGTCATTTATATTTCCCCATTGAATTGGGTGCTGAAGAGCGTCTTCGATACTGCAAATTCTTGGTGCATCTGCGGGGGTGGTGATACTTAAGGCTAATCCTTTGCTTCCAGTACGACCGGTTCGGCCAATACGATGAATATGAACGTCGTGATCAAAAGCGAGATCGAAATTAATCACTGCAGCAAGTTCTTTTATATCAAGCCCGCGTGCTGCAACATCGGTAGCCACAAGAATCAAACAACTTTGATTGGCAAAACGCAAGACTGCAAGATCACGCTCTACTTGTTCCATATCTCCATTTAAGGCAATCGCGCTGAAACCTTCCTCAATAAGCTGCTCAGTTAGCTCTAGGGTTTGTTGTTTCGTATTGCAGAATATTAATGTGGAAAGTGGTCGATAGTGCAGAAGCAACGCTTTTAGAACAGAATATTTATGAGCAGGTTTTGCAACTTCGTAAAAGTGTTGGTCAATATCGATTTCTTCAGCAGGCGTTTCTACATGAACTTCTTGCGCATTCTTCATAAATTGTTGGGATAGTTGTTTTATTTCTTCAGTAAACGTCGCCGAGAAAAGTAGAGTTTGTCTTTTTCTGGGGCAGATTGAAATAATATGGTTAATATCATCAAAAAACCCCATATCCAACATTTTGTCTGCTTCGTCTAAAACCAGAGTTTTAACCTGTGATAAGTTTAATGAGTCATTTTTTAAATGTTTCAGAATTCTTCCCGGGGTGCCCACGATGATATGGGCCCCATGCCGTAATGAATCGAGTTGAGGCTTCATGGGAATACCGCCAGATAAATTTATGATTTTCACATTGGGCATCAAACAAGCCAAGCGACGGATGGCTTGACTCACTTGCTCTGAGAGTTCTCGCGTAGGGCAAAGAACTAAGGCCTGAACCGCAAAAAACGCTGTGTTTAAATTATTCAATAAAGTCAGAGCAAAGGTAGCCGTTTTGCCACTCCCTGTTTTAGCTTGCGCAATAATATCTTCGTTTCGAAGCGTTATGGGCAGGCTGTGCTCTTGAATGGGAGTCATATTTTCATAATTTAAAGAGACAAGACTTTTTATTAGTTCTTGCCGAAGCGGAAGTTGAGAAAATGATAGCGGTTGAGGGGTATTTTTTGTTGTAATCATCATGCGGCTTCTCTCATAGGTGCTTACACGGGATATGGTTGCAATGAATATCGTTTACACGACAGCAATCTGTTAGAAGTTCTGTTTTATGGGAAAGAGTTTGAATTTGAGGATTATTTATACCGTGTATGAATTTTTTTATTCTTCGTATGTTTTTGAATGCAAAGTTGGCTGCATTAACTTAATTTTTGTGAACATTTACAAACCACTATAAATTTAAAAGCTATAGTGGTTTTGTAAACTTAACTCAAATTATAGAGCAACAATCTCTTCTGCTTGAGGGCCTTTTGCGCCTTGAGTTACGATAAATTGTACGCGTTGACCTTCTGATAAAGTCTTAAAGCCAGAACTTACAATATTTTTGAAATGAGCAAATACATCTGGGCCTTCTTCTTGCTCAATAAAACCGAAACCTTTTGACTCGTTAAACCATTTAACGACTCCATTTACTGTTTTAGACATAAGTATCCTTAAGTGTTTATTTAATGCCTGTGTAGGCGAATTTAGCCGGAACCGGTCAAGAATTAAAAACTATCGAGCGTGGGATTAAATGAATAAAACGACGATTTTGAAAGTATAATAGACATTTTCTAGCTGCAGGTAGAATACAGGTAATCATAGGGACCTGTCAATGGTATTTTGAATTTCAAAGATAATCTTATTAATTATCAAGAATCTATGTATGTATTTATTTTTGTTTTATATCTAAATTTATAAATTATTAATTAAGATATCGTTTCTAAGACATGTGATTTCATGCAGCACATTTGTTCTCATAACAAATAAATTGATTATTAATGGCTCATTGGGGTAAAATTTACTCACTTTGTCATAATATCGATAATAAATGAAAGTTCACGCTGAAAGTTTAACTGCCTTCCAACAGGATCTAAATAAAAAAATTTCTGATTTACAGGTTGTTGTTTTATCCGCGCAAATAATCGATTTAGACCAATTGATTGCGGCTCAATGTTCTTTTTTAGTCAAAGACGAAGTGCTCGTTGGTGCTTTTTTTAAACAGGATGACATCCTTTTTTTACAGTTAAACGCTCATGCGCCGGCCATGAAACTCCAAGGATCCACCGCATCAATGCATCTTATAGTGGACGCAGTGAATGACTTAGAGCTTCAAGATATTGCAGCTTCAGATCAGGAAGTCAGTATAAACGCTGCAAATATACGGGTTTCAGGATCCATGACGGGAGCAAAAGTTGCTCTTGCGGCGCGCGAAACTTTGAATGTATATGGTTGCTTGGATGCGACGAGCTTAGAAATTACTACGACTGGTTTGAATTCTTTTGGGCAACTTTCCTGCAGTAATGTATGTATTTTGGAAAGCAACCAGATGCAATTGTTTGGAAATGTGCATGTTAACCGCTTAGAGGTGATCTGCCAGCAGCAGTTTAGCCTTGAGGCATCAGGGAGTATTCATGTCCATCAGGATACCTCAATCCTGGCTCCACAGATCTTTTTGGCAGGCCCCACTTATTTCGGAGCAGCTTTCTTTTGTAAAACAGATGTCATCACGGTAAGTGATTCTGTCGATATAGATGATGTCATTTATCTTCAATGCCTGCAGTTAAATTTACTAAGTAATGCTTCTTTGAGGTGTAAGCATTATTACGAGCAAAGTAGCATCCTTATACACAATGAATTGCTCGTTGAAACGTCAACACAGATTGGAATAAAAAATCTATTAATCGAGGCTGAAGGTGTAACCTTTAAGGGGAATACTTCCTTGAATGAGGTTGAACTATTAACAGATAGATTAAATTTTTTTGGTTCTTTCCGGTATGAATTAAATCAATGCGAGCTCCAAATAAACGGACCTTTGCTGTTGGATGCCCCAGCATCGGTATGGGCCAAGAACAGCCTTTTTAATGCCAATAGTATCCACCTGCAAGGTCGAGGAACTGTGACCAATTGCCAGCTCGCAACAGATAATTGCGGGCTTTCAGCTGAAGTTCATCTTATTGAAAGTAAGCTTGTTGTCAGTCATTATCTAAAAGACCAGGGGGCAACAATTACGCAGTGCGATATCGGCGCTGAAGAGACAAGCCTCTATTATGAGACTCGTATCAAAAGATCACATTTACAAACCAATATTTTACATAATCACAGTATCGGTCTGATTGATGAAAGCAAAGTGATCATTAATAATCTCTTATATGGAGCTCAGGAAAGCAGGCTTACTTTCAAACATTCTTATCTGGCGACCCCAAGCAGTTACAGCCTCGGACATTTTAATTTTACAGACGGTAGTTATTATCAAAGCAATTATCACCAACAAGAAAAGCACACCCTAACGGCAAATGGATCGCAAATAACGAACACGAATTTAATTTATTCCGCTCCTAACGCACAAATTGTCGCGGAGAGTGGTGCGTTATTTGAGGTGCAAACAGCACTTCTTTCAGGTAATAATCGGTGGCAAGAAAGTCAGATCCAGGCTGAGGGAACTTTGATTTTTCATGGTGAAAATGTCGGGTTGCAAGCGGGTATCAGCAGCAAAAAATCAATCCTATTTCTTGAGTATGCGCAAAACTTTGCGGCCAGTACGGTTGCTAGTGACGAACAACTGATCACTACGAGATCTTTGCGCATGGATGACAAGTCAAAAATTTCAACTCATACCTTTCGTACATTTGGTAAAAGCAAATTACTTAATGGCTCGAAACTCACCGCGTCGGAATTGAACATATTAGGTCAGTTTCACATACATGCCGCGGAGGTTCGGGTTCAGGCGTTAAATTCTCACAACCAGAGTGTTTTTGAACTACAGGAAAGTTATGTAGAAGCTGAGCGTATGAGTCTGGATGGCGAGATACAGGCGCAGTTTTCAGATTTGCACGCTATTTCTGATGTGGTTTTTGCTTCATACAGTCAGGTTTATTTGCACCATGTACAAATAAATGCAGGCGATAAACTGCATGCGGCCACTCATAGCACCATTGATGGCACTAAACTTAACCTCAAGGCCGCCCACTTTAATAATTCAGGCCACTTTGAATTAGATTCCTTAGGCATTGCTGCGCAAAGTATCAACAATAGTGGGCAGATACGTGTGCAAGAAAAGGCACACTACAAGGCGTCCTATAACATAACTAATAGTGGTGTCCTCTCAGCAAAAGAATTGGAAATAAACACTCTTTCTTTGATTAATCACGGATCTGGAGTGATCCATAGTGTTAAAAATACCCTGATTCAAGCCCCCTTAATTATTAACTCTATAGGGGATATCGCAAGTGGCGGGCGACTGACGGAAGAAAGCTTATTCCATCTTAATTTATTTGCCTCTGAGCGAGCATACGACCTGACTCAGCGGAGCTTATTCGGTATCAATGCCGGGCTTAAACTTCCTCATTTACCCGGCTCGTGGAATGATGTTTTTAATTACCAGCGATTGTTCTCAATGGGGCGAACGGTGTTCCTGCAAGCATTACCCAACTATGCTCATTCGTTATCATTTCTGTTTTTGGCTAAAAATGCTCTCGTTAATGGAAGTCTTTCCATTATGGAGTTGATTAACCAAAGCGAGAGGCTCGATGAGGTACCAGCTAAAATATATCATGCTGCACTTGGGGCATTTAATTCTTATCTCGCGATGCAGCAGTATCGTCTGCACGATGTGTCTGATCTGTTGCCTCTATCGTTGGGACTTATGGATAATTTACTAAACTTAAGTCAGTGGAAAAATTCGGTTTTGGATGTCTATCAGGAATGGACTTGTAGTCACTCTTACTCCGGCGCTGGAAACACAGGACATTGGTCCAATACCCTCGGTGAGCTTGCGGTTAGTACCTATGCACCTTCCTCTATCTCATATTCATATTACGCGCAAAATGCGGGGCTGAGTTTGAGTGCAAATATAGCGCAAAACTCCTGGCTAAGCGCCCAATCAGGCTTTTTAGGTGGGTGGAATGTCTCGCATCGGACACAGAAAGGCACTAACCGTGGTATTTTATCTGGTGCCAATTTGAACGTAACTGCAACCACTTATACTAATGCGGGAAAGTTTTCTTCTATCAACAACGCTGCACTCAACATCAACGATAGGTTCGTTAATCAGGAAGAGGGTGAATTAACTGGGAAGAATATACGCTTAGCAGCGACTCAAATAGAGAACTCTGGCACCATGATGTTGCACGAAGAGACTCAGTTTGTGGCGGACAAAATTGTTCATCATGGTTTATGCTCCTACACCGGTAACCTTCAGTTTGCTTCAGGACAATTTGAATTAGGTGCGGCGGCAAATCTTATCTCAGATAAATCGCAAGCAGATGCCCCCACTCATCTGTTTATCCATGCAGATAAAGCCATGCTTGCAGGAAAAATTAAGGGTGAGCGTGCGACAATCGCCGTTAAAGAGCTGGAGCAAGTGGATGATTTTATAAGCCAACAAGGCGTTGCAGTTCAGCAAACATTTACCGATTCGTTGAAATTAAGTACAGAGCAGAAAGTGACCTTGAATACGTCCATAGCGCGTGATTGTGACCTCACGCTTTCTGCTGCGGCAATTGAAATAAATCATGAACAAAATAGTAAGTACGACAGAAACTTAAAAACTACACACCAATCCTTAGATATTCGTAAAGAAATTCATGCAAAAAATATTCACTTGGAGTCAGCGCAAAATGTTGCAATACACGGCGTAACGGTTCAAGCAGAGGAGTCTATTTCAGTAGCTGCGAGAAAGAAAGTTAAGCTTAAATCGCGTAAGCGTGAATATAAAGGAGCTTTTGATACAGAGATTGAGTATAGCAAGCCAAAACTTATTGCCAATGCGGGTAATACAGTGGAGACAACCCATGATGTTCACATATCGGCGCAGGATAAATTAACTATCGATGGAGCCCTTATTAGAGCAAACGGGGATGTAATATTGCAGGGTGAAAAGGGGGTAAACCTGCTCGCTGATGCGCACACCTACGTTGATGAAAAATGGAAAAAGAAGAAAAAAGCTTTGGGTGTTACCTACAGTGGTAAAACGTTTCAGCATAAAGAGACTCGCACCAATGTAACCGATATTGCAGCGGGAGAAAAAATTATTGTTGTTGCTAATGAAGGGCAAGTAAAAGGTGTTGCGGGAAAATTTAGTTCAGGGAATGGAACCCAAATTCATGCACAGAAAGATGTAGAATTAAAAGGCTTAAAAACTCGGACTGAAACTCAGAAACAAAAAACAAGTTTCTTTGGATTAAATAAAAAAAGCAATACAGAACGTCATGAGGGCATTGAGTTGGTGGACTTTGTTGCTGGCGATGGCCCTACCAAAATATTCGCCAATCAAGGAGATATTAACGCGCACGATGTTCGTTTCAAGGGAAAGGGTGACTTAACTTTTGCTGCCCCAGCAGGGTCTATAGAAGTAGAAGATTCGACATTAAAACACCTTTTGGAGACCAAAGAACGCTCCGTGCGTTTTGGTTCTCCACTTGCTGACGCAGCCAAAAAATGGTCGCAGCCGGATAAGCTTCTGAAAAATACTGCTACAACCCTGAAGAATACCACTCACGCGCTAGCAAATTCTGAAGATCCACTCGCGCAAATGACAACCGCTGTTAATACAGGTATTGCAGCACAGAACTCCTTAACCTTGATACAAGAGACCAATACCCCGAAACAGTTATTCCAAAACATGGGCTTTGTGCCTAAAATTAACGTAACGCAAACACAATCTCAGTCCAGCTTGAATTACGAAACCCTATCCGCTGGCGAAATTTATCAACATGGAACCGTTTCGTTTATTGCCAAAGAAGCAATTCATGTTCAAGGCGTACCAATCCATGCCAATAATTTGTATCTTGAAGGCAAAAATGTCCAAATCACCGGACAAAAACTAGACTTTGATTTAGATACAAACACTCAATCGATCCAATTAGGCCTAGGAGTCAATGGCACAATGGATCTATCCGGCTCCAAGGTACAGCATAAAGTCCATAAGCATCACATTGAAAATGCAGTAGTGACGGTGAATAACAGGGTAACTATCAATGCCGTAGATTGCCAACTTCAGGCCGCAAACATCACCTGTAATACGATTGACGGACGAATTAATCATTTAGTTGTGGCATCCCAGCAAAGTGAATCAAAAACTGCTGCTCAAAACACCAGCGCCTCAACCACAGGCTATGTAAATGTTCAGGGCTGTAAATCTCAAGCTTTAACTGTAGATCAACATGCAGGTATCCACGTGCGTTCCGATATCAGTGCTGAAGAATTTAAAGTCGACAGCGCGCAGTTAGTCGGGGCTGCAGTCACCTCAGATGGGTACAATGGTTTTGCTCCGGAGCAGTTAAAAGTAGACCATTTGATGAATTATACGGATACGCGAAGTTATGGCTTTTCTGGAAACATTGTGGAAGCCACAAAAATTCTAACTGATCCTGCATTAGCAGCAGAGAAAGATGCACAGTCTCATTCCTTGCATACAGTGAATTTGGCTCATGGAAAAGATAAATATCGCAGTGTCAGCCGCGCCACAATATTTGGTAAACAAGGGGTACCTACAGCGATTGCGCACAATAAAGAAATTAACTCCAATTCGTCTGAGCTGCGTCAAAATCTAGAGCATCAACAGCGTCATTTTAATTTGGATCTTCCTCTTGAATGGGTTCGCTCCTTGCTTCCGATCAATCAGGAACCTCAAGTGTTAGAAACAATCAATAATCAGGATTATGTTCCGGGGAACCTTGAAGAGCAAAACGATACATCCCTAATGGAACTAGATGATGCCGCCCCAGTAGCATCAAATCCATTCATTTTAGATGAGCATTCATCAGAAGAACAATTAATGGAAATTGATGAAGAAGGCGAAATGATAGAAGAGGAGTCCATTGATAATGCGGATTGCTTGGGCAGTGGTCTTTTTAATCCTAAAGTGAACGCGAATGATCTGGGTTTTAAGCGAGGATCCTCTGGGAAATCGAAATTGTATCGAACCAATAATGGACAATATACCAGTGTAAACAAAGAGCTCAAGACCTCTGCTAAAAATAGCCCCTCTGCAACAGGCAACGTTCGTTTAAAATTAGGAGACAGTGGCGACTCCGGTGAAGGCGTTTTTTATGAGGCGCAGCTCGATTCAAAAAATAAAAAATTACGGGTTAATGCTGAGCTGGGTAAGCAATATACATTCAATTTAGCAAATGAGGTGGCAGAGTTAGGTGACTTTGGGCAGGTTGTCGTTGCCATTGATGGGGGAAGTTTGGGGGCACTGCTTAAAGCCAAAGCAGATTCAAATGCATCAGGTATTAAACTGATGTTCCAAGCTGAGGCTGGAGTTATGGGACCTTCAGTGAGTGCCTCTTACGAATCATCAAGTATCAGTATCATGGGATTAAAATTTCGGATTCAAGTGGAAGGTGCTGGAGGTATTGGTTATAAAGCCCAGGGCGGTGCCGGTTTTACTGCAGATGCTAAAAAGGCCCAAATTAAGGCTCATGTAAAATTAGGGCTTTTTTCAGGATTAGGTGGCCATGGACAGATTAATTTCCGGCTGGGATTCGATCCTGAATTTAGTCGTTCAATCGAGCGGGCCATGGACGAAATTGTCAGTAAAGATGAGATAGGCCTTCATCTTATCGATAAAATGAAAAAACAGAAAATTCTTCATGGATGGGAAGTCGATTATTTCAACGACATGATGGAGCAAGTTTCTGCCAGAGCTCAAGCAGAGCGTTGGCTTGGTAATCAATAATAGTAGTACAGAGGTATTCAATGTTTGAAAAATTGTGGCAATACATGAAAAAAGTAACCCAGTGGGCAACCCATAAACCGGCAGAGGCTATTGAGACGGGTGTTATTTCGACTTTAACGGCCATCGGCGCGACGGCAGTGCTTTATCTCATTGTTCCAGTAACCGCCTTGGCGACAGCATCGGGAGTTTTAGGGGGCACGCTTATTGGCGTGAGATTGATTAATAGGGGGTTAAACGATTATTCAAGAGAGCAGGAGCAAACATTATTGGCTCTTTCTGCCACACAAATCGCAAACCTTCAGGCTGATATTGACATCCAAAATGCGCGCTTATACGCATTAACTACTACGGCAGAAGAAAATAATAAGATCATTCAAGAACTACAGAGAAGACGAGAGCAAGAGCTCGAGCAAAATCTAAACGCCGAGTTGCATGGAGCCCCATCGTTGAATAACTCGCCGATAATCGCTGTTGAAAATCCAATAGTAACTCAAGGGATGTTCTCTCGCTCAGAGGTAAAGCATCGTCGTGCTCCTGCTGCGGTATCCCTGAGTTCTAATGTAAACGCTAATTATTAGGTGACTTATGTATATTCCTGAAGAACAACAACGTCAAATAGGTCATTTTTTTCTGACCATGGGGTTTTTTGGCATTAAAAAAATTATAGAAAAAATTTATCAGCCGGAAAAAAATGTTCTTTCCTCCCAGGTTCTAGAAATGCAAAAAAAAGTGGGTTTGTTAAAAAGCCAGATTACTTATCAAATACAAATCAATGAATGCATAAAGCAACTCCTTGAATTTTATGATCTCCAACTTGTTTCAGAAAAAAAGGATGACTTAGGCATCGAAGATCTGAACAAAACGCTTTATGAGTTGATGGCTAAAAAGCAAGAGCTTAACGAACAAAGCGTGGTCCCTTATACCGGAATGAATAAATTTAATGAGTTGAATACTTACCTCCAAGTCTGTTATCAACAACTTATAGAGTTAATGGCAAATCAACAAAGCTTACAAAACGAGCTGGAATGTGTAATTAAAAATCAAAATACATTTATAAATACCTCAAAGGCATCGATAGGTGGTACACGGTTATTTTTTTAGGGATGCAGTGATTAAAAAATTAGAGAAAACAGCATTAAAAGAAAAAGCTTATTCGACATAGTCCCTTGCTGCAATTGAGTCAGCCCGGTTTCATTGGGGTTTATTAAGTTAAATGTAATTTATTCAGGATTAAGCAATTTTAAAACCGGAACATAGCTTAAATATTTTTTCGAGATAATCACAGTACACGGGTAAATTATGAGGGGATTACCCCCAAACTCATCAATTTTTAGCCGATACACACTATACTTCATTCTTATGAAAACGAATGAACATATAGTCAATGGGCTACTCCAATTAGCCAAAAAACTGGTGCCAATGAGGTGACACTAAGTTATTTCATTTTCAGGCAATATGATCAAGTATTGTTAAAATTCCTGCTTGATAAATATCGGACAGAGACAAAGGAATATACAATTTATGACTCGTGTAATGGCATTACCGATTATAAAAGAACCATAGACAGTTCCTGTTGGAAGCTTTATTCAAGCTCCACAGTGTGTTGGAATGGAGATGTCGTCCCCTGTTGCTATGATGCTTATGCGAAAGTTCATTTAGGGAATATGACCGAGGGTTTTGGTAAAGTTTGGAATGGGGAAGAATATCAAGCATTTCGCGAACAGATTTTCACAGAGAAAAGAAAATTTCACTTATGCATGAACTGCAATTCAAGAGAAAATAGGGTCCACCAACGAATAGCAATTCCTGAATCCTTTTAATTGCGTTAATTTAGATTTAATCTGAAAGAACATTAATTTATTCCATAAATAAATCCTTTATAATCAGTGCTCCATAATTGAAGCCCGCACCAAAAGCAGTAATTAGGAGCTGTTTATTACGCAGCTTAGATTTATTTATATTTAAAGTAATTGGAATGCTCGCATTAACCACGTTGCCCAAATGATTGATAGTAACCAATACTTTATCAAGCTCTATGTCTAACATTTCCGCAACGGCAGTAATTATACGCATATTCGCCTGATGAGGGATAATAAAGTCAATATCTGAAATAGGCATCTTAGCTTGATCCAGTGCCTGCTTTGCAGATGCTGCCATAAAACGTACCGCATTTTTAAAAACCTGCTGCCCATCCATATAGACTTTATTTTTAGCTTCCTGTTGTAATGCTAAATCCAATTGATGAGTTGGTTTAATATGTAAAAAATCTACCCCGGTGCATTCATTGCCCATATAAATTCCGAACACGTTTTTTTCGGGGTGATATTCGACTATTATTGCTGCGGAAGCATCACCAAAAATGGGATCACAAACAGGATCGTCTTCATCTATAATTAAACTCATTTTCTCAGCTGCAACGATCATTCCTCTTCGATACAAGCCACTTTCCAATAAACTGTTTGCCACCACCAATGCCTGTAAAAATCCAGCACATCCTGACATTAAATCAAAACAAAACACATTATTTAGATTTAACATTTGAGCAATTCGGTTTGCTGTAGAGGGAAGTAACGAATCTGGGGTAGAAGTAGTACAGATTAGGAATTCTATGGGTGACTCAATTTCACTCAACAAAGGCAAAACACTTTTTGAAGCAAGGTCTGAAACCAATGTGTCTTTTTCAGATTTATGTCTGGTAATGATTCCAGTTCTTTGCTCAACCCAACCAGTAGGCTTATTAAATTTTTTTTCATAGTAGGTATTATCAACTAATCGCTCTGGAAGATACATGGAGCTTGCAATAACTTTAATACCCATAATTTTCTCCTACTTGTCTAAGTCAGAATAGACTTAGTGCCTTCCTAACCCAAAATGGACTGTACCAATCCATCAATCTCTGATGTTTGATTCAAATGAGTAATAGTAACCCCTAACCCCCCTTGTTGAACAGCCGATAATTTAGTAGGAGAAGCATAATAGTTTTTTATATACCCATAGGGGTATAAATCAGGTAATTTTGATCACTAATTTTACCAATAAAAGAACCAATTAAATGGCGCTCGGAGGGACTCGAGCTCCTGACACTTTGGTTCGAAGCCTAATGCTTGAGTTTAAAATCCTTATAAATCAGAGAGTTGCGATGCATCAATATCGTTAAAAACAGCCAAAAAACTCCTTAATACGGTCACCGTTATGCGGTTTAAGTTACTTACTGCTTGCGCTTTATTTAAACCAAAATAATGCTATACTACAAATGTAGCAAAAGAATACTACTGTAGGTGAGATTATGGGAATCCCAATAAGAATTGACGAAAACATTTATAACGAGGCAAAAAAAGTTGCTGCTGCAGAATTCCGCTCTATTCCGAATCAAATAGAATATTGGGCTAAATTAGGGAAGTGTGCATTGGATAATCCTGATTTACCCATTGAGTTTATAAAAGATGTTTTGCTTTCCAAGCTTCAAGATAAGTCTTTAGCTGAACCTTTTCAATTCGAGGGTGAAGGTGAGTGATATTGAAATAAGGCAAATGCCGGCATTTAAGAAAGTTTATAAAAAATTACCAGCCTCACATAAATCCATCGTAAATGAGGCTGTAAGAGATATTGTCATTAATCTCGAAATTGGACAGGAGAAGAAAGGGGATTTACTTGGAGTGTATGTATATAAATTTAAAATTTCTCATCAACAGTTTTTTTTGGCATATGAATGGGATCCGGCATTAAGAATTCTATTAGCACTGGGTGTACATGGCGCGCTCGGAGGGACTCGAACCCCCGACACCTTGGTTCGAAGCCCGGTAGTTTAGAATTAACTTATTGAATTTATTATATAATTAAATGTCGCCACCCACTACAATTGCAGTACAGTGCATAACAACGCTGTACTGATCCCCACAAAATCCCCACAGTCAAATTTAGTAGTAAATATTCAATATATAAAATTGTTATTATCAATGAGGAAATATATCCCACTGAAAATAGTTTATTCTATTCTGAGATAGAGAGGTTCTTGTTCTATCTCCAATAATGCATAGCCTTAGGATCAGTTTGTAATTTAATAAAATTCTAGTCAAAAATCACCTGATTGGGGAATAGCGAGAATCGGCTGAAAATAGTATTAGATTTTACGGATAGGTATGAGACAACGCTATTGGATAAAATGAAAACAAATATCGATCAATACAAAACCATTGAATCAAAATAATAGGCAATGTATACTAAAAATGTTTTTTGATAGTAAAAAGGTCCAAGATGTTCTTTTCTTATCAACTCCCCTTAAGCGTTGTCAATAATATTACCAGATTTCTCGATAAAGACAGCAAAGCACAACTTAGTAAAGTTAATCGAGCATGGCACAACTTTCCCTTTGAGGCTCAAAATCTTACAGTAAATTGTGACGATGAGGTCCCTGTTGATAAGTTGATGCCACATTTGTTGAAGGTGTTATCAAAAAAAACAGACTCAGTATCGATTGAGCGTCTAACCGCAGGATGCTCTCCATGGGCGGCAAGTTATAAGGTAAACACTGGGAAAGAGTGTTTTGTTGTTCGTCAAATTAATCATTGCAGTGGAAGGTCTCATGAGATACTTATTTCATTATTTTTTTCTGAGGCTGGTGTTGCCCCCAAAATAGAATATTTTGATTTTGCTTCCGGCATTTTTATTATGCGGTTTGTTGACAATGATCCAAATTTATTGAGAAATCTCAGTACAAACCAGCTGGAGGATTTAGCCGCCAAACTCAGAAAGATACATAAAGGGCCAAAATTAAAAAGACCCACGGAGGTTGAAAGCTCCACTCTGATATCTTTAAGGCGGAACCAGCTTGAAGATATGATTCAGAAGTATTCAGAATTTTATTTGTTAGCTTATGCTCTTGAGCAGCTCGACTATTTCGCTACTCTAACTAGAGAGGATGCCCTTTGTCATAATGATATCAATCCTAATAATTTGTTAGCGCAACAGGATAATATTTTCTTTATCGACTGGGAATGTGCCGGTGTTAATGATGCTTTGTTAGATTTGGCCACCATTGTATCGACCTTGCGGTTGAGTGCTAGTCAAAGTGATATTTTGCTAGAGAAATATATTGGGAAAAAACCATCTGAAGAGCAAATGAAGCATTTTAATTTGATGAAACAGATTGCTCTTCTACGCTTTGCAATTAGTTTTGCAGCAAATATTAAGAATCCTGAACAGGTACGAATGATGGAAATCAAATCTATTCCAGCATTTAATCAGTATCGTCCTGAGCAACATGGTGTTGTTGACAGAGGAAGTGATGCCGGTCGTTATTTCATTAGCATTATGCTAATTAAGCAAGCCATGCTTACAATAAATGATTACCACTTCAAACAGGTCATTTTGTTGGAAAAGGCACCTCGAGCACAACTGCATTATTTACCCTTACCACATATTGTTTGGAATAAGATTTTTAATCTACTATCTCCTATTGAACTCGCTAAATTAAAATTGGTGAGTCGAGATTGGGCGGCGATGGTTCGTTCCCTACAAAGTTTGGAGCAAACCTTTACTCAAAAAAGTGTTATGGCTTTAGCTAAATCCGAGGATATAGGTCGAAGATTATGGAATGCTTTAATATGCTTTATGCCTAACCCAAGAGGGACCTTGGGGCTACTATCAGGTGGATTATCTCCATTTTGTCAGAATTTTTTCCTTGATACAGGCTTACACAAGTTTGTGATTAAAGTGGTGGCAAATGGTGATGTTTCATTCATTCCAGAGTGTGTGGTTAACAGTCTTGCCAGTAAACAAGGCGTAGCTCCCCTTGTAGAGCGTGTTGATTTTGCCAATGGAGTTCAAATTAGTGAGTTTGTTGAGAATGACATGAGCTGGTTAATCCAGCGTAAACCGTCTCATCTAGCTGAACTGGCGGCAGCATTAAGAACATTTCATAGTGCACCACAACCTAGAATCACTAGTTTCTTCAAAAAAGATAAATTCGATGAAATGGTTGATACGGTCCTGAGACAGTCTGTATCCATGCCGTTTTTAGCGGAGTTTAAATGGGCTATCTCCCTTATTCGTCAGATTGATCCTGTGTTGAGAAAAGATATTAAGCAGGTTATTTGTCATTTTGATATTAATCCTTGGAATATTCTTTATAGTGCTAAACGCTATCAGTTTAAATTGATTGATTGGGAGTTTACTCGAGTAGGTCAGCCGCTTATTGATGTGGCCACTATCGCCAATTCTCTTCGCCTGAATCCGATTGAGGAAGCATTTTTCTTAATGGCGTATATTAATCAAGGTGTTAGCCTACGTGATGAGGCAACCTATCAATTGGCTAAACTATATGCTTATCTTCGCTATGCTATTTGTTCACTGGCTATTAATGGGGATACATCGTACACCACAGATCCAAGTATTGTAGAAAGTTTACCGCGGTTTAGTGAATCTAATCCTAAATTGCTTAAGATTGATAAAAACACGGCAGAAGGGCGTTACTATATCGCTAAGATGTTTTTAAAATCTGCTGACACATTGCTCAAGGAAGTTAACTTTGTCGAACAATTAAGAATTTTTCGTGACACTGGTACTCAGGAAATATTGGATATCCCCCAAGTGCCCCTCCTTGAGGATTTAAGTAGTAATGGACAAAACAACTCCCCATTCTGAAGTAGTTGGTGTTACAGACCCTTGTGTGGTCGTTGCAGCCAGTGTTGAATTGCCTTCGATTCATACACTGGACGCTCTTTGGGAAGTATTGTGTCAAAAACGAGGAAGGCATTTAACCCCTAGCCAGCACCGCCAACGCTGTGATGAATTATCGTTAACCAATGCTAATTTGTTAAATGATTGGGGATTTGTCAATCAATATGGAATTTCTTCATCAGAACTATCGCAAGTTGATCCACAGCAATATCTTGCGATTCATGTGATTGATAAAGCAATAAAGTCTGTCAATCTTTCAGCAGAAATCCTGCAAACTTTTAACACGGGAGTGTTTGCCGGGGTAATGTCAGTTGATCACTTACATCGTATGATCGAAGATGGTGTCCAGGTGGATAGTCGTTTTTTTTTAAATCATTGCGAAGCCTCCATTGCTAATAAAGCCTCCCATTTTTTCAATTTTACAGGATCGAGTAAAACGGTTAATGCGGCTTGTGCTTCTTCCTTAATTGCGGTCCAGGATGCTTGCCTTAGTCTCGAAGCGGGGGTATGTGACTGGGTATTTGTAGTAGGTGTAAACCATATTGGCAGTAGTCATCGTTATCACAGTTTTAAGCAAGCCGGAATGATATCGCGTTCTGGCAGCTGTCATACTTTTGCGATGAACGCAGATGGTTACATACCATTGGAAGGGGCCGTCTGTCTTTTACTAACACGACAAAGTCTGGCCAACCAGCTGCATCTTAAACCAATGGCAAAAATTATTGGTATTTGTAGTAATCATAATGGTACTACACCCAGTATGACAGCTCCCAGTGTTGAGATCCAATCTGATTTATTAGCCAGAACAAAAGAAATGGTTGCATCACTTGATCTGAACTATATTGAAACGCATGGTACGGGTACAAGTTTAGGTGATCCTATCGAATTAGAGGCGATTCAACGACACTATCCGAATGTTTTCATCGGTAGTATCAAGGCCAATTTAGGCCATTTGGAGGCCGGGGCAGGTTTGTTAGGGATGCTTAAGGGCATTCTTGTTTTACAGCATCAACAAATTCCTCCACATCATATGACCGGGCAAGCTAACCTCCTTATGCCGGCCAATCTGCAGATTAATGAGACGATGTTGGACTATCCGCATCGACATGTCGCAGTGAGTTCTTTTGGTTTTGGAGGCAGTAATGGTCATGCTATTCTGGAGAGTATTACTTCACCAGACATTAACATATCGCTTGATAGAAAATTACCACTGTTACTTGCT
>JAFKHV010000143.1 GCA_017306715.1 Legionella sp. | reverse complement strand
GCCAACTCGCGTCGTTCTTGTAAACCTACTGCAAAGCCCTGGCTCATTTCACGAATCCATGCTAAATCGGTTTCTCTGGTTGCTGAATTTAAAATGATACGATAATTATCGGGTGCACGTTGATAAACAATCAAGTCATCAATAATCCCACCATGCTCATTACACATACAGGTATATAAGGCTTTCCCTTGGTGTTTAATTTGATCGACATCATTGGTCAACAGCTTGCGGAGGAATTGTCGTCCGCCGGCGCCTAGAACATCGACAATGGTCATGTGAGATACATCAAACATTCCTGCATCGTGGCGTACTTGATGATGTTCTTGTAACTGTGAGCCATAATGTAAGGGCATTTCCCATCCATGAAAATCAACCATTTTGGCGCCACACTGCATATGCGTAGCATAAAGAGGGGTTTTTGCAATCATTGCTTACGTCCTTTTATATCACCTCGGTGAATTAAGATTATACCCGTTGTGGTGAATTTTGCGAGGTATGCACTGGGTTTTTTTGGCGGAATTACGGAAACTATAGACTCCGTAGATACCCGGTTAATCGAGGTTCCTACATTTAGAAATATACTGAACATAAATTACTTAAACAAAGCGATACTAGATTAAGTATAGTCTATTCTTTTGATGATAAACTTGTCTCATGATGACGTAAGGTATATAGCCAAGAAGTGAGAGCACCACCGCTACTTACAATAATCATAATCGCTAGCGTGCGGATATTACGACTATCTGATAAGGCAATTGCACCACTCATAAAAGCCCCACTGAAATCTAAAATACTGGCATATAACGCGCTGGCAGTTCCTGCAATATGTGGGAAAGGTTGAAAGGCTGCGGCGAAGGTATTAATAAAGGCAAATCCTGCCCCGACACTAAAAATACAAATAGGGGTCATAACAATCAGGACCGTTAATCCCGAAAAAGAATGAATAATATAAAGCAATAGAGAACCAACGGTCATCAATACTACCCCTAAAGAAATCATACGCTCTACGCTTACAATCATGACGAGCCAACCGCTAAGGAGGCTACTTAAGCAAATGGCGCTGGCTATAAAAATTGATAATTGCCCATACTGAACGGGATTTAAGCCCAGAATATTTTGGAAGAAAAATGGGGCAATAGTGAAATATGCTACGAGCCCCATCCAGGCGAAGGAGCAACACAAGGTATTGCCTAAAAATACTGGAGAAACAACTAAAGTCTTATAATTAGCCCCCATAACTTTTAATTTCATTGCCTGATTATTTAGCGATGTATTCGTTTCTGGGAGGTAACACACAACAAACAACCAGACAGTAAGGCCCAAAAAGAATAAAAAAATAAAATTTGCACGCCAGCCGAAATAAACTTGAATGAATCCTCCGATTATTGGGGCCGCAATTGTAACCACAATATTACAGATCCCTGCGTAAGAGGTAGCTTTAGCCAAAATTTCGTATTGATAAGAATCACGAATAACGGAGCGCCCCACAGACATACAACACCCAATCCCAAATCCTTGTAAAAAGCGGCCAAGAATTAAAAGATATATTGTGGGCGCGAGCATACAGATTAAACTTCCTAAGACATTAATGCCAATACCCAATATGAGCGGTGGTTTTCGACCAATCTTATCTGAGAGGGGACCGTATAACAGATGTGAAATGGCCGTCCCCAAAAAATACAGGGTCAGTGTTAAGGCTATTGACGATCCGGGTTGTGAATAATATTCGGCTATATAGGGCAATGAAGGCAAATATTGCTCAGCACACATTTGGGCAATACAGATAAGTAAGAATATATTAATTAGAATTAAAGGCTTCATCGAGGTCGGTTGCGTATATTTGCTCATGTGCTGAAGACTCATAGATTTAAGAACTGTTTAATTATGGCTGAATTTTGAAGGATGTTGATAATTATTTACGCTATATCTAAGCTCTAGTAGAAGCTCTTAAATAAAGAGGGTGGTTATTAGAATTATGAATGAAACGTATATTGGCAGGGCGATGCCGGCACAGTGGATTAAGATACCTCATTATTCGTACGGGGAAAACTTTACCAGCAATACTTTTCTACTCAAATATAAAACTCATCAAGAGCTTTTGCATACATATAAGTTAGAAGTACTAAAAAAAATATTCCCTAACGAGGATAAATTAAGAGAATATCTACAAGACAGTATTACATTTTTTGAGTACATAAGTCTGTTATTGCCGATTCCTAAGCTCATATATCAAGATAGTGCGGTGCTGCACTTTGAAGAGGGTATCGCATATTATCGAACTAAATTCCCCCACGGTGATATAAAGACTTTAGCTGATTTAACGACAAAAAATCGCGAGGAGATTGCCTTAATATTAAGGAAAATTCATCAAATTGATGTCACACCTTACATCGCGCCCATATTTTCGTATAAGAGTAAATTACTTGTTCATGCGTGGGAGCTGTTGGTATCAGTGGATGGTTTGAAACAATTAAAACAGCTTGCCTGGAAGCAATTTAGATTCAATTTAGAGCCTTTGGTTCAACTTCTGGAGCAGCATTTTAGTCTGGATGATATGAGCAACTATGGAAAAAATCTAGTTTTTGCGCATGCTGATATAAAGCCCAAGAATGTAATGTGGTTAAATAATGAGATAAGCGCTCTACTGCATTGGGATGAAATGTGCTACACCACGGCCGAATCCGATTTTATAGAAACGCTAATCAATTGGACTATTGATAAAACCCAGGACAGCTATCATTTAAATCATCAGCGAGCCGTTGAATTTAGAGAAGCATATAAATTGCCGTTAACCATTCAGCCATTGGATCTCGCAATAGTTATTGCTCGATGGTGCTTCTATACTCTTTTCTGCTATCAAAATGAGCATGAGGCTGGCTATAATGAAGGCACGCGGATGTTCGCTTTTTTTGATAGAGAGCAAAATTTTTTACTTCATCTCACTTAAGCAGATACTGCCGCCCTTAAAGGATTATTATGAATTGGTTGACTATATGGCGCTGGACCTTAGATTTTTTATGGTTATTGGCTTTACTCTACGTTTTTCGCCATTTTTGGCAGAAACGTGCAAATTTATTGATTGCGCAGCACTGGTT
>JAFKHV010000142.1 GCA_017306715.1 Legionella sp. | reverse complement strand
AGCGCTAAAAATGCGTATGGCCCAGAAAAATATTCCATCCGACGTTACCAAAAACGTAATGGACAATATTGGCAACAATCCAAATTTAACATCTCCAGTCGCGAGCAAGCGCAAAAGATAATTGATGTACTAACTGACTGGCTTAAGTAACCGTCGGGTGCATATAGCCCCAGGATAGAACTATTCACATACTGCGCTTTATGCGCGGTATAACGCTTAAAAAACTAATACCCTACCTATCTAAAGTTATATTTTAACAGTGTTTCTATTTAGTTTTATTATTACTTTACAAAGCAAACATTGGATCCTGTTCAGCGATTTGCGTAATTTGCTGTTGTGATTATTCGTAAAAAATTAGGCTAAAATCACTATAGAATCGAAATAATAAAGGGAGGTAATTATGGGTTTAAGTCAATACCGCCGTAAGCGGGATTTTTCCCAAACTCCTGAACCTGCCGGGAATACGGTAAACAAAGCGATAGAACCACAAAAGCTGTATGTGATCCAAAAACACGCCGCGAGCCATTTACATTACGATTTTCGATTAGAGCTAGAAGGCGTTTTAAAAAGCTGGGCTGTTCCCAAAGGCCCAAGCCTGGACCCGAAAATAAAGCGTCTAGCAATGCATGTTGAAGATCATCCTTTAGAATATGGACATTTCGAAGGGATTATACCCAAAGGACAATATGGTGGGGGCACTGTAATGCTTTGGGATCAGGGTACTTGGGAGCCTTTGGATGAATTCCCTCTTACCGCTTATAAGAGAGGGCATCTGCGATTTGTTCTGCATGGCGAAAAACTTAAAGGACGCTGGGATTTGTTGCGATTTAAAGATGATAAACACTGGTTTTTAATAAAATATAATGACAATGAATCTCGCCCCCAGGATGAGTGCGATGTAACAACCCTTAATCGCAGCGTTCTCAGCAATCAATTGCTGGAGGACATCAGTAATTCCTATGAACATATTTGGGGGGCTAAAACCGCACCACGATCAAAAAAAACTAAAAAAAAAGTACCTAAAAGTTTAACTACCTCATCCCGTACCTCATATCCAGGATTTATCGCACCACAATTAGCAACATTGGTTAATAATCCACCAAAAACCGACGATTGGCTTCATGAAATTAAATTAGATGGTTATCGCATAGAGGCCTGTAAGCAAGGTACGCAGGTGACGTTACGATCAAGAAACAATCTCCACTGGACGTCAAAATTTCCGCAAATTGCCCTGGCAGTTGAGCATTTAGCGCATGAAAATATTATATTGGACGGCGAGATTATCGCGCTCGATAAAGACGGACATTCAAATTTCCAGTTATTACAAAATTTTTTAAACCAGGGTGATGAAATAAATCTGGTTTATTTTATTTTTGATATCCTCTATTTGGAACACTATGATCTAAGAGAGCTTCCCCTATTAAAACGTAAGGAAATTTTGCAACAATCTATTCCTGATAATAACCCCTTACTACATATTAATGATTACTGGCTTGAGCAAGGAGACGCTCTATACACCTATGCTTGTGAGCAGGGTTTGGAAGGGATTATTAGCAAAAAAAAATTAAGCCCTTATTGCTCAAGACGCAGCAAGGATTGGGTTAAAGTGAAATGCAATAAACGGCAAGAATTTATCATTTGCGGTTATAGCCCACCTCAAGGAACACGCGCTCATTTTGGTTCCCTTTATCTAGGAGTTTTTAACAAAAAAGGTACTTTGGATTATACAGGTAATGTGGGTACAGGATTTACTGAGAAATCTTTAACACAAATCTTTAAACTCTTGCAAGAACATCGTACGAATAAAAATCCTTTTAACTTCAACCCAGAAGGTGCACATTCAGCTCATTGGGTAAAACCGCTTATCGTTTGTGAGGTCGAATTTACTGAATGGACCGACGAAGGTCATCTTCGTCATCCAAGTTTTAAGGGGCTAAGAATGGATAAAAAAGCAAAAGAGGTCGTGCGAGAACAGGCCTTGGCACATGAAGAGACGCCAAATACTTCCATCAAGTTGAGTAATCCGAACCGCGAGTTATATCCAGAAGATCATATAACTAAAGAAGAGCTTCTTGAATATTACTCTGAAATTAGCCCATACATTCTCCCTCACATACAGGAGCGACTTTTAACGATTGTGCGATGCCCCAGTAATTTTACTGAATGCTTCTATCAACGTCATTATAAAAAGTCATTTACTCAAGCATTACATCCTTTTGAAGATCCGGAGAATAATGAAGACTATTTTTATTTAAACGACACTCAAGGACTTTTAGAGCTGGTACAGCTCGGCGTTTTAGAAATTCACCCCTGGGGCAGTACCATCCAACATTTAGAACAACCCGACCGAATTATTTTTGATTTGGATCCAGCCCCAGACATAGCCTGGTCGGAGGTTGTTGCTGCGGCTGTGGCCGTTAAGAATTATTTAATCCAATGCAAACTTACTTCATTTGTTAAAACAACAGGCGGTAAGGGTTTGCATGTGGTGGTACCCATTATCCCCGAATATAACTGGGCTGAAGTTAAAGAATTTACTCAGCATTTCGTACAATTATTAGAACAAATACATCCCGAGCTTTATGTCAGTAAAATGACTAAAAAGCGTCGCACCGGGAAAATTTACATTGATTATTTAAGAAATCAACGCACAGCAACTGCTGTGGCTGCATACTCTACACGTGCACGCCCCCATGCTCCCCTTTCAACACCACTGGGATGGGATGAGCTTTCAAACCAAGTTAAAGACAATACGTTTACTTTAAGAACTTTACCACAGCGACTTTCACAACTAAAAAAAGACCCTTGGCACAATTTTTGGCGTATAAAACAATCATTACAACTTGAACAATTAGACCTGCCAGATCAGGATTAATTTCTAGCGAACTGATAAATTATTTACCATTCAACCATAATACAGCCTAGTATACCTCTGGGATAATGGTAGTATTTTTGTTTAAAATATGATAAAAATGCGCTTTTATACATGGAGTTAGCTATGGCTTTACCATTTTTCAAAGCATTAAATCCTGCTGCAAAAGAATCAGGAATTTATTTTGATAATACCCAATTAGCATTTGAAAAACCCCTTGAAATCATTGACAGATCATTAACTGAGAACATCGATGCGAGTTTTAGAAAAGCATACTCTCTTTTTCTAGCTTTACGAGGTACCTTTCATGTGCTTACAGGAACTCATTATGATTTGCATTTTGATGAGAACAGTC
>JAFKHV010000026.1 GCA_017306715.1 Legionella sp. | reverse complement strand
AATGTGATAAATTTAGCTCCTTTTAACCATTTTTTTATAAATTATGACCCGAATAATCACAGAAACTACCTTAACAAATCTTTTAGCGCATTTAACAAAGAATAACACTGCTATCCCGCGTATTATCCTTATGTCGGGTGAGCTGCAGAATAGAAATACGGAAGAAAAGCATACTTTTTGTCAAGCCTTGGCAAGCAATACCACCCTCCGTCACCTGGATATGCGCGGCAATAAACTCGATGCTGTTTTCTTAAACGACATTAAAAATGCTCTAATAAGCAATATGACCCTAGAGGAGTTGCTTTTCGATTCAGACTCTCACAACGAGCACCTGGTTGCTGAACTAGAGAGTCTGCTTGAACGCAATCGAGTGCACGTTTTAACACAACCATTTGTGCCACAACCTGAAGCTTTATTCGTAGAATTTGGCGACCCCTATTTTGATATAGTGGCTGCAAAGTATTTAACTGTTGCGATAGAACTGGGTAATCCACATGGCATTTATCGGTTAATTCAAGAATATCCTGATCTACTCATGACCGAAAATAAATATAATGAAAGTTTATTACATATGGCCGTAGAAGAAGGACAAATTCAATGCGTGAAGGCGCTATTACAGCTAGGTTTTCCTGCAACGAATCTAGACACCCCTCTGCTTGCAGCGGTAAAGCAAAACGATTTGGTATTGGCGGCTTTAATGTTAAAAAGTGGCGCTTCTACGCAAAGGTTTCATAATGGTTCTACAGTACTGCATATGGTATCCTCTGTAAAAATGGCCAAGCTACTTATCGAATACGGCGCAGATCCATTCACTGTGGTCGGCCAAGAATCAACTAACTACATACACGGGAGTACGCTACTTCATTCACTTTTAGCAAAACAAGCTGAACCTGATTTAATTCATTATTTACTTAATCTTAAAATTCCCGTGAATGTCCAAAACAACGGTGGTATGACCGCACTGCATTTGCTTAGCTTAACGCAATCAAAGACGCCTGAATCGCTGAAGCAAAATATTAATTTGTTACTGACAGCTGGAGCTAATCCTTTAATCAAGGATGCTTTAGGTAAAACCCCATTAGCCTATGCTCGGTTACTGAACAAAAATATTTCCCTATGGGAGGAAATCACACGCGATTTTCAGCGAATTCAAACCACTACCCCTCTAATTAAGCAAATAGCGCGTCAAAATGGTTTTTTTGGCGCGCCGCCTGAAGTAATAGAGCGCATTGCGTTAATGGCTAATGCAGGAGACTCCTTAGAGCAAGAGTGTTGCGACATTCTAACAAAACGATGCTTAAGAAACTGATAACTAGTGCGCGGTCCATTTTAAATAAAAATGGGACAACCTTATTATGGACTGCCGCCCCTAAATGCCATATACCCATCACTGATTAGATCATATGTTACACAGTATAATTTAAAAAAACTTAAACCTTTGAAAACACTTATTCTCTTTATGATGAGTCGTAAAAGTTAGCAGCAACTGTGATTTTAATTTTCCAGTTGCGCGATGACTGTTAGTAGCTGGCTTGGCTTATCAATGATAAATTTTGGTATTATTTCCTGATTTTGGCGGAAATCATTAGCCCCCCACGTTACAGCAATCGAGAATAGTCCCAGTCTATTAGCTGCTTTAATATCTTTATACTCATCGGATACAACATAAGCATGTCGATACTCTTTATTTTTCCTCAAATATTTTTTGAGAAAATAAGTTTTTTCAAACCCTCGAAAAGTAGAAATTACGTGCTCAATATGCTGGACTTTATTGGCCGTTAAAATATTTTGCACATTATTTTTGGTGTTTGATGAAATGATATAGATTAAGAAGTCTTTATTATGCAATTCGTTGATTAAATCAATAATCTCAGGGATTAATTGAATTAAAGAAGGCTTTTTATAAAGTTGTTTTTTTAACTTTTTTGCGATAAAAAAAGTCTCGAATAAGCTCAAGCCCAATTTTTTTCTTACTTCATTAAAGGAGTGCCTCCTCATTTTGGCATAATCATCCGGGCCTACGATGGGTTTACCATTTTGTTTGGCAAACTCGTTATAGAGATTGCAATACTGTTTCATGGTATCCACTATAGTACCGTCAAAGTCAAAAAAAATTATCTTACGTCCAGATAAATCTTTAGTCATTGTTGCTCAATCAACGTTTTGCCCATACCAGCCCCCCCCTGCCTTTTCCAGATAACATGAGAATAAACTAAATAATTTAGAATCGAGGCAATAAAAATAATGATTAATAAAAATAAATTTTCTTTTATTGGACCAGGGCCAAAATAGGAAACGCATAACTTCAAACTAAAGCTTTGGAATAAAATCATTAAAATAGAATACCCCAGAAAATAAACACCTCGTTTTAATTGAATTGAGGAATTTTCATATACGGGTGTTTTAAATGTATACCTCCCATTCTGAACGAAGTTGTGAATCATCGCGGCCATTACTGAAATTTGGGAAGCAAAGAAAGGTCCCCAGTATGGGCGAAAAACATTGAACACAATCAATTGGAGCATGAGACCCAAAAAACCGATTAAGACCATTTTGAAGTATTTCTCCATGGTTTTTAATCGCAATATCGAGATTACCTTCATAAAATCACGAATACTTCGAGGAGGCAATTTTGATTTCCCTGCTTCTCTATCCCTAAAAGCAATGGGTATTTCGTGAATTTTGACTTTATTCTGATGCAAACGCCAAAGTAACTCTAATTTATAAGCATAATTATTCGATATAAATTTTTCAGGTAGCGCGTTCCGTAGAGCTTTATGCCGGGTACCGCGAAAACCACTGGTAAAATCCCTGTACTTTGGCGTTAAAATGAATCGTGCAGCCCAACTTGCCCCCATAGACATGTATCTGCGATGCCAGGGCCAGTTACCTGGAACACTGCCCCCTTCTACGTAGCGACTGCCTATAACGCAGTCTTTTTCTTTTAAATACTCAACCATAGTCGGAATATATTCTGGTTGATGCGATAAATCGGCATCACACTCAAAGATAATATCAGCATGCAATATATCTAAAGAGTAATTCATAGCTTGATGGTAAGCCGAGCCCAAACCTGTCTTCTGCGGTTCTGACAGTAAAATTAATTGGGAATATTTCTTTTGTAATTGCTGAACCAGATGGGCTGTATTATCCTGCGAATTACTATCAAAAATAATCACATAATGCGTATAGTTCATTAGCGTTTGTAAAACAGAAAATATTCTATGGATTGTTTTTTCGATACAATCTGCTTCATTATACGTGGGAATAATAACAACAATTTTCTCTTGAGTTTTTAACAACATTTGCGCAACGATACTCCAAATAAAACAATAAAGTAGATTAATTAGCCATCCACCAGTCCAATTATAGTACAAATGTTGCGCAATGTTGGATCTCGAAAATACATCCGATCACCTCTTCTTTATATGAAATTCAGTTTTTTTGCTTGAAGCTCTGGTTTGACGGCGATACCATATTTATTTTAGGAACCATCATTAAGGACGATAATATGAAGCAAACTTTTAAATTAACCGTTACAGCTCCTCAATCGAATTATCATCTAGAAATTCAAGCGCTACAGTTGCTACAGCTGTTGCAGGGATCACCTTGATGACTCAAAAAGCATAAAAAAATCTGCCTACAAGCACCTTTTTTTATCTTAAATCTAAAAAGTTAACACCCAATGCCGAGCATTTATTTTTCTTATTCACAATATTTTTATCTCTTTGCTCATATAATCAGCAAAAATGTGATAATATAATCCGCTAAATTATGAGTTTTTGAATTGGTGGACATTTAAAGGATTAATATTTCAGATTACTCATCTAAACATTAAATGAATGAGAAATTATTATGCCTAAAAATAAACAACAGTTACTTGGAGACAATTTTGACTGCGATAAAATAGCAGAAGATTTGTTAAAAAATCTCGAAAAAACAAGAGAGCAATTGATTGGAAATTTTGATTCCGATAAATTGAACTACTATAAAAAAGCTATCGAAAAAATTAGAAAATCACTGCCCTTCCTGACGATTGAGTTAAATAAACTGGGACAAGAGCTCGAAGCATTAGCCACTGAAACGGGTAAAAATGTCGCAGAAATTCGCGAATTGGAAAGTAATTTATTAAAAGAAATAAAAAAAACGTACGAAAGTGATCTGGAATACAATCAATTAATTGATGAAAGAGCTGAATGCGTTTCATCGAAGGAAAAATGTAAAAACGTAAGCATTCAAGCCGAAAATTTATCCAATAAACGTGATACTTTATACATTTATCAAATGGTAAGTTGTAGCCCTATTGAATTTGGCTCAGGTTTTGATGAGGTCATTAATATCAATGCCCCAAAAGCAAAAGAGCAAATGCAGTCACTGGATCATGAAATTGAAGTTATTGATAAAAAAATAAGCGACTGGGGTCAGGAACGAATCGCATTAAATGAAATTATAGAGAAACTCAATCAGGAAATTCTGCAAAAGAATCATTCTTTTAGAGGTGCTTTGACACAGCTTACCAGTCAAGCTGCTGCAGCGGAATTAGCTATTAATGAAATGCTCACTTTAGAATACATAAGTAAACAAAACTCAATTTATGCTGCGGCTGTCCGTGGGGATGAGACGGGTATTATTAATTTTTTACCATCCGCGAATTCTTTAAATACTCCTGATAAATATAATCATAAGCCTATTTATTACGCGTTTCGATGTGGTCATGCGGCACTTGCAACGACGCTCATGGATCATACTGTATTAATCAAGCAAGACGTTGAGGAAATTCTCGCTGCGTTGCCCACGCATGATAAAATTCAACATTCCTTGCTCGTCGCAATCATTAAAAATAAAAACACCTACGATCATCTCTGGAATGATAAGGAGCTAATTGGAAAAAATATTAAAAATATTTTTCAAGACCACTTTTCTCCGCTTGTTTTCAATAGTTTTTCTTTTCTATCGAATGAAGTTAAACGGGTACTCTCGTTTAACCCTCACCGGCAGCATTTAAAATTAGCTGAAGATATTTACTCTTTTTTTAATGTTTTAGAACAGGATATGCTTGCAGATTTAAGTACAGCCAAAGTATTTATCATGAGTAAATTAAAAGCCTATCATCGTGATTACCCAAATGATCTTTTTAATCCTTATGTAAGAAGATTATTTTATGTGCAAAATAAACTGGATGCGATGGAGCTGCAGCAAGAGTTTAAGATGGCCCTTAACAACTCGTCATTTTTTAATAGTATGAACGAAAAAGAGAGCAACGCTCAAAGTTTTGCTATGACTCCCTATAATTACTAAAAATCTCAGGGTATAAAGTTCAATTTATGCCCTGCCATGCTGGCTCAACGGTTCTCGCCAAGGTATAATTTATTCATAGACCTATAAGGGAGGCTACAAGCCAAACTTGTAGCAGGGGCAATGATGAATTTTCCACGTAAACAAATTGTGATTATTGGTGGTGGTGCTGGCGGGCTTGAGCTTGTTGTTCGCTTATGTCGTGTCGCAAAAAAATATTCTTTAGATGTGATTCTTGTCGACCGTCAGCTAAAGCATCTATGGAAGCCTCTGCTCCACGAGGTTGCCGCAGGAACCTTCAATTCTTATCAGGATGAGATTGATTACATTTCATATGCCTACCAGCATGGTTTTCAATACCACTATGCAACTTTAGAGGAAATTAATCATAAAGAAAAATGGATTAACATTTATCCATGCCAATTAGACGGTGAAAATCACGTTAAAACCACGAAAATAAATTATGATTTACTTATTCTAGCTACCGGCAGTCAAGTAAATGATTTTAATATTCCAGGAGTTAGAGAACATTGTCTTTTACTCGATGATTTAGCCCAGGCAGAACTTTTTCATCAAGTGATTATGCAAGAAGTAATCAAAAAAAATCAGCTTCATCCCGCGCAAGACCATAAAATTCAAATTAATATTATTGGTGGTGGCGCTACAGGTGCAGAACTCGCAGCAGAATTAAATTTTGCTCTTACACATACATTTAAATATTTAGGTAAGGGCGTAAAAAGCAAAGACGACTCCCCTTTTCAGATTACGGTCATTGATTCCGCACCCCGTTTGTTAAGCATGTTACCCGAGCGGGTTTCCAGACAAGCGACTGAGTATCTGTTGAAAAATAATATTAATATTATTTTAGGGACGCAAATAAATGAAGTAACGAATAAAGGCCTTAAAACAAGTACCCAACAATTCATCGATTCTTCAATTACAGTCTGGGCTGCGGGTGTAAAAGCCAACAACTATAAAGTTAAACACGACTTGGAAATGAATAAACTCTATCAATTCTGCGTGAACCAACACCTGCAAACGACACGCGATCCCAATGTTTTTGCTTTTGGTGACTGTGCTAGCTGTCCACAGACAGACCAGGAAGGAAATGCATATAACGTACCACCTCGTGCCCAGGCAGCCCATCAACAGGCTATATTATTGTCTCAATCCATACCAAGATTGTTACAAGGAAAACCCATCTTACCATTTATTTATAAAGATTATGGCTCACTCATCAGTTTAAGCCCACATAATGCGGTTGGCGTCATTATGAGTCGGCTGACGCAAAATTTTTTCCTCAAAGGACTATTTGCTCGTTTTACCTACTGGTCATTGTATAAAAAACACTTGCTACTCATAAAAGGCACAAAATATGTTTTCTTGAGCACTGTGATTGATTTTTTAATGAAAAAACAACGGCCAGAGATTAAACTTCATTAATGTGGTGATTACGAGTCAAGAATCATGACCGGACGAACAGAAGCTCTACTACAAGATTTGCAACATTGTCTTAATTTTTTAAACAAAGCCCAAGAGCAAAAAACCAAAATTTATGGTAATTTAATGATTAGCTCCGTCATTATTATTGGTACCATTTATTTAGGGATCACCGATCCAAGTATGATCCATGCAATTTTTCAGGAGCTTGACCAAAAATATTTAAAGCAATTACAAAAAGTAGAGTTAGAACATCAACACCTCCTTACAAAACGAAGCCATCTGCAAAAAATGATCGCTCATTTTAAACATAATTTATTCATTGGTTCGATTGAAAAAAATGAGATTGATGAGCATTATGAAAATCTCTTAAAAAAATATTGGTATAAAAAAAATGAAGCTTACGAACAGTGGGATACTAGCAACTGTCTTGAGAATACTCCATTGCATTTATATCCCTATGTTTGTCATACACCTAAGTATTCTTCCCGTGTGCAGGAGCAAAGTTGTCGCACGATTTTGGATTCTTATTGTCAGCAATATGCGGCTATTGAGGAACTCACTTATGAAAAAGAGCTCCGTCAATATCAGTATGCCTCTCAAGACCATTCGGCTCGATTTTCTTTAGACTTGCTTATCAACGCTTTATCTAGAAATGAGCAAGAAATAAAACAGGTAATCAATAGAAAAGAAGAATCATTAAATCAAAGAGACAGAAATGATGAATGGCTGGGTTATACCAGAATAATTACATCAGCAGCTTTAGTTTTATTGGTTTTAGTATATACATTTTTTTACTTTAAAACGGCTTTAAATACGATTAATAATTCCTATAAATTTCCCTTTACCGGCGAAACCGAAAGGTGGCTGCAGCATATAGGATCTAAGATTGGCATTCTTAATGTTAATCAGGTTAGTGAGGAATATTTTGTTTACAAGTTAAAACGAGTAATTCAAGATTTAAATTCTTTATCCGAAAATGAAAACAGTAGGCCTCCTATTTGAATAAAGAAACATTAACAATTTGGCATATTGATTATCAGCTACTACACTAAATATATCTAAAATCAGGAAGATACAATGATTTCACCCAGAGCTGATTGTGTCTTATCCGGTTTAAATTCTGAACAATTACACCGACTCATGCACGTTGGTGAATATATCGAACTGGATGAAAATAAAGTTTTTATTCACGAAAGCCATAAAGAACGATGTTTTTACTACATCGCTGATGGCACGGTAGAAATTTATAAAAATTCAGGTACCAGAATTCATGTGTTAACAACGTTACCTGCAGGAGAAACGGTGGGCGAGTTGGCATTAGTTGATGACCATGCGCGCTCTGCTTCCGTTAAAACCCTGGAGCGGGTGAAAATGTATCGTTTTGATATCGAGCAATTACAACAAAATCCACAATTTGCCGATATCCTCACCGCGATAGATAGTAGAATTGGAAAACAACTGTCGCAACGATTACGGCACATTAACGAGGTCACGGTCGCTGTACTGCGCCGAAAGTTTGCTATGAGTATTTTTTCAATCCGCGCACTGGTATTGCTGTCTCTGTATGCGCTCTCATTAAGTTTTATTGAAAAAAGTAAACATTTATTACCCAGCACGACCGCGCTCAGTCTGGTCTTGATTTTCATTTTTGCTGTCGTGACTTATTCTGTTATAAGACAAAGTGGCTATCCGCGCGAGGATTATGGTTTAAGTATAAAAAATGCACCGGAACATATCTATGAGGCAGTACTCTATTCAATCCCAATCATGATATTAATCGTCTTAATAAAATGGCTTGCTATTACCCATATACCAAGCCTCTGTTGCTATCCTCTTTTTGACCCAGACGCCATGTTCAAACAAGGGGTAGTGTTTAATTGGACTATTTATTTTATTGCCCTGTTTTTTTATGCTCTGTTTTGCCCTCTCCAAGAGTTCATTGTAAGGGGATGCATGCAATCTTCCTTTCAAAATTTAATTGAAGGCTCGGCAAATCGTAAAAAATGGGAAGCTATCTTTGTTTCAAATCTATTATTCTCCAGTGCTCATGCGCATACGAGTACTGGTTTTGCCATTATAACCTTTATTCCTGGGATGTTTTGGGGTTGGCTTTACTATCGCCAACATACTTTAGTGGGCGTTAGTGTTTCTCACATTTTAATTGGTGTATGGGCAGCATTCATTGTCGGCTTTCAAAACATGCTCTAAAGAATCTTTTATGGTACTATGGTTTTTATTTATTAATTGATTCCATGAAATATTGGCTTATACCTGTATTCCTTCTAACAGTTAAAGTTGCTTTTTGTTCTGCTGATATAAAATCAGCATCCCCACCCGTTATAGGCACATTAAAAATTAACACCCAGGCTCTATGTAATACCGCTAAAGAAACGCTTTCTTACTTAAAGTACGGACCGACCTATGATCCGCAAGTAATTCATGAAGGTCATATATTTAAAGTTCCTATGCCTAAAATCAAAGAAACATTAACCTTTATTTGTGCTCATCAATCCCAAATGAGTAATCCGGAATTCGTCAGCAAGCATTTTAACTTCTATCGCTGGTATCCTGACCGTACACAAATTAACACGGTTCATGTGTCGAAATCGCTCATTAAACGGATACCGTTGGATAAGATATTGATGACAAAATATTATGTCCACCTTGCCCATGCCAAGACGCGTAAAACACCACAATTCTCCTACCCAATTTATGGGGTGCCACCTGATGAAGCACATTTATCAATAGAAGAAGCTGAAAAAAGTCCCCACTTAATACGTTTTCAATACGGAAAGCAAGCTATCTTAAAAGGCGCCTTAAATCAAAAAGATGTCCCTGTCCTTGCCTATGTTAAGCGGGACGATCTGGAGGCCGCGCTATTACAAGGTACATTGGTAGCGGTTTTTCCGAATGGAAAAGAAAAAATTTTTAATGTGCATCGTGATAATCATGTACCTTATGACAAAAATCGCGCGCCTTACGCACAAGAACGTTATTGGTATTTCAAAGAAGTTCATGGCATAAAAGGTTATGGCAAAGATGCATATCATAAAATTACTGTGCAACCGCTGACTACTTTTGCCGGTGATTTAACTCATTTTGGCTTAGGAAAACTATTAATGGTGCAATATCATAATGCGCAAAATATTACTGAAAGTCGCATGGGTATTTTAGCCGATACGGGTGGTGCATTTGCTAATAATCAATATCAGGTGGACTATCTTAGCGGCAGCTATGCGAATGTACAGGCTTTTGCTCAAGCTAATAAACATTTGCCTGATTATGTTCAAGCTTATTTCCTGGTGGTGAAATGAATAAATTTATAGGGATAGTGCTTTTAAGTATAACTCATAGCTGCTTTTCATTTGACTGTGAGAAAAAAATGCTGATTCAGCAGCGCCCCATTATTTTTAATCAAGAACGCATTCACTTAACTCAGGAGTATCAACAACAGCATTATGGTATTAAAAAATCGGTGAAAATTGAACCGAGAATGATTGTACTTCACTGGACATGCATTCCTTCTTTAGAGAACACCTTACGTGTTTTTAACTCCCCTACTTTTCCAACGAATTCACCACGAACAAAGGAATTACCAGGTTTACTTAATGTATCCAGTCATTATGTGGTTGATCGGGATGGGGCAATTTACCAACTAATGCCTGACGATTGGATGGCCCGGCATGTTATTGGGTTAAACCATTACGCTATTGGTATTGAAAATATTGGCGGTAAAGACAGTATTGATGATTTGACACCAGCTCAGGTTCGCGCAAATGCCTTTCTGACGTGTTATCTAAAAAAGAAATATCCAAATATTAATTACTTGATTGGTCATAATGATTATTTAAAATTTAAAAATTCACCATTATGGCTTGAAAAAGACCCTGCTTATCAAACCGATAAAACTGATCCGGGCCCTACATTTGTCGACAAAGTACATCGTTTATCGGACACTAATCTAGCCCGCGCCCCGGTTTCTGAGCCTTAACATCCGTATATGCTAATAAATAATAACCTAGAGAAGCAAGTATCGCTAAAAAAATAAAAAATAAGGAAAAAAGGTGGTATTCATGCAGGTGGAATTGAACTTTAATCCATAAGCCAACACCAGACGTTAGAAAAAGCCATAAAAGAATAAACATAACCAGAGTTATTCCCGCATTCATGAGATTACGCAGCGCGTAAAAAGTTACTAAATCAGCGGAATCAACTTCCTTTTGTAAAAAAAATTGTGCGCTCACATAAGCAAATGAACTTATTAAACTGCCGCTAAATATTAAAATACACGAGGGAAGATACATCCTGCTGGCCAAAACGAAAGCACACAAAAAGAGAACGAATAAAGAGGCACATAGACGATAAATTTCAATAAATTTTAATTTTTGCACCAGTCTGGTTGCGCCAGCATTACCCACTAATAATCCAAGCCCTGCGCAACTGAGGATGATCCCAATCTGGTTTACAGAAAAATTAATTTGCAGATAAGGGATAAGCATTATCGAGACAATACCTAACCAAAAAAAATTTAAGGAAAATAAATATAAAAATTGCTGATTATTCCGTATTAAACCACTCATCTGGAGCGTTGAGGGCTGTTGATGAGCTGCCAACATGGGATTGACGCTTGGTAATAAAAATAATGTTGCACGATACCACAATAAAACTCCAATCCCGATCCCTAAAAGATAGGCTATGGAAATTTTTTCATAAATAAATCCACCAAGTAGCGGACTGATGATGTACGCGAAAGTGTTTGCTTGTCTGGTCCAGGATATTGCAAAAGGCAGATCATCAATAGAGCAATACGCGGAAACAAATCGGTCAAAAAAAACGCTTTCTAGTGCTCCCATAAAAAGAAAAAACGTAAGGCCTAAAACTAAAAAAGTTAAGGTATTAGAATAGACAGTCGAATAAATCCACAAAAGTAAAAATATAATGCCACAAATATACAAACAAATATTTAAAGACCAGATGACCGTTCTTTTTCTAAGGATACTTGGGATTATCAATAATAAACCTATGACAATTAAGTAGCTAAAACCACCATAAATTGGGTACTGAGCAGGAGTAATAAACTCTTGCAACAGTAAATTAATCACAATGAAGCCATAAAGCTTCAATATAATGATCAGAAACGTGTGGCTTGACCAGACAACGAGAAATCTTTTTTTACCTATGGGCAACTTGCCTGTCATTTAAGACTCAACAGAAAATCATAATTTCTCTGAAATAGATGAAGCATCAAAAATGCTCGCGCCATTGGCTCAGTCTGATTCAACTTCATACAAGAGACAATCCATGCGACCCATTTTGCACCAGATAATAGGATATCGATCTCAGAAATTGAAATTTTGCGGTTGTAAGCATCTTTAAATTGCACGGCAAGGGTACGATCCAAAGTAAATCGATGATGTTCTTTAATCACTGCCCAGCTGGTTACTGTTTCTACAAATTCAATCTCGGGCCGTGCCAGACACATATCTTCCCAATCCAGCACGTATATCTGTTGGTCATCCCACAAAACATTTTTAGGTTTAATATCTGTATGAACCAAGCTGAGCTCCGCACCTTGTGACACGATTGCATCGGGAGTAGCTTCAGAGCATATTTTACGGATAAATAAGGGGAGTGCGTCGTTATCAACAAATTTTGCAGCCAATCCTTCAACTGCCAATGGCAGCTCACTGGTAGTCAATTGCTCCCAAATTGCTGCAAGACCTTGAATTTTAATGTTCCAATAGTTTGTTTGATAGGAGCTAACATCAAATTGATGTATCTGTGATAAAAATTTAGCAATTTTAAGTTTTTGATTTAAATCAATTATTTTTAAATCGCGGGTATCTCCATTAATAAATGATGTGAGATAAAAAATATAATTCTCATGTCTTTGAACATAATTATCATGAACCCGAATTACTTTAGGTACAGGGAAATCTTGTAAAATTTGGCTGTAAAGTGCCAGATACATGGTGAAAAATTTCTCCAATTCTTCTAAAGAACGATTACTACTATAAGCTTTACAGAGATTATTGGCATTCAGTAATTTAATGACGCATTTTTTTTCACCAATATCACTGACAATATATACCGCACCATTTTGATTTTCAGAAACTTTTTCTAAAATGGGTTCTTGATAATTTAAATTCGCTTTTAAGAAGTAAGCTAAAGATAGGGGTATTTCTGATTCCATATCGCACCTACATTTAATTATTTTACTTAATTAGAATAAATTTGATGCACCAATAAAGCGAGGGCCATTTGCCTGAAACATCATTGCTGTTTATTTACTCAACCGTGGGAATTTCATCGCCATTAATTTAAAGAATAGACTTTTTCTGACTAAAATAAAGACTTTTCCGTATAAAAATTGACAATCTTGTTACAAAAGAACATTCATGGTGTCTCTGCTCCAGTTGCACTTCCTCCCTTTTCTGTGTTTTAACACTTTATATTTTTAAAGATATCAAAACATGATTAGGCTGAATTTTTAATTGATGTTGTGCGCAAATAAAATATATAATGATTTTTTTTCATTGAGGGATCCGATGATATTTTTATTTATAGGTGGACAATCAGGAGCAGGAAAAACCAGTTTATCTCAAGCTTTAAAAGACGAATATCAGGATGATGCTGTTATCATTAACATGGATGATTACTTTAAGGAACGCCCAGAGGGACGTGATGCAAAAGAATATCGCCTCAATACCATCTTCGATACTCCGGAAATGCTTGACCTTGAAAAGCTTTTCGAACAGTTGTCTGCTTTAAAAAATAACATCCCCATTAATAAACCCATTTTTAATTTTGAAAGTAATCGCTCTAAGGGCACAGAGAAAGTCAACCCGACTCAAGTGATTATTGTCGAAGGCATTTTTGCGCAATATTTTTATAAACATTATGTTGAATCTAAAAATTGGCCCGCTTTATCAATTAACACGGTGACTGAATCCTACACAGATATTATCAATAGCCGTTGCTTACGCGATCAAGTATATCGTGGACTCAGCAGAGCAGAGGTCTTATACAATGAGCGCCATTATGTTGCTCCGGGGTTTTTTAAATATACCGCAAGCTGTACCCCCGAGTCCCATATATATGCCAATGCCCCCAGAGTAGATTTTGGTAAACAGTTAAGCACCATGCCGGTTGAAGCTATAAAGGCACTCTTAGCAAATTCTCAAGAAAAAATTACTGCGGCCCTCAAAACAACAGTTGAGGAGATTAAAGAAGCCATCGCAGAGCGAAGGAATACAAGCGCTCAACTTGATACCGACGCCAACAGTTCAAATCACCCCAAAGATTGGGGGCAGATTTTAGTTAGAAAAAGTCACGAGGAATATAATCGCAGCATTAATGAGCGTACCCCTGAGCTATTATTCTGTGGTTTATTTGACAGTTATTCCCCTGGATGTAAAGCAGTGCTTAAAATCAGATCGCAAAATGAAAAAACATTAAGCACAACTTCTGAAGATAATTTTGATTTAGCACAGTCCTCAACGATTTGATATAACGACAGTACGCTTCTTACCCCTGGCTCAATAAGCAGGGGTAGTTCCCACACCCAGACCAAAAATACGTTTATACTTGATAATATAAAAAATTTTGGAATTTCATTATGGGTAATAAAAGTAAAAGCCGCGAGCCGTTAGGGCATCTAAACGAACCCGCCCCAACCTTACCCCAGAAACAGCATTATCAGCGTATCGCTTGTGTATTTCAGGGTGGCGGCGCATTAGGTGCTTATCAGGTAGGGGCCTTTCAGGCAATTCATGAGCATGGCTATGCTCCAAACTATCTAGCAGGAGTGTCTATAGGTGCAATAAATAGTGCAATTATTGCCGGGAATCCGCATGAGCAACAAATTGAGAAATTGCGCGAATTTTGGAATATAATTGTTCCTGAACTCTGGACCGATAACCTACAGCCTCTAAATCAAATTGACTTTTTCAGGAATTTTCAAAACCGTATCGGCTCCTTACAATCGCTGTTTTTTGGTTTAGATGGTTTTTTTAAACCGCGTATTTTCCCACCCACCGAATTTACTTACGATACACCCGATAAATTGAGCTATTACGATACCTCCGAATTACGAAGCACTTTAGAGCGAGTAATTGATTTTGATCGCATTAATAATAAGAACGTTACATTATGCTTAGGGGCCGTCAATGTAGCGTCTGGTGAGATGATTTTTTTTAATAACCAATACACCAAGATAACGCCCGAGCACATTATGGCTAGCTGCTCATTACCGCCTGGTTTCCCTGCAATTGAAATAGAAGGACAATATTATTGGGATGGAGGTATTTATGCCAATACGCCATTAGTCACCGTGCTCGATGCCTTACCTGAAGAAGATACTCTTTGTTTTGTAGTGGATTGCTTTAGTTTAAAAGGCCCCCTACCACAAACAATGGATCAAGTCGATGAACGGCAAAAGGATATTCGTTACGCAAGTCACTCACGCAGACTAACCAATGTTTACAGTAGTCGTCAAAATTTACAGTCAGCGATTACCATTTTAGGAGAACATTTAACACCTGAAGCGAAAAAAATCCGCAGATACAGCAAATATTAAATCTTGGCATCCGTAAACGTTTTAGTGTCGTACATATCATTTATCACGGAACGCCCTATGCCCATTCCTATAAGGATTACAACTTTGGACGCGCTGCTATCAATTTTCGTTTACAGACAGGATACGAAAACGCCCAACAAGTATTAAGCAATCCCGAGTGGGAACAAAAATCAACACAACCTCTTACGTGTTCTTTATACGGTGTCCCACCCGATTACTTTGATCAGCGTTAAGGTAATATAAAAATGACCAAACAGATAACACCCATCATTGCTAATAATGGATGAATAATCGTAAGCCAAATAGGTATCGGTCTACCCTTTTTACCCAGGATAAAAAGCGTAAACCCACCTATAGCGGCCATAATCAATAACATGAGACTGGCCAATAACAACGGTGAGGTGCTGAACAAGAGTAAATAAACCGCCATAAGCCCAATGGCAGTAAATACAACTACTCCATGAAGATACAGTAGCGTTTTATTTAGCGGTTTACTTTCAACCAATGAAATAAGTATTCCTATACCAAAGACGACACCAATGAGCAATAAGATTAACGCCCCATTCAGCATAACCTACTCTCCTTACTGTTGTTTGGTAGGCAGTAACAATTGTTCTTCGAGTTTGGTGCTGGCACCATCCTCTTTCGGGGTTGGTGCCAGTATTTCAGGAGCTGGATCTTTTAACGCTTCCGCAAGACTAATAAATTTATAACCATTTTTTTGGTACATTTCCAAGACATCTTCCAAAAGATAGCTGTTCAGCACATTAGCGTGAATCAGTAAAATTTGCTTACCGTTATTTTTTGCTTTCTTTTCTGCAGCCAGGGTCTGTTTCCAGATGTAATCCAAATATCGAGGTTTCAATTTTTGAATATATGCTGGACGAGAGCGGAAAGGAACCTTATAAGTCATTTCATTAAAATTAAAATCTTTACTGTCAATGGTGACTGGAGCGATGGTGTATTGATTAGCAGCTAAATAATCTTTTACCTTCTCTTTTGTGTCTTTATTGCCTTCGGCTAAATAAGGGTAACGAAAGTATTTTGGTGTGGTCATGATGGGTGAAAGTTTTTTATCCGCACGCTCTACATCGGCAATGTATTTTTCTGCACTCATGCGATTTAAATTATAATGAGAGTACGTATGATTACCTAAAGTAAATCCGGCAGCACGAAATTGCTCTAAAAACTCCCATTGCCCTTTTTCGATTGCTCCTGCAATAATAAAACCCGTTGCCGGCACGTTATATTTTTTAAAGGCATTAACAATTTGGCTAAACCGCTCGGTTGCACGCTGCACATTACCTGGGTTATTCATCCGTGAAGCAACTAAAGGTAAATCATCGATGGTGATGGCAATTTCACGAGTTGTAGCATCGGCTGCAACAGCCAGCAGTGCGAGCAATAAAAAAGTATACCTTTTCATTTTTCGTCCTTAATTTATGAGTATCCATACTGCAAATATTTATCTTACTGCAATCATACGCCACAATACAGTACCCCTTAACAGAAAACATTAAATAAACAGATAAGCGCATTCATTATGTTTATCTTTTCGACATAGTATGCCGTTTAAAATTCATATGGATCGTTATTAGGCCATTCTTCCAGACCAAAGAGAGGTCCATAAAGAGGCTGCCGACCCGTTTCACGCGCCCAAAAAATAGTTCCGTAATCATAATGCCACCATTCATACCGATAAGAGGTAAAGCCTACTTGCTGCATTGCTTTTTGTAATAGTAGCCGATGCTGATTTATTTGTTTTTCTTCAGGATTTTGAGGCTTATGTTTTTGAAAATAATCTATATGTGCACGCGCGGTGCAATCATCAAAGGGGGTTCCCATGGCTAACTCCTGTCCTGTGCTCAGTTCAAAAAGAGTTAAGTCAACCGCGCCACCGCTTAGGTGTGGCGCGCAATAATCTTCACCTGGTTTAGAGGGTAGAGAAACGTATTTAACTGTTTCCTGAAAATTCTCATTTTCATTAAAGTGTGGAAATTTTTTTCTTATTTCCTCTTGCATCCACAAAAATAATTTTTGCTGTACCGCACGTGGCCGGTATACATCCCAAACCTGTAAGCCCACATTTACTGGCAAGTGCTCCAGCGCAAGCAGTAATTTTTCTAAGACGGTACGACGACCATATATCTGTGGTCTATCACTAAAACCTTTCTGATAATAAATGGGTACAATTCGCAGTCGTGGATGCGATTGATTATCGAACAAAATCCAGTCAGTATTTATCGCTGGTATTAATTGGTCCATACCCCGCCTCCTTTTTAATCAACGTTATCAATGGCATAATATCATCAATATTACTCATGTTAAGATCATGTAATGAATGATTCCTTACTCATTTGCGGTTTTGGTTATACGGCGCAACACCTGGTTCGAAGACCCGAGCTGACCGATTTACAAATTATCGGGACTACACGCCAACCGCAAGCACAGACCACCCCAGCGGTAAAGTACATCGAGTTTCTTGATGAAAATATTCGTCATCATTTAGCGCGGTCAAGCCATGTTCTTTTGTGCATTCCTCCGCAAGCAAATGGTGCTGATCCTATGTTTCCCTATCGTGATCATTTAAAAGCTGCACCCGATATCAAATGGATAGGATACTTGTCCAGTACGGGGATTTATGGCGATCATCAGGGTGCCTGGGTAAATGAGCAATCAGCGTCTATCAATCCAGGAGTTACAGGAACACGACGGTTAAACATTGAACAAAGCTGGATTCAATTTGCTCGGGAGCACCATCTACCTTTTCATGTATTTCGTTTGGCTGGAATCTATGGTCTTGGACGAAATGCTTTAGAGCGGATTTTACACGGTAAATCGTATTCAATTTATAAAGAAGGACATTTTTTTTCACGTATTCATGTGGATGATATCTGTACTGCACTGATTGCCTCAATGATTAATCCTCAACCAGGTGCGATCTATAATCTTGCCGATGATGAACCTGCTGCAGCGCATGAAGTCGATTCTTTTGCCTGCCAATTACTTGGGCGCACGCCCCTGCCATTAATCCCATGGGACACGGCACAGTTAACGTTAAGAGAAATAGAGTTTTACACACACAATCGTCGTGTTGAAAATTCGTATATAAAAAAATCCCTCAATATTCAGCTAAGATATCCGAGCTATCGCGATGGATTGCTGGAATTACATCGCCATTTAGAACTCAAATGCTCATAGAACAAATATTACCTTAAGCTATTTAATTTTCTGAATAGATTAAGTATCTTAACGACAATTGATATAAACTAGAGAATCTGGTCTATAATAGCAGTGATTGTAGGTTACCTAAAGCATATCTAATTTGGTGTTCATAACAAATTATAATAAGGACCAAAAATGCGCATGAAATTATTAGCAAATTACTGTGTTGTGGGTTTCAGTTTGCTCACAGCAACCCTAACTTTTGCCGCTTCTCTAACCACCTCTGTTTTTAATACCCAAGGTAAAGAATTAGGAACCATCACCTTTACTGATAGCCAATACGGGCTGCTGATTCAACCAAATTTACAAGGCCTTCCTAATGGGATTCATGGCTTCCATATTCATGAGCATCCGGATTGCGGCAATCATGCAATGAATGCCGGTGAGCATCTTGATCCAGGACATACCGGAACCCACCAAGGACCCTATGGCAAAGGACATTTAGGTGACTTACCCGTTTTAGTCGTCGATGCACAAGGCAAAGCAAATCTCCCGGTACTTGCCCCGCGATTACACGTTCAAGATATCCAAGGACATGCGATCATGATTCATGAAGGTGGCGATAATTACACGGATAATCCTAAATTGGGAGGCGGCGGAGCACGCATGGGCTGTGGTAGTTTAAAAAATTAAATAATCAGGCAACTGGGTTCCTCATTTATCGATAAGAACTCGGTTGATACACTTATTAGGCGACTATCAACATTCGATGAAGCACTCTTTTTTTAATAAAAAGCAACCCTCTTCTCCGTTGCAAACATTTCATGAAAAAGAATTTGATCTGGAAATTCTCCTTTTCGAATATGAATCTTTATCGCTCTTATTTAGAATCAATCCTCAAAATTCTTTTTTTGAAAAATATGCTCTTAATGATTTACGCTTACTCACAAGTTTATTAATTTGTTACTATCAACAAGATTATGTGCGCCAAGATTTAAAACGATTATATGCCCAGGCTGAAGAATTAACGAAAATAGGTCCTGCTCATACTGAAATTATCTACGATCGTGATGCGCTTCACGATTCTTGTTTTTTAGATGGTATTGTGCAGCTGAGAAAATTATTAGATGAAGTCAGTATTAAACGCTCTCATTTTAGTTATAGCCGTGCATTGGTTACGTTTATGTTAGAACATCTACAACGAAGTAAGTATTCAGACATGATTAAAGAACTAAATCGCATGTTTGGAACGAGCAGTCGTTACATTGAGGGTATCAATTTCTTAAATAAATCACGAGAATTCACCGGCATTTTAGGTGTTTTGCTTTTCTCAATACGGTTTATTATTAATATCGTTCTGCTATTAAAGCACTGGTTTAAAGCGCTGACAAACCCTTATTTGTCTGCATCAAAAGTATTAAATCAAGAGCTTAAAAAGAGAGGTTTTTTGCTCCTGAATGATTTTGCTTGGGCAACGATGAGTATATTGAGTATATTTCACCAACAGCTACACTTATCAACACTTGCGCTATCCCCTCTTTTAGCTACCTTTTTAATCTTTGATATTGCCAGCTTATTAGTACAATGGTACGCAGACTTTAGTCGCAATAAAAAAATTATGAAAAATTTACAGCAGCAAATTGGTTTTGCCACGGCTGAAGAAAAAATTATCATCGAGCAGCAAATTAACATTTTGCAGGATCAATGGCATGCGGAAAATAGTTATTATATTATTAATATCATTGCCAGTAAAATCATTGCCTTAAGTTTAATATTTTCTTTTTTTTGTACAACCTCCATTGTGTTAGCGACACTCGCCCTGTGCAGCACCATTGCAAGCGCCCTGTATAATACTGCTAAGGACTACAAAAAATTTAGACGCAGTGAGTTAGCGCTTCACGCAATCGAGCGTAATCTAACTCAAAATGCCACGCGTGCGCAGCTGAATCTACGAGACGAATTACAAGAGGAAACCCAACTGCTACAAGGTCAATTTTGGAAAAAACTGGCTCTCAATACGTGCGGAATGGCATTTATTTTAGCGGCAAGCATTGCCTGCTGGCCCGTGGCCATAGCGGTTACTGCATTATATTTAGGTTATCAAGCTTATCAGTCACACCAACACTCAAAACATAGTTTTAAATTAAATCAATTGCCCATTTACACTCTTCCCGAAGAATTACTCCCTGCTGCAGCCATGGGATGTAATTGATCTTAAGCTACTGGATATAGCAGAAGTCTCATAATATCATAAGCATTGATTGTCTTGCTCTTATGAGCTTCTGTGTGAGGAATATTTGATGTATACCGCTAAAAAAAACCTAGGTCGCTTTATTTTTATGGGTCGTTGGCTGCAGCTGCCATTATATCTTGGACTCATCTGCATCCTTGCAGCATATGTTTACCGCTTTCTCTATGAGCTCGTCGAATTAATCATGCATATTAACCAAATTGATGATACCCACATCATGCTTGGTGTGCTTGATTTAATTGATGTCGTCATGATTGCAAATTTGCTGATCATGGTCATATTAGGGGGCTATGAGACCTTTATTTCACCATTACAACTCGAATCCCATCCGGATCAACCAGAATGGCTCGATCATCTCGATGCTGGAGGCATGAAGGTCAAGCTTGCACTGGCTCTTGTCGGTATTTCATCCATCCACCTATTAAGAACCTTCATTGATCCAGGCAAATTAGGCAATTATGGGATCATGTGGCAAGTGGTGATTCATTTAACGCTTATTGTTTCTGCTTTAGCTATTGCTTACACCAATCGACTCATTGGTTATCATGATAAGACATCCGTGTTATTAGATAATCCTAACCGTCACATTGACTAATATTAAGTTTCCGTTACATTAATACAGCTACATGATTTGATCTTAATACAGGAGTTAAAAAAATAATGGTTCAAAAAAAATTAATGGCCTCAGTCGCGGCCCTACTCTTTGCTGGTAGTACTTTTGCTGCATCACTATCGTTTACCTGCCCCAAAATTGAAAATATTAAAAGTGAAGGCTTATCCATGGCAGTTCGAGTTCAGACCGAAGCGTTTGCTGCCTATCAAGAAAGTGATTATGCAACCGGCGAACCTTGGGTTTTTATGATCTATCCTGTTGACGGTGATTCAGAAGACGAGGCAGTAAAAAGTGGAAACCAGATTTTGAGTACCTTAACCGCAAATGGTAGCCCTTTAGAGGATGGACTATGCAATTATGAGACGAACATTCCCGACGTATACGCTTTAGCACTCCATGCTGAGAATTTCTCACCGTCATTAATAAATCGTCATTTGCCGCATTAATTTAATAAGTCCGCTTACGTGCGGATTAATTGACCTCCTCACCTAAAGCTTTCTCAATAGCCCGAACAAGGCGGGGAGCACCAGGTGAGGTCATTGAATAAAAATAATTTACGAGCTTGCCCTTCCGATTGATAATGTATTTATGAAAATTCCATTTAGGTGCGCTACCAAATCCTAATTCATTTTTTGCCCACTGGAAAAAGGGATGTGCCTCTTTGCCGGACACTTTTTCTTTAGCAGCTAATGGAAAACTAACGCCATAATTGATTTCGCAAAACTCACTAATTTGGTAATCATCCCCTGGTTCTTGTGCCCCAAAATCATTTGAGGGTACACCGATAACAACCAGCCCTTTACTCTTGTACTGCTCATACAATTTTTCTAATTGTTCGTATTGCGGTGTAAACCCACATTTTGATGCAGTATTCACAATGAGCAAAACTTTCCCACGAAACTGTTCCAGGGGTAACGGCTTATGTCCACTTAGCGTTAAAAAAGTAAATTCATAAGCATCCTGTTGTTTCATGTCCGTCTCCAAGTAAAGATTAAACTAATCATTTGAAAATTATAGCAAAGAGCAATTTTTTAACCATCCGTATTTAAAGATTTCGGAGTAGAAATACATGTTTCGAAATTTTATGTATAGGTCTTGCAATAACGGGGTTGATCTTTTATCGTTGCTAAGTCCAGGAAAATTTTCAGGAGTAATTATGGGAAAGGAACGTCAGATAACGGATTACCAGGTCTTACCTTTTTTTGTAAAACATACAAACTTAACTATTGAACTGATTGCGAATAAAGAAAACGCCTATACGACCACCGCAGAACTCTATGTAGAACCCAATCCTGAAAATAGTAAACCTGTAAGTGAATTAAAACTAAATTATGAATACCTGCAAGTGGAAGAAGTATATATCCATAAAACACGTCTATCCCCTAACCAATACAAAATTGAAGAGGGTGTTCTTACAATAAAAAATGTTCCTCAAGATGTTAATTTTAGAATTACAACAAAAAATAAAATTTACCGGCACACGGATTTGTTCGGTCTTTATCAAACAGATAATACTTTACTCATAAAAGCAGAAACCGAAGGCATGCGCCGTGTATTTCCTTGCATCGATCGACCTGATAATTTATCCACCTATGAGACCACCATCATTGCACCTAAAGATAAATATCCAATGCTCATAGCAAATGGAGCACAGGTTGAAGCCAGAAACCTATCTAATGGGATGCATTTAGTCAAATGGGTCAATTCATCCCCCATACCGACTTATCTTTTTGCGTTGGTTGCAGGTACTTATCATTCTGTACATTGTTTGCCAGTAAAAAATAGTCAAAAAGATATGCAGCTGCAATTTTTATTACCTCAAGAGGAAGACATTCAAAATTGTGCTATAGCAGAATCTACATTAAAAAAAGCTCTGGCTTTTGATAAACGCGTATTTAATCTTGATTGCACTTTAGATAATTATTCTATCGTCGGGATAGCGCGATATGCCTCTGCAGCCTCTGAAACCTTGGGTTTAAACTTATATGCCCGAGATTATTTGTATGGCACTTTATCCACGCGTACCGCAAATGAATTAAACCGAATTCTAGAAGTAGTAAGCCATGAAACCTTTCACAATACCACGGGTAATCCGCACGATGGGTTTACGATACGTGATTTCTTTCAATTATCCTTAAAAGAGGGATTAACGACGCTTAAATCTTCGTTATTTCTGGAAGAAGAATTAGGTGTAGACATTGACCGTCTCAAGGAGCATGGCATCTTTACTCCAGATGCACCAAGACCGACTTCTTATACTAACGTTCGGAATTTATATACCGGTGCTGCTTATGAAAAAAGCGCCGAAATTTTTCGCATGATTCGCAATAAAATGAATAAAGAATTATTTGCTGAAACACTAAGTAAATTTACTCGAGAAAATCGAGGTAAAGCGATCACCTTAGAAGACTTTTTTAGGTATTTTGATGCCGCATTTCCGGGTAATAATCTTTTTGATTATAAGAGTTGGTTTGACGAAGACGGAATACCAATACTTACAGTTACCGAAGATTATAATGAAAAAAAACAAGAATACGTGCTTAATTTTGAAGTAGAAAACCGCCGTGGACGCCCTATTCCCGTAGCCATTGCTTTATATAACTCTAAAGGGGACCCAATAACCACCAGTGAAACTCATGAGCTCACGGCTGATAAACAATCCGTTCCCTTTAAAGGGATTGATTGCACACCTACTCCCTCATTATTACGTAATCTCTCCGCTCCTGTGCAGATAAACTACGCTTACAATTTAAGACAGCTCTTAACTCTATGGGAACACGACAAGGATGATTATACCCGAATAAAAGCGGCGAAGGAGTTATACTCACGGATGGTAAGTGCCTATTGTTCTGGGGATAAAACGCTGAATAATGATTTTAAGAATACATACTCAATCCTCTTGCGCAGACAGGCTACAAAACCTATGAATATGTGGGTGGCAAATGAGCTCCTTAAATTTCCTTCCGAAGAGGTATTATGCGCACAGCTGCCACAATATGAATACGAAGACATACGTACAGCTCGCCGCGAACTTATGAGTAAAATCTCTACCCACCTGAATAATGAACTCAAGGATCTGGTGCAATCTCTTAATGAGACATTACAGAAAAAATCGAATGATACCCACTATGATGCATATAAAGCAGGTGCCACTCATCTTAAAGCGTCCTGCTTTGAATTCTTAGTGACCACAAGTACAAAGTTACGTCATAAATTGCGCGATATTTGTAAAAGTAATATGAATAAGGATATGACTGTTGTATATACTGCATTGCAAACGTTAATTAATTCTAATGATGAATTTGTTCCTGAATTATTAAATTCTTTTTATACGCATTACCGTGCAGACCAACAAGCATTAAATTACTGGTTCCAATTGCAGGCTGGGGCGAAAAACGACTCCGTCGTAAGCGAAGTCAGTAAACTCTTGCTGCATGAACAATTTGATGAGCAAAATCCCTCTCAAGTTAACGCATTACTCGGAACCTTTATCAATAACCCAGTTGGCCTTCATAAAAAAGATGGCAGTGGTTATCAGTTGCTCGCTGATTTCATCTTAAAGATTGAACCCAAAAATCCTACTTTTGCGGCACGCTTAGCTTCTCGTTTTAACTATACGCAACTCGCACAAAAAGAACAGATGATCACGGTATTAAAAAAATTGGAAAAGAGTGCAACTACGGATGATGTACGCTTGATGGTAAAAAAGATCTTAGGAGAGACGAACAAACCAGCAGTCTCTCCTAAAGATGAAAAGTGCGAAAGTGTTGGAAACTTTTCAATATTCGCCCCACAATTTCCACCCGGTTATGGTAAAAACACAAAAATTCAATTATCGGATTCAATCAACAAGTTTCGCGTGTTCGCTGGGCTCTAATATATTCTGCGAGTAGAAATTAAACCTTTCTTTACTGGTAAGCCTTACCAAAAGAAAGGTTTAAATTTCTTTTCTCTCACGCAGCTCAGCTCGCTTTTGCTTCTCAGTTTCATTCGTTGGAATTTCTTTTCCTTCCAAATTACTATGCTTTTGTTCATTTACCTGCTTATTAATGCGATCCACAGCCCAAGGTTGTGGGCTTGAAGTATGATAAGTCATAAGTCCTCCCATATTCTCTTAAAAGTATAGCCTATCCAACATAAAGCTGATGCTCAAGCACAACTCGATGATACGGCCTTTTATCCACCATCCCGAGCCCCCACCAGTCATCCCGAACGAAGTGAGGGATCCTGCAAACAGAAACTACTTTACCAAGATCTTTGAAAAAATAAACTAATTATTTATGTACTCAGGTGATCTTGGAGTATCGTGCAGGAGATCTTCGCGACGCTCAGAATGACGTAAGAAGGATGCGACTCGTCCCATCCCGTCATCCCGAACCTTTGGTGAGGGATCTCCTGGCCCGTGGCATGTATTCCCGAGTACCCTTAGGATCATAAGCTCAATACTTGTCCTGCGCAGGAGAACCCTCACATAACTTGATTTGACACAATGTAAAAGTTGAGAAACGAGAGAATAATTATAAAATTATGGATTAATTTAATAAAACATTAAGCTTAATTGTTTACACTAAGTAATAATATCAGTAACCGGTATGTGTTATGAGCCGTGATAACCGCTCCCAAGCTCGATTAGCTAAATTAATCAATCACTATCTCGCATGGAATAATCTTCCACTCCAGTGGGATGTTGAAGGTGTATGTCATGGCTTATCATTAATGCATGTCAAGTATGTTTTACAAAATAAAGAAACCGAATTTTTCGAAATGCTGGATCAATTGGCTTGCCTTGACGAAAAAGGTAATGCAGAAATATCCCCGGAATCTAGAGATAAAATGGATTTGTTCATATCACAAGTGGTGTTTTTCGCAAATCCACAGCAGTTTGACGCACAGTATAAGCAAGACAATGTCTTTAATGTGATGGAGCTTGATGGTAATAAGCTGACATCAAACTTTAATCTCGCCCTGGCAACGTCCTTAAAAAACTGGGTTCAAATCCTGGAAAATGATATTGCTATGCAATCCCAGGAAATATTTTTAGTCAGTGCAGGTCCCCACGTAATCACGGTGCACAGAAAAGATGATCAATACTGGGTATATGACCCTAATTATCCTGAGGGAATAAAAGCATTTGCTGATGCCGAAAAGTTACTTTTGGAATTGGCGAAAATCTTCAAGCAAGATATATCTAAAAATAATTTGGGGTTAAGCCTTCAAAGTATAACCAGCTCACAAGCACAATTATACACTGAACGTAATGCTGCAAATATTTTTATGCAGTACAACTCACAGGATTATTATATCGCAGGTGAAAAACGCTCAACGCTTGATCTTTTAGGCTCAATGAATAATTTCGAATTAATTTCTTACCTTCTTCAAGAAAAGAAACTTAATTTAGAAGAGATAACAATTCTTAGAGATCATGCAATTAAAAGAAATCAGAAAGATATATTCCTGCTATTGCATAAGGCCATTATTGAACAAAGTGAACCCAAGCAACAAAAACTACAAATGCAATTGATGATCTCTGAAACAGCTGAAGCGGGAAACTTACAAATATTTGAAGCACTTATGCAAGCAAATGACGCAACATATTATTTAAGTTTCTTCACTTCAGAGCAAAATATCCATTACTTACTCCGCGCGGTCGCCACGGGCGGGCAACCCGACATAATGAATCATGTAATCAATACCGTTAAACAAAAGTCACATGAGCGTGCTGCATTAGAAAATACTCAATTGGATAAACCAATCACCCGCCTGCTTCTAGAACCGTTGGCGAATAAAACTGATATATTGATGGAATTGATTGATAAAAATGCGCATGAATCTTTTTCCTCGTTAATTAGCGCCTTGGTAGAAGAGGAAACAGATCTGCCTTCAGACCGTATTATTAACTACCTCCAAAAGGCAATTGAAAACAACTCTTTTTACATTGTTCGCAAGTTAATTGAGCTTCTAAAGAAAAATGAAAACCTCTCTTTAGTACAGGGCTTAGAGTTAAGCGTTACACAAGCATCGAAAACAAATCTTTCAATTTTGCAACTCTTACAAAAAAATGAGGTCGCATTTAAGCCAAGGATAATGGCCATAATCAAGGAAAAATCTTCGCATAACAGCACTTTTTGGGAATGGCTAGGCTTACGCCTTATCTCTTTTGTGGAGTTTATTAAAGAGCAACTCAATACTCAGAAACACATCGAGATTCACGAGCCAAAACGACCGTTTTTACAGCTGAGTGAGGAATTCAAAAAAGCGGAGCCTACTCTTGATGCGGAAAATGTCCCAAGTGAAGTACTGACCTATACTATTTCAAGATAAAATGTAAATATCAGGGTTTTATTGCTCAAAAATAGATTAATCTTTGTGCATACAAGGATGCCTTAGCCAGAACCAAGACAATCCTCACAAATAAATACATTACAGCGTTTAAAGCAGGAGCTTTTATCAATCGCAGTCTTGCTAACTTTTTCTAAAAATTAAAACCTACTGTATAACAGGCTTATTCTCTAGCTCACTCGTGATCCGGATGTACTACAAAAATTCCTGGAGCATTGCGCAGGTATTCGTTATAGTCCATACCATAACCGAATATAAAATGATCTTCTATTTGCAAGCCGACAAAATCAGCCTTTTGTAGGCCATTCGCTACACGCTTACGGTACTTGTCAACCAAAACGGCACTTAATACTTGTTTCGCGCCCGCAGCATTAATCTCATCAATGATTGCTGCCAAGGTGATTCCGCCATCGAGAATATCATCTACTACTAATACGGTTCGCCCCTGCAGATTAATAGAAGGCTTCACTTTCCACTCAATATCACCACCACGTGTGGCGCCTTTGTAGCGAGTTGCATGGACGTAATCAACCTCTAATGGAAAATCCAATCGCGGTAGCAAATTACCTAATAAAACTAAACCACCCACCATCACACAAACCAATACGGGATTCTCATCTTGGAGGGTTGAATGAATATTAATCGCCATACGGTCAAGAGCGGCTTCAACTTCATTTGTTGTAAATAAGCAGGTTGATTTTTCGTAAACTTCTTTGATCTTTGCTGGGATTGTCATCTTAAGTTCTCTATTAACAAATTAATCTTTTCTTCTTTCAGTACCGGGAAAAGGACGGATAGTACTCCCTTGATGAGGATTATCTTTTACCTTAGCAACTCCCTGCCTATCCACTTCGTCGATACGGTATATGGCATGCATGGGTATAAATGTTCGTTTAACCCCATTGAACTCTAATTTTAAACGCTCTTCCGATGGATCAACTACTAACGCTGTTTGTTCACCAAAAACCAATTCTTCAACTTCAAGAAATCCAAATAGCTCACTTTCTTTCATAGTGCGCGCATAAATTTCATAGATGGACTCTTGATTTGCAAAAGTTATCCGATATAAAGTCTTTTTAGTCATCTTGTCACGCCTGTAATCAATGCAAGTAAAATTATACAAAATTAAGCAAATTTTTGGTATCTTTAATTACCACTAAAATAATGCTCCTTAAGTAATGCCAAGGAATTTTAGCCAGATTCATCAAAAAACATATCCGGCACATCTATAAGGACATTATCTATTAGGAACTTTTAAAGGTTACAGCGGGTAAGGGTGGATTATATTCCTCAAGCACATTTCGCTCATCTACCAGATAAGACGGTGTGGCAATTTGGTATTTACGCGCGATTAGGCAATAAAAAGCAGAAGGCACAGGCCAGAGCATTTTGCCGATCTCGTCCAAAAAAGTTAGTTTTTTTATCCACGAACTTTTATTAACAGGAGGTAAATAACAAAAATTAATTAAGGCAACTTGCTGAAACCCTCGCTGCGCGAACAGGCGATTTAAGGATAATGGGGTGCGTAATTTTACTGGGCGATCATGATAACAATGGAGTAAATTTAATTTTAATGCACTACCCCACAAGCTTAAGGGGTTAATACAGAACAGAACAACATGCCCCATGGGGCTTAATACGCGATCGATCTCATCAAGCAGTGACGTCCCCAGATTAAATGGCTCAAGACTCAACGGTGCAACAACACAATCAATACTATGCTGCTGAAGCGGTAGATGATTAAACTCCCCTTGGAGATCAATTTTATTATTCAGTGCAAATGGAGAGGCAATCCATTTATGACTAAATGCAAACTTATTCAGCCATTGATTATCGCCACAAGCGCCTAGCTGAAGTAGCGTATCGCCTTGAAGCTTAAAGGGCAAGGTATCAAGTAGAGTGGTAAATTCATTGGCAGCAAAAACACCAAGCGGCGTTTGAAACCATTTGTTCAATGAGCGATATTGTTTCATTTGCTGGTGAATTAACACATTGGTCACTTTTAGTTGGTGAATCCTGATTTAAACTACGATACAATGAGTTTTAATCGGAGACAATCTATTGTCAATGATTTATTAGGAAACATCTCTATTATTTTTGGAAAAATAATAACTTGCAAGTGGACTTCATGATAGGAAACGAGTTAACACCTCAGGGATTGTCTCAGTCGGGACTTACCCTTTTAAAGGAAGATCTAGTACCGCTTTATGTGCTTCAAGAACAAGCTAAAGCGTGCAACTTATCCCTTCCCTCTTACCTTATCCGTATAAAAAATTTTTCTGCTTTACAAGCAGCAGAAACCATTGCCCAAGCATTTGCTTTACCTTTTTTTCAGCTGCACGCAATGGATGCAAGTCAATTACCTTGGGAATTGTTAGATGAACGCCTCATAATGAAGCATCGCATCATACCCATCGCAATGCATCATCCAACCCTAAAAGTTGCTATAGCGGAACCAAAGGCCCTAGAGGTATGGACAGAACTTCAATTTCATACAGGTTGTACGCTGCAACCTGTGATCGTCGAGGTCGACCAATTAGATCTCTTGCTTAAGCAATATACGACTATCTGCACTGAAAAAAAACTCTCACAACTTTTTGAGCGTGCTCTCTTTGAGCAGGTTCATGCCGGTGAAACAACCAATAATTTCATACCCCAAATGGTAGAGCTTATTTTAAATGAAGCGATCAAGAAAAAAGCATCCGACATTCATTTTGAGCCCTACGAAGCCTTTTACCGGATCAGATTTCGTTTAGACGGCATTCTCTATACTATAGCAACCCCACCCAAGGCTCTGGCTGCACGAATCACCGCTTGTATAAAAGTTATGGCGCAGTTAGATATTTCTGAAAAACGCCTACCTCAAGATGGCCGCTTTACTCAAGCTGTAGCAGAGCGAAAAATCTATGATTTGCGTGTAAGCACCTGTCCAACCTTAGCAGGTGAAAAAATAGTCATCCGTATCTTAAATCCCGAAGGCCTGTTACGCCCGCTGGATGAACTGGGACTATCCATTTCGCAAAAAGATACCTTACTACGCGCATCACGAAAACCACAGGGTCTTATTTTAGTGACTGGTTCTACGGGAAGCGGTAAAACGACAACTTTGTATTCATTACTCCAGCAACTCAATGAACCAACAAGAAATGTCATCACCGCCGAAGACCCTATTGAAATACAGCTCGATGGCATCAATCAGGTTAACGTTAATTTGAAATCAGGCTTAACCTTTGCCCACGCCCTTAGGGCGTTTTTAAGACAAGATCCGGATGTTATCTTACTGGGAGAAATACGTGATCGGGAAACCGCGGATATGGCGGTTAATGCTGCGCAAACCGGGCATTTGGTTCTATCCACCTTGCATACCAATAGCGCCGCCGAAACACTGAATCGTCTGCTGCAAATCGGTGTTGCCCCGTACAACATTGCCAGCGCCTTAAACCTGATTGTTTCCCAAAGACTGGTACGCACTTTATGTAACTTTTGCAAGGAAGCGTATACACCTAATACGCCATTGGTTTCAGAGCCTGAAGAGCAATCAGCAACATTTTATCGGGCGCAAGGCTGTCCCCAGTGCCATCTGGGTTTCCAGGGCCGTACCGGGATTTTTGAGGTATTACCGATAACACCGAATCTCATGCAACTTATTGTCGATGGCGTACATCCGCAGCAAATATCCCAGGCAGCCCAAAAGGAAGGTATGATCCCAATTTTTCAATCAGGAATGTCCAAAGTTGCCGCCGGGATAACCACAATTGAAGAACTTTATCGAGTAACAATTGAATAAATAGTGTGAGAAAACAGTGAAGAAGATGGAAGTTATTTTTACGTTTTATTATATGGGTAAAAACGCTCAAGGACAAAAAATCAGCGGTTATATTCAGTCAGAGACAGCTGGCATAGCCAAGCTTAAACTGCGTGAGCAAGGGATACTTCATGCAAACCTTCGTAAGACCTATTTTAATCACCGATTAAGTCGCATTACCCCCCATGAGTTGAGTGTTTTTAGCCGCCAATTTGCGACCCTGGTTGAGGCGAATATTCCCATAACTCAAGCTCTGGATATTATTGGGAAAGGACAAATTTCATCCGCTTTACAGCGCCTCGTACTCAATCTAAAAGAAGATATAAGCCAGGGGCTCAGTCTTGCTGAAGCCATGAATAAATATCCCGGTTGCTTCAATGATTTTACAGCGAGTCTCGTTGCTGCTGGAGAGCATTCAGGCTCATTGCCTATTATGTTACATCGTATTGCAAGTTATCGGGAGCAAATTGAAAAGGTTAAAAAAAACGTAAAAAGAGCATTAACCTACCCCATTGCGGTTCTATTAATCAGTGTAATTATCTTTTTAGGATTATTATTTTTTGTAGTACCACAGTTTGAAATTCTTTTTCATGACTTTGGCGCAGAACTGCCAACGGTAACTCGTTATACCCTTCTACTTTCGAAGGCTGTTAAAAATTATTGGTTCCTCATTTTTGGGGTACCCTTTGCACTCGGTTATGGGGTATTTTTTTTGCATCGTCGCTGGTCCTCCTTTGCAAACTGTTTAAATCGCATATCTTTACGCTTACCGATATTGGGGCTGATTATTAAAAAAAGTGCAATTACTCGTTTTATGCGTACCTTGTCTACCACGTTTGCGGCCGGCCTACCCTTAGTAGACGCTTTGACCTGCGTTGCAGGCGCCACAGGTAATCGTGTTTTTGCTGAAGCCACCTGGAATATTCGCGCCGAAGTCATCATGGGGCAAATGATGCACCCTGCTATGGCAAAAACACGCTTATTCCCACATATGGTACTGGACATGATTTTGGTCGGTGAAGAATCAGGTAATTTTGAAAAAATGCTCAACAAGATTGCGGATTTTTACGAAGAAGAGGTTGAAAATGCAGTAAATACCTTGTGCAAAATTCTTGAACCACTCATTATGTGCTTCTTAGGAATTATGGTCAGTGCATTTATTATCGCGATGTATCTGCCGGTTTTTAAATTAGGTCTAATCATGTAATCCACCCATTATATGGAACCGTAAAATGCTTGAAGAATTAATAAACGAACATGTGTGGTTTTTATACTTAAGTCTGGGAATTGTGTCCTTGGTCATCGGTAGTTTTTTAAACGTTGTCATTTATCGTTTACCCATTATCCTTCAGGAACAATGGCAGCTCGAGGCTAAGGCTTTACTGGGATTAACCGTGGCAAAAAAGTCTCATTATAATCTTCTGCTACCCCGATCCTCCTGCCCTGAATGCCAGAGCATAATTCCAGCTTGGCATAATGTACCGCTTTTAAGTTTCATCCTCTTGCGCGCACGATGCCATCACTGCCATGCTAAAATTTCATTCAGATATCCTCTAATTGAATTACTCACCGTCCTACTTTCGTTCATTCCGGTATTTGTCTATGGCTTCACCCTCCACGCGCTTTTTGCTCTAGGGGCGATATGGATTTGTATTTGCCTTGTTGCTATCGATTTAGAACATCATCTGTTACCTGACGGCCTCACGTTATTACTTTTGTGGATGGGAATGCTGGCAAATACCTGGGAATTATACACCCCACTCCCAGATGCAGTTTTAGGAGCAATTTTTGGCTATCTGAGCCTATGGATATTTATTCAGCTTTATTACTGGAAAAGTGGTAAAATCGGCATGGGTCATGGCGATTTTAAATTATTTGCAGCTTTTGGCGCCTGGTGTGGTTGGCAGATGTTGCCTATTATCCTGTTTTTTGCCTCGATAACTGGGGCCTTAGCCGGACTGATTTATCTCAACATCACGCATAAAGGCAAAGACACACCCATTCCATTTGGTCCTTTTCTGTGTTTTTCTGGGATAATCGTCCTTCTTTGGGGACAGAGCTTGTTAAGCAGGTATTTAAGTTTGTGGTTATGAGATGAGTTTTATATGAAATACGATGTTATTCTATTTGATTTGGATGATACCTTAATCGATTTTACGGCCGCTGAGCGATTCTGCTTACAACAGATTTACGAGCGTTTTTATCATCAGCTTGAAGCCCCGCTATTTCACTCCCATTTTAAGACCATTAATCATGATTTATGGCTTCGCGTTGGCGCGCTAAACGATCCTCTGATGCCGAATGACGTACGCTTTTTGCGCTTTCAGCAACTAAACGCTGTACTCAATCATGCTGTGGATCACCTTGAAGTTGCGAATGCATACGAGCAACTACTAGGAGAGCACTGTCATTGGATTACCCAAGCAAAACCGGTAATTGAGTTTTTACACCGAACGGGGCATATTCTTGGGATTATTACCAATGGGATGACGGATTCTCAAGCCCGTAAATATCAACGGCTTGAGTTACATCGTTGGTTTGAGTGTTTCATTGTTTCTGAAAATGTGGGGCTTGCGAAACCGAATAAAACTATTTTCGAATTAGCTGTAAATAATCTGGCAGCTCATAGAAAGTGCTCCGCCGACTTTTATGCGAAAGAAAGAATGCTCATGGTTGGGGATTCCATCATCAACGACGGTCAAGGTGCTTTTAATTTTGGTATTCATTACTGTCATGTCGGTATCAACAGTTTTCCTGCGAGCTCACAACAGACGCCGGTTCACTATCAGCTCCAATCAATTGCTGAGCTTCCCCAATCCCTGGGATATGCGGAAGCTTTCGAGGAATTTATGCTTGAATATTACATGAGTGTAAGTTAACGTTCATCACAAACCGTGTAGTAACCATGGCGGAAGGGATTGCTACGCGAACGAAAGATGTAACTGCGACAACGCTGCCCCTGCTCATCTAGATAACGTCGTTCTAAACGAAAGCTCATGTCTGGAAAATTCATGTCCTGTTGCCATTCGTAGGCTGCACGTGCATTTTGCTCTTTTTCCATATCTTTAAAATATTTGCTGAGCTTACTCGCCTGACTTGAGCTCATGAGTACCAACAAGAGTGTAAACAAGAATTTTTTCATAAAAGAGATTGCCTAAAAAATTTTAAATGTGCGTCATTTTATACCAAAAACCTCTTTCTGTGCAAAAAAAGGAATCTTTTTGATTAATTATGTACAGGGAAAAGGAAAATCTTGTATACTTTTTGCCCCTACATAAATAAGGAAAGTAAAATGCCTGAGACTAAGGAAAAAAATGAAGTTTTAATTGTTCGCGTGACCAATTCTCAAAATTATTGGAATTGGGTCAGAAATAAAATCTCCTCTTACCAGCAAGCAATTAAAAACACGTTTCGTTTATTAACCCGGTTTAATGGTTCACAGGATCCCAACGCATTTCATAACATGCTTGAGGAAGATTTTAAAAACATGGCTCAGGATGAGATAAAAATCTCTTCTTACACAATGGTTGCCCCTAATAGACATCAACTCACGCAACGGATTGTCTCAATCGCCAACCCCCTTATTCTTGAAGCCTTGCGTCGCATCCCCCGCTACGAAACAGTCGATCCTGTATACTTTGATGAGCATCCTACGGTACCGAAAATTGGAGGTGGCCGTGCCTTCAATACAGTTTTAGAAGCAATTGGCATGGGAATTCTCAGCGCCGAGCATGAAGCCCATTCAGCATTTAACCAGGAAATGATCAGCGCTCTCACTTTAACTTCAATGGATGCGAAAGCCATAACGGGAACCCATGCAAACCTGAAAAAAAGTGTGATCAACAGTATAGAAGCTGAAACGCAGGCCCTAAAAACGCGCATTCATTCTTCACTAGCCCCTGTGCCGTTAAGCATTGATTTTCGTACTTTTGCCTTAAAAATATTACTTAAAGGATTTTATCCTAAATATCAATGGGCTGATTTCTGGATTGAGCAATTATCCAGTCTTATCGAAACAATCTCGGACCAGGCATTTAGACATGTTGTAAATCCTTATGCCCCCATTGAAAAACTACGTCAATCTGCAAAAAGACAACTTGCCCCCTACCTCAAGCTCATTTTATCGCAAGACCAAAGTTTGTTATTTAGTGAGGATTACTTGCAAAATATATCGGTGGAGATTCAAGAACAGATTCTGATTTCTTTACTGTTTGCAGGAGGAGACAACATCAAAAAATATTTAGACCATTTATTTATTGAGTTGGCAAAAGCAAATTTGGAAGCGCCCCTATCGAAGGAGGACCTACAAGCATATATAACCGAAACCGGTCGCCTCTATACCACCATTTATGCGCAACCCGGAAAAGCCTTGGAAGATTTTACGATTCAATTTGAAGGCAAAACCTATACTATTTTAAAAGGTGACGAGCTTCATTACAGTACGTGGGTTGCTAATCGCGATACCAAGGAATGGGGAGAGGATGCGAGCGAATTCAATCCCTATAGAGTAGAAAATAAGAACAAGAAACTAAACCCGCTGGCAACATTTGGTTCCGGTTCACGGGTATGCCGCGGTAAAACATTGACTCTAACGATTGTCGAATATGTCGCTCAAGAATTTATGAAGGATTTTTGTTGGCAAGCCTTTGTGGATGATATTCCAGAAACTCATCCGACCGAGTTTAATTTTAACAACGGAGTTCAAGGAAGATTAGAGTATATTTTTAGAGCGCGCATGGCACCGTCAAAAACTGTTCATAATATTCCCAAAAATGAAGCTGTTCAGAATTTAGCACCGATATATGCCAATAATCAAATGGTTTTATTTGCAAATCAGGATTTGGATGAGACCATCAGTGAAGAAGAAACCAATACGCTCGATAATTCTTTCGCCCATGCTCCAGGAGATTCTTATAGTTAACGAGAATAGTTATAACTCCCGCAATCAGCGGGAGTTATACTTAAAATCGCTGAGATTCTATTACTCAGGTACTGAGCGGCCATCTTCAAAGAACGTGACTCGTCCGGTTTTGATATCATGCAAACCGGCAACAATTCCAACTTTCTTCTCGGCAACCAATTTTTTCAGCAGCGGACTTCTATCCTGAATTTCCTGAACCATACGCACAGCGTTCGCTTTAGCAATCGCATCAACCAGTTTCATGTCCGAACAATTTTTATTGTCTTGTTCTTTCATGGTCATTTGCACCACTGGTTTTATTTTATCCAAGACATCGGTCAAATGCCCTAATTGAACGCCATCACAAGCACCGGCCACTGCCCCGCAGGAGGTATGTCCCAATACAACTATGAGTCGCGAACCCGCAGCTTTCGTAGCAAATTCCATGCTTCCAAGGATGTCATCATTCACCACGTTTCCGGCAACACGCAGTGTAAACAAATCAGCTAGACCCTGGTTGAAGAAAAACTCAGGCACACTTCGAGAATCCATACAGTTTAAAATAACTGCATAAGGATATTGACCATAAGACGAACGATAAGCCTGCTCCAGATAATTAAAAGAAATCAGCTTATTATCCAGGAAACGTTGGTTACCCTCTTTTAACCGCATCAACGCCTGCTTGGGCGACATTTCTTGCTGTTTCGCCTGCGACATGGTTTTACCTAAAATCTCAACCTGGTCATCACTTGCATATATAGATTGTGCAAATAATAATCCTAAACCGACTATAGCTCCCCGTTTAAAAGCCTTTCGCATCAAATCACTCCTTGTTAATTAGTCAATTCCATCATAACGGGAATTTATTTACGAATAAATACAATAAGTTAATAATAACCTAAATAAATGATAAATATATCGACAACTTAACAATCTCTTAAGCATTTGTTCACTATAATTACCTTAATGAAAACAATTAACCCTAAAGGTGCGTTATGGTTTCGCATGTAATCGAAAAACAAGTGGATATTATGAAATATCCTGAGGAAATAGAAGGTAATCTGGGCTCTATCACCATCGGGGATTTACATGGAAACGCGTTAAAGCTTTTACATTTCTATATTCGTCACGGGGTAGTCAAATTCCAAGACGGCGTTGATGCCAAAGCGGAGTATCAAAAGTTTGCCGAGTTGTATCTCGAGCATGGAAAATTGGTCGAGCAAGTCATGTTTGCTGAAAAACGCATGAGAGCTATAGCGTTTAACAGTAGTAGGCCAACAAAAAAAATTAAAGAATTAAGTGATGAGCTTGCCGAGCTTCGACTTCCTGAGGAAAAAAAGCAATTCAAAATTGAACAATTGGAACAAGATATTAAAATTCTAAAGGTAGACATCGATCATTTATCACAAGAAAAAAAAATAAAATCCGAATTATTAAAAATTAAAGGTTCTGAGCAAGATCAGTTAGATCATGAAATGAAAGAAGTACAAATTGAGACTCAAGCATTCATTTCTGCAGTTAATAACTCCTCGGAAGAAAAATCAAAAGTGGAGGAATTAAAAGCACAGCTTGCTGAACTTAAACAACAATATGAAAAGAATCAGTCTGAGTATATAGAATTACAAAGTGAAATTCGAGATATTGATCGCTCATTGGGACGGAAACAGTCAAAATCAGAAGAGTTAGACAAGATGCTCGCAACTCTTCAGCTTTCACCAGAGGAAATAGAATCAAAATCTAATGAGTTATTAAGAGAAATTGCAAATAATGAAACGTATATCGTAACACTAAATAATGAACGTCAAGTTCATGAAGAAATACTAAAAAATTATAAACCACAATTAAAGTCTCAAATAAACCAGTTTAAAAGTTTTTATAAAACCTTGGAGGTTATGGATACTAATGTTCAAATCCGCTTAATTGGGGATGAGGTGGCTGACAGAGGAAGCGATGACTATTTCACCCTAAAATTAATTCAATTAGTGACTGATAAAAATGATAATATGTCTATTTTGTTATCAAACCATGGGCTTGAATTTATTAATACCTATGAAGAAAATATTGAAGCGGGAAACAAACTTACTCTCCCAGAAAAACCTAGTTTAGATGATGCGGAGAGACCCTCTTTAATTGGATTAAAATTATTATATGATAATGGTTTCATTACAAATAAAGAGATTACAAACTTAATTAATAAATCTTATAAACCTTTTCTTAAAATATTAGACTATACACTCAGTGACGAGGGGATAACCCTTATTTCACATGCCCCAATCAAATTTATCCCCGCACTAAAAGCGATGACTGCAAAACTTAATCTGGCTTATTCTGATAGAACTGCGGAGGAATTGGGTAAAACAATTGATCGCGTCAATCAAGAAATTACTAAATCCTATATTTATAAAAATAAAATTCACGAGTTATTTGAACTACCTGAAATCACAGCCACCATGAATGATAAACAGATGAGTGAATACCCGTTTGCTTATGCACTATGGAATCGCTTTAGTAAATTGTATTACGATAAAGACGAGAGTCCTGATGTTCGTCCAAGTCAGCATAATGGTTATGAATTAAAGTATGCACATGGACATGATCCTTACATTAGTCCTTATCAACATATTTTTAATCTAGACACAAATTTTGGTAAGCTTCGTCCTGGTCACCCTAATTATTCAGCTGAGGAAGACCAGAAATATAAGGCTTTAAACTCAGATGAATTTAACCTGGCTAAAAGATCTGCTCCTCCTAAACAATCGATTCAAACAACACATGATCATGATGCCCGCACCGGTAAATTTGCCCTCATCGCGTCTGCGATTGGATTTGGATTAGGCCTTATTGTGGGACTTGCTTTAACGTTGAGTGGAGTTTTTGCGCCTTTAGGGTTAGGTTTAATTGGGTTAGTTGCAATGGCTGCATCCATAAGTGGTGCGGGTGCGGCGCTCGGCGCAGGTGTGGGAATTGGTGTTGCAAAAGGCACTGAACCACCTGTCGAGGCGATACAACAAGAACCTGCCAACAAGAGTACCAGCCTGAAAGCTATCGGTGAGATGGGTGGATTAGACCAAGAAACCCGTAATAGCTTAGATAATACTGCATCACCTAAGCACTCAGTGAGAGAGGTAACTCCGCTTGAACCTCCCTCAGATAGTAATCAATTGGCGCAAAATGCACTGGTCAATGCTGCACCAGATACTCCACCTAAAAAGGTCGAGGAGGAAGCAGAGTCCGGTTTGAGTATGAAGGTTTCATAGCCTTAACTATTTCTCGATTGGGTAACCTGAATCAATCCAACCTTGCATTCCCGTATCCAGGGAATAAACCTGACTGTATCCCATCTTTTGCAAACTTTCTGCGGCGAGCGCACAGCGAAAGCCGCCACTGCAATAAAGAACGATTGGCTCTTCTTTATTGGGTATTTTTTTCTCAATATCACGCTCAATAATGCCACGAGCCAAATGCTCGGCATGAGGTATGTGACCATTAGGCCATTCATGATCTTCACGGACATCGATGAGATGCAAGGGTTGCTGAGCATCCATCTTGTTTTTTAGTTCTTGCGGGCTAATTTCGGTAATGCTCTTTTTTGCATCCGTTACTAATTGCAAAAAAGCGGGGGCATGTTGTTTCATTCCTGATTTCTCCCTGGAGTGATAAAGTTTTTTTATATCGGGCCAAAAAGCGGCCGCTAAAACCACGCATGTGAAAAGTAACACAGCGACTACCATCTGAACAATAGCGAAATTTAACGCATCTTGCGCTACAAACCATCCTGCGATAATACTTGATGCCGCAAGCAACAGGCGTACAATCCATTGTATCATTGCCTTCTCCTGACTGAAGGTGCTGTTATCCCGCAAGCGTTACTTTTATTTCCTGCGTTGCCGATAATCCGTGGTCATCCACTACCCGGACCGTATACTGTCCCGGCTTAGCTTGCCATAAAAAAGTGGTTCCTGCTTTTATTTTAGCAACAAACGCATCATTCACAAACCAATAGACCTCTTGAACACCTGCATCACTGACTGCTGTAAACGGAATTATTTGTGGTTTGCCACCCAAAGCTTGGGCATAAGTTAATCCCTTTTGTGGGGAAATAATTTGTGGGCTTATCATCTGGGCACTAGCCATCATGCACCCCGTTTCAAAAGGTGGGGGCGTGCGCCGGGCAATGCCTGCACGACGAAAAATTGCGAGTAAATCAGAGGGCCAGAACTCAAATACTTCGAAACGAGTTTTACTGTCTATAAAACAAGTTCGTTTACCGGTCTGGGGATTAATGGCCACTTCTCGATAAATGGTATCTGTTTTTATAGGTGATTTGCCTGGAATAAACCATCCCCATTCCCGTTCTGGGCAATAAGGAGTAGGCAGCATTCCTGAGGCTTTGCACAGCTCAATTTTTTTAAGATTTAATGACGAGAACTCTGATTGAGCAGGTATGGACGGTTGCACTTGTCGTAAGGCTTCAACTAATTGAAAAAATAACGGGGCCGCGATGTCTTTGCCGATAAGCGCAGGGTTTGCCGAATTATCAAAGTTCCCTGCCCATACCGCCAAGACATAGGGACCATAGACACCAACAGTCCAAGCATCCCGATAACGGGATGAAGTACCTGTTTTCCAGGCAATATTCAGGGCACGAACGGACTTACTCACATAATTTGGCGTTGGGGTTTGGCGTAGCATATCCAACACCAGGAAACTTGCTTCAGGACTGAGTAAACGCTTCTCACGCACGGGCATATTTTCATCCAAAATGCGTAATGGTTGCCATATCCCTTTATTGACTAGAAGTGCATACAAACTGACTAATTCGTGCATGGTCAATTCAGTACCGCCTAAACTGATTGCCAATCCGTAGTAGGACTCGGGGCGCAGACCTTGAACCTGGGCCTGCTCGAGCAAACCATATAAAGAAGGATGATGGAGCTGATTCGCCAAATAAATGGCAGGAATATTACGACTCAGCGCTAAAGCATCTTTTGCTTTAATCGGCCCCATGAAGTCATAATCAAAATTTTCCGGATTGTACCCATTGAAGCTTTGCGGAACATCTTTAAGCATGGTATTCGGATGAATCAGGCCCTGATCCAGGGCAAGTCCGTAAATAAACGGTTTAAGTGTAGAACCTGGTGAGCGCCTAATTTCAGTGCCATTGATTTGCCCACTTATGTGTGTATTAAAAAAATCAGCCGAACCAAGCATTGCCTTTACCTGCATGTCGCGGGTGTCAACCAACAGCACTGCGGCATTCTGGACACCATAGACCTGTTTACGCTGTAAATATAAACGCGTAACCCGCTCAATTAAGGTTTGCCAACGCGCATTAAGGCTAGTCTTTATGATATTACTTTCGACATTATGCTCCAGTACTGTTTGCACAAAATGAGGAGCTATATACGGGAGTTGCGTGGTTTTACGCATGACTAAAGGCAAACGAAACAGCCCTGCTTGGTCCTTATCCTGCGGGTGATAAACCAACCACCGTTGAAACAATAAATTACGAATACTCTGGACATCGCTTCGCTCAGGAAGACGTTTCCCAGGGTTTTGCGGAATGATGCTTAAGGTTAAACTTTGTGGGAGTGTTAATGCCTGTACCGGAATCCCAAAATACACTAAGGATGCAGCCCCTACTCCCTCAACATTGCCGCCATAAGGGGCTAAGTTAAGATAAGCCTCCAGAATTTGCTTTTTACTAAAATGCATCTCGATTTGCAGTGCTCGCAGTAGTTGCTGCAATTTGCCTTTAATGCTTTTTGTATGCAGCTTATAATGCAAGCGCGCAACCTGCATAGTAATCGTTGAGGCGCCCATACGTCGTGATTGAAGTACGTAGGTTTGCCAGATCGCTTTGACCGTAGCCCAGGGATTAATTCCCAAGTGATAAAAGAAATATTGATCTTCTTGAAGCAGTGTTGCCTCAACAAGTTCCTGAGGCATCATTGCGAACGGCGTATATAGGCGAAATTTCTCATCCGCACTCAGTGTTAATCGCAATAACTGCCCTTGTTCATCAAATACCGCACGTGAAAATGAGGTTTGTTCAAGCAATTTCGGTGGGGGAAGAAAAAATAATAGCAAATACCCGCTGACAAAAAGCGCGACACAGATTATGATGATGCGTGGTATTTTTCTCTTCATAGGCGTTATTATGCACGAAACGTACACTAATGTGCGCATGGGCGGAAAAATAAAATCCGAAGTTACGGAATGCTTCGCAGGTTAAGTCCGTTTAAAACCTATTTTACTATCAATCGAGACCTATAAAATGAGCAAACAAAGAGGCAAATTATTTTCCGCTGTATTTGGCCGATTACAATGGAACAGTCCCCCTTGGCTCTACGCTCTACGCCACTATAAACGGACATCACCAAAAATGTTTTGGGGCGCTGCACTTCTGTTTACAGGGTTATTTGCAGGAATCGCTTTTGGTATTCATTATTATCAACACCTACCTAAACCACAGTATACCCTGGCGCAAATTCAGATACCGGGTGCCACACCCCGTGAAGAACCGTATACACCCCAAAATTTGATCATCGATTTTGGCATTAAGGAAAATGGTTTTTTAAATAAATCCGTAGCCCCTTTGAATTTAGTGGGTAAAGAAATTACCGCAGGTGTCACCATGAGTCCAGACATTAAAGGGACATGGACTTGGAGCAGTGATAGTGAACTCACCTTCACTCCTGCTGTAGACTGGCCTGCTGGTCAAGAATATCGGGTGAATTTTAATCATGATTTTTTTGCACCACACGCCCAACTTGAATCCTATACACTAAAATTTAAAACGCTTGAATTCTTACCGGTCATTAAGGAGTTTAAACTTTATCAAAACCCTGATCGAGCCGATCAGCGAGAAGCGGTAGCAACCTTGGAATTTAATTATCCAGTGGATGCCGAGAGCCTGCAGCAAAAAACTTCTTTATCTTTTCAGGATCAACAGAAAAATCAATCAGGCAGTGGACAGCCACTGAGTTTCAAATACACCTTTAGCGAGGATAAACGCGAGGCTTACCTGCACTCAACAAATATCGAAATAAAAGACGTTGCACGTTTTCTAAATTTAAATATTCATGAGGGCGTCCTACCAGCACAGGGGCAGGGACATAAAAAAGCACTGCATGGCCAGATACTCATCCCAGACAGCAGTCAATTTTTTAAAGTAAGTGCTGTTGATGGGCGTATTGTGCGTAATCCACAAAATAAACCAGAACAAGTGATTACCATCGAAACCAGTGTGGGAATTAATGAGCAAGAGTTTAATCGTGGAGTACATCTTTATTTATTGCCACAGGACAAACCAGCCTCTGGGGTAAATCCAGTACAGAAAAATTATGATTGGAAATACCCTGGTGAAGTCACAGCACCAATACTTGCACTCGCAAAACCACTGCAAAAAGAACTTCTCCCCTCAGAGCAAAATTATGCCACATTGCATACATTAAAAATTAAAGCGCCTGCTCCCGGGTATATCCTGGTACAAATCGATAAAGGGATACAAAGCATCGGTAATTTTAAACTAGCCACAGAATTTCGTACTATCCTACCGATACCACAACTGCCTCAAGAGATTTCATTCTTACATCAAGGTTCGTTACTGGCTTTGGGGAATGAACAAAAGCTATCCGTGCTCGTGCGCGGCCTTACAGCGGTTAAATTTGATTTCGCACGGGTACTGCCTGAAAACGTAAATCAACTCATAACCCAAACCCAGGGTGATTTTAACGATCCACGATTCATTAATCCGAGTTTTAATCAACAAAATATTAGTGAAATTACCTCTGAGATTCGTGAATTTGACGCAGCCGATCCGGCAAAAGAACAATACACCGCCCTAGATTTTAATAAATATCTGACTCATGATCCCAATTCGTCAGGACCACAGGGTCTTTTCCTGTTACAGGCGACGGGTTGGGATAAGCAAAACAACAGCGCACTTGATGCACGAGCCAGCCGCTTAATTTTAATCACCGATATGGCCATGGTTGTTAAGCGCAATATTGATCAAAGTCAGACTGTTTATGTTGGCTCCATTACACAGGGTGCACCCGTGGCTCAAGCTAAAGTTACGGTTATTGGAAAAAATGGCTTACCTGTCGTGTCACAGGTAACCAATGATCAGGGTGAAGCTGCGTTTCCTGCCCTGAACGATTATATTGAAGATCAGGAACCCGTGGCCTTCCTGGCACAAAAAGGAGAGGATGTCTCGTTCATTCCCTTTAATAACAGTAATCGGCAATTGAATTTATCGAAATTTGATATAGACGGTGTGTATGCTGATGCCACACAAGGTGACACCCAGTTACGAGCCTATTTATTCTCTGACCGCGGAATCTACCGTCCTGGTGATAGTGTCCATTTGGGCATTATTGTGAAACAGGCCTATGCGCGCCCGCAACCCGCAGGACTTCCTTTACAATTATCCATAACCGATGCACGCGGCACAGTTATTGCCAACCCAAAAATTATACTCAACGACTCGGGGCTCATGGAATATACGTTTACAACGCAAGCCCATGCTCCCACCGGTCAATATACAGCCGACCTATACCTTACCAAAGAGGGCGAGGCGAATCATTACTTAGGTTCAACCAGCATTCGGATTGGAGAATTTTTACCCGATAGAATGCGTATTAGCAGCTCTATTTCGCCAAAACCCCCAACCTCGGGTTGGTCCTTACCCAATCAACTACAAGGTCAGGTGGCACTCTGGAATTTATACGGCGCTCCCGCAGTGAATCGTTTAACGAACGGAAAGATAATTCTTATTCCGCAAAAAGTGGCTTTTGACGAATATCCCGACTATATCTTTGCTGATCCTTTAAATGATCCGAAAAAAGGATTAAAAACCTTTACGGAAAATCTAGGTGAACAAAGAACCAATTCCGAAGGTAAGGCGGTTTTCCCATTTAATTTGGATAAATATGCGCAAGCAACGTATCAGCTTCGATTTATTACCGAAGGTTTTGAAGCAGATGGTGGGCGTAGCGTCACCAGCCAGACCGAAACCCTGGTAAGTCCTCTGCCCTACTTCATTGGTTATAAACCCGATGGCGACCTAGCCTTCATCAAGCAAAACGATAAACGCTCAGTGCATTATCTGGCGGTAGATCCTGAATTGCATCCGTTAGCCCTAGAAAAATTACACAGTCAACTGTTCGCATTACAGCCGGTGAATACTTTAATCAAAAAAAGTGATGGGACTTATCAATATCAAAGCATAATACAAACCAAGTTGCTGCAAACAGCCCCCTTTTCCTTAACAGCGCAAGGGGCACAATATGAATTGAATACAGCCAATATTGGCGATTATCAGTTAAATATTATCGATGAAAAAGGCACGGTCTTAAGTCAGCTAAAATATTCCGTTGCGGGTACAGGAGCGCAATCCCTAACCCGTAATGCCGAATTAAGCGTGAAGTTGGATAAGGCTGAATATAAGGCGGGTGAAACGGTACAGTTACATATTTCTGCCCCTTATACTGGTTCTGGCCTGATTACAATTGAACGAGACAAAGTGTACTACGCTCAATGGTTTAAGACGGATACCACTAGTTCTGTGCAATCCATCACAATTCCTGCGGACCTTCAGGGAAATGCCTATGTTAATGTAGCATTTATGCGTGATTGGAACTCACCCGAATTATTCATAAGCCCATTAAGCTACAGTGTTACTCCTTTTAAAATAAACAATCAAGCACATAATATTGCGGTTAATTTGCAAGTCCCCAAACTTACCCGTCCCGGTGAAACACTTAAAATTGGCTACAGTAGTGACAAGCCTGGCAAAATTATTGTATTTGCCGTGGATCAAGGAATATTGCAGGTTGCCCATTATTCTACTCCAAATCCTTTAGCCTATTTTTTCCAAAAATATGCTTTGCAGGTTTTAACACAGCAAACGGTAGATCAAATTATGCCTAAGTTTATTCAGGCACGGGAGCTCTCTGCTGTAGGCGGTGATGGTGCTGATGAGGCTCTAGCCTCACATCTAAATCCATTTAAGCGTAAAACCGATTTACCGGTAGTATTTTGGTCAGGAATACAGGATACCGATAGTACCGTCAGGGAATTGGATTATCCTATTCCGGATTATTTTAACGGCAGTATTCGGGTCATGGCTGTTGCTGTAGCAAACGATGCAGTCGGAGCTCAGGAACAAAGCGTCACTGTTCGCGGGGATTTTGTAATCAATCCTAATGTACCTACATTCGTAGCGCCAGGAGATGAGTTCACGGTGTCAGCTGCTATTGCCAATAATATTCCTAAATCAGGTGGTAAATTGCCGGTACAAATTACGATTACCCCATCGGCAGGCTTGGAAGTCATCGGTAAAACTCAAGACGATTTGTCCATAGCCGAAGGCCAAGAGCAAATTGCACATTTTCGTCTAAAGGCAGGCCAAAATTTAGGTCCCGTAACGCTTAATATCGAAGCCCAGTCTGGTGATAAAGTAGAAAGAATCAATTCAAGCTTAAGTATTCGTCCTGCATCACCACTCATCACTCGGGTAAATAGTGGTGTTTCTCAAGATAAACAGAGGACGCTTGAAGTTATGCAGAGCTTTTATCCAGAGCATCATCAAGTCAGCGCTTCTTTATCCACAAGTCCGTTAGTATTAGTGTTCGGTCTCCAAAGGTATCTGGATAATTATCCTTATGGATGTACTGAACAATTAACCAGTAAAGCCTTACCGCTACTGGCTATGAATAATCATACTGGTTTTGCAGTGGAGCAGGAGCAAGTCAAACAAAAAGTAACGCAGACCCTACAAATGTTATCACAAAGGCAGATGACTACAGGCGCCTTTAGTTATTGGCCCACAGTGGACGATAATCCAGCCAATCAGTTTGCCAGTTTATATGCGATGCACTTTATTACTGAGGCACGAGCTCAAGGATACTTGGTACCCGATGAACTTTTAAACAATGGTTTGGGATATCTGAAAAATGTTGCGGGTACGACCCCTACTTCTTTGGCTGATGCACGATTGGTTGCATACGCGATTTACTTGTTGACACGCAACGAAATTGTTACCACTAACTACATCACCCAAGTGCAAACCTGGCTGGACAAAAATAGTCCTAAAAAATGGCAAGAAGATTTAACCGCCGTTTATCTTGCAGGTGCTTATCAATTACTACAAAACAGTGATGAAGCCAATCGCCTCATTGCTGCCTATCGCCCATTAGTCTCTTTGGCGAATAGTAATGATTTCTTTAATCAAAATACAGCGGACGCACAATATCTTTACATTGTTGCCAAGCATTTTCCCAACATGCTCACTCAGGTCAGTAACAAGGTCTTACCCCATATGGTTGATGCCATGAATGAGGATGATATAAACACCGTGCTTTCAGGTTACATCAGCATGGCACTCGCAGCCTATCCTGAGCAGCAACTTGCAGCTGACGGCTTATCCATGACTAAAATTATGAATCAGGGGCAAGCGGTTCCTGTGCCAATCGCGGGGCACACAAGTTATCAACATACAGCACTTGAGGGAGATATTCAGAAGATTCAATTCGATAATCCTCAGAAACACCCCTTCTATTATCAATTATTGCAGTCTGGCTTTAATCAAATCCTGGCGAATAAACCAGTAAGTCAAGGATTGGAAGTGTTTCGTGAATATCGTAATGCTGCAGGTAAAGTCGTCCATTCCGCAAGGCTTGGTGAGGAGCTCGAAGTTCATATCCAACTGCGCAGTACTAAAAAAGATTATCTCAATAATATCGTCGTTGAAGATCTGCTACCCGGAGGTTTTGAACCCGTAGCTGATTCT
>JAFKHV010000141.1 GCA_017306715.1 Legionella sp. | reverse complement strand
CATCCAAGTTTTGTCATGTCCAATTCATTTACTAATCAGGTTTTAGCACAAATCGAATTATTCCAAAATAATGCGCAATATTCCTGTGATGTTTATGTTTTACCTAAACTACTCGATGAAAAAGTAGCCCGCTTGCATCTGGAGCGTATTGGCGCCAAGCTTACGCAGATGACTGATGAACAAGCAGCTTATCTTAATGTACCCGTAACAGGACCTTATAAGCCGGAACATTATCGATACTAGAGTTATTTAATGCGCGGTATAAAGGTATTCTTATCGGTCGTTGCGAACTACGTGAAGCGCTCTAGGGCGGACTTTAATTAAGCATAATGCGAGATTCTTCACGAAGTTTGCAATTTGATTGTTACTGAGTAAATAAGCTTATTTTTTAATAAAGAACATATGTAAAAAAGGCAATTTGTTTGTTTGCAGAATTCTCAGTTGGAGGAGGTATTCGACGGTTTAATTAAAGATGGTGCCACTAAGAGGATCCCTCGTAAACTCGGGATGACGGAGGATGTGCGCGTCTGCAATCAGTGCCCCCAACGTCATCCAGAGCGAAGCGAAGGATCCCCTGCAATGGGCACTTACTCAATTCATGCGAGATTATTAAACTGGGTTAGGAATCTTCATGTTCCAAACTGTGCGCTCGGGTTGAGATCCCTCGTAAACTCGGGATGACGGAGGATGGGAATGACGGAGGATGTGCGCGTCTGCAATCAGTGCCCCAACGTCATCCAGAGCGAAGCGAAGGACCCCCTGCAATGGGCACTTACTCAATTCATGCGAGATTATTAAACTGGGTTAGGAATCTTCATGTTCCAAACTGTGCGCTCGGGTGGAGATGCCTCGTAAACTCGGGATGACGGAGGATGGGGATGACGGAGGATGTGCCGTCTGCAATCAGTGCCCCCCAACGTCATCCAGAGCGAAGCGAAGGATCCCCTGCAATGGGCACTTACTCAATTCATGCGAGATTATTAAACTGGGTTAGGAATCTTCATGTTCAAGACTGTGCGCTCGGGTTGAGATCCCTCGTAAACTCGGGATGACGGAGGATGGGGATGAGGTAATATAGAATTCGTCAATAGACCACTAAGTGATCTACGCGTCTGCAATCAGTGCCCCCCAACGGCATCCAGAGCGAAGCGAAGGATCCCCTACAATCGGCACTTACTCAATTCATACAGGATCAGTAAACTTGATTAGGAATTTTTATGTTCGAGATTGCCCCCTCTGATTGAGATCCCTCGTAAATTCGGGATGACGGCGAATGGGGATGAGGTAATATAGAATTCTTTAATAGACCACTAAATCTGCGCTTCTGCAATCAGTGCCCCCCACGTCATCCAGAGCGAAGGATCCCCTTTCCGTGGTCTGATGCAGGTAAAGTGCTCTTCAGATCCAATCTATCAGATGGGCTTCGTCAATCGAGCCGTGTTCTGTGCTGGGGATCCCTCACTATGTTCGGAATGACGTAGTTTTGATTTAAAGGCGTAACCGGAGTTAGTCAAAAGACTGGGAGTGGCATCCTTTCAAAATGTCCTCTTCATTAGACAACCTCATTATCGAAACGCTCATCCTCTTCAACACTCGTCATTCCAAATTGTACGAGCAATCTTCAGTACACTCCGTCATCTTTTTAGACTTACAAACCCTCGAAATTCGCGATGCCAGGGTGTATTGGAGCTACGCCCCGTCATCCCGAACATAGTGAGGGATCCACTGCCCGTGGTCTGAGGCGTGTATAGTGCTCTTCAAATCCAATGTATCGACGGGCTTCGTCAATCGACCCGTGTTCTGTGCTGAAGCCCCTCGTAAACACGGGATGGGAGTTGAGCTTAGAATTTAATTTTTAGCTATGGAGTTTAGTTGGTTTGTTACGTGTTTTGGGAGTAACAACCAGTATTTACCTGGATTCTTCATGTGTCCGGCGATTAAAGTTGCATGCTCTCCGCCCCCCCAAAATACATCGCCACGTACTTTACCGCGAATAGCCCCACCTGTATCTTGGGCAATCATGAGGCGATGCATGGGTTTATTCACATCTGGATCTTTGCTATCAGGACGTGTCGTGTTCAACCATAAAGGTGTGCCCATGGGTATCCATTGTCTATCCACTGCCATTGAGTATCCAGGCGTTAATGGCACTCCTTGAGAGCCCAGCGCTATCCCCTGCTGCATTTTACGGAAGAAAACAAAAGATTTATTTTTATTGATAACCTTATTCATCTGTTCAGGATGTTCCGTCAAATACCTTTTTATTGCTTGCATTGAGGCATTATCCTTGGTCATAATCCCTTGTTTAATCAGTACACCGGCAATCGCTGTGTAAGGCCAACCATTTTGAGCGTCATAGCCCACGGATAAAGTTTTACCTTGATCCATTTCAATCACACCAGAGCCTTGAATTTCTAAAAACAAGCGATCAATAGGGCTATTGATCCATGCCACAACTTTGGCCTTGTCCTTCAAAACGCCTTTATTGATTTGCGCACGCGTATAGTAAGGGACTAATTTGCGCTTTTCCAAGCGGCCAACAATACGACGGCTTTTAAGGTCGTTGAAAAACATTCCTAAGTCCGAGGTAATCAAATCATCTGGGGTTTCATAAAGTGGTATCTTGAACTCAGCAGTGCGCTTGGTACTTCCTTTAATCGCAGGAACATAATAGCCAGTAAAAAGACCAGGTCCTGCTTCTTTATCATGAAATTCCACGGGTTGAAACCAATTTAAGAAAAACTCACGCGCGTTTTTTGCGTTCACTGGTTTAATTTTTAACGCCGCATGACAAACAGGCTGCCAATCTTTTGCACGCAACTCCAGGGAGTCTGTCCCCGCTACTTGCTCAGGATCCTGCTTGATAAATGTTTGACAGGAAATTTGAAAGGCTTGCAACGACTTACGCAATTGAGCATGATGCCAACCTGGAAGCTCATTAAAACTCACCGGACGAAATGTGGGTTTAGATTCCGCAGTGGTTGATACTTCAGGTACTTGGGGAAGACTCGAAGGCAAATACTTGGCTGTTTGCAAGTACCACCAGATGCTAACACACGCAGAAGCTGCGACCAAAAACAGTGTACTAAATAATATTTTCTTTTTCATAAGGAGGGCAATTTTTACACGTTATGGAATATATTGCAACTAAAAAATAGCTTTCATTCTTAGTCTGGATATTTAAATCAGTTGGTTTTGTTAAGATTTTTATATTTTATCCGCCTAGAATCGTTCATTCCAATATGTTATTACACTAATTAAAAAATGATGGCTAAACTGATATAAAGAACACAGTCCAAGGTTATCTATGTACCCATTTAGTTTTCATCAACTACAGATGTACATTCAGCATACCGTTTCGTTTTGTGGAGTGCTCATTATTTTTTTCGGTGTTATCGTCGCTACCCTCCGATTCCTACAATTTTATCTCAAGGGACCCAAGGGACAAAATTTAAGTATT